>JAUNCP010000020.1:8644-17097 GCA_030526535.1 Clostridia bacterium | reverse complement strand
CACTATAGTTCTGTCCGTGGAGTTACTTATGTGTTAGGGCAGAAAAAAATGAATAAAAAACATGAATGGATTACTTCTAGAAAATATGAGCCGTTTATGATTACATCACACGAAAAAACCGACAGAATAATATCTATGCTTGAAACTTATACTAATGATTGTGATAATGAGTATTTCTGTTTGGAGGAATTTTGTATAGGTATATCATCTATTCCTTGGGTTTGCAAAGGAGAGGAAGAATTTTGTATAGGGAAAAATTTTCCTAAAAGCAAAGATTTACCTAATCCGTATAGAGGAAAGCACGGCGTTTATTAATATATAAAGTGAAAAAATAAATTTTAAAAAATTACCGACGGAGAATTTTTAAATTCACTCCAGCTCGGTAATTTTGCTTTTTATCCAAGAACAAGCGGAAATTTATCATTTAAGAAAATAAAATAAGAGACTCTTAGCTTAAATTTTTTAAATTAATTTTTTAAGTAAAACTACATACTCACCATACTCATCTTTTTTAACAGCAAGCATTTCCGTGAACCCCAGTTTATGATAGAGTTTTATTGCGCCATAGTTATCTAAGTTTACAGCAAGAGTAATTTCTTTATATCCAAGCCTTTTGCAAAATTCAAATACGTAATTACATAAAATAGTACCTATACCTTTATTGCGAAAGCCATCCTTTACAATCAAGTGAGAAAGATATATTCTTATGTTTTTTATTACATATATTTCTTCATCATCAAAAACAATACTTATTTCGCCCAAAAAATCTCCTGATTTTTTATCTTTATAAACAAAGGTTACTCTATTCCCCGATTTTAAGTCATCATAAATACGTTGAGTGAATTTTTCATTTTCTTTTAAATCCCAAATATTACCGCACTTTTCGAAATCTTTAGGATTTAATTTTATTATTTCAAAATCATTCATATTATTTCACCTTACAGTGTTACTCAAATTTTCTTTTTAATTTTGCATTTTCCCCAAGAACAAGCGGAATTTTATCATTTAAGAAAATAAAATAGCTTATGTTCACATAATGTAATTTTTACCTTTAGGCTTTACGTCAAATTTTTTAAAAGCTTTATCAATAATTTTTTCAATATAGGCTTCTTTAGCTTTTGTATAACTTTTTCTGTCATCACAAAATTTTTGAGCCAAGTTTTCCTTTAAGTCCGAATACTTTATAACTTCGTCGGGATTAAGGTTCATGTAATCCCTAAATAGAATATGGTGTTGCCATATTCTACTGTTCTTATCTTCTATATGTATAAAGTAAGTTTCAATATCGTTTTCACATTTTTTGAGGAAATACCGAACGCCAAAATCGTTTCTGCCGTCATAATGATATCCTATTTTTTGTAAAATCGGGATTAATCTTTTTCCGTACTCAAGGTTTGATACTCCTATAGCTATATCAATTATAGGCTTAGCTTTACAACCAACAATGGAAGTGCTGCCAACGTGCTGAATATCAACATCATAATTTTTTAAAGCGTCTTTCAAAGTGTTTTTTTCTTTTAAATATTCATTTTTCCATTCCGGATTATATTTAAAAACTTTAACGGTTTTTCTTTTTATACCAATACTCATAAACTGCTCCATTTATTTATTTTTGTATTTAGTATTATAGCATATTCAATAAATGAGGTGATAATTTGGGAACATCAAGCACTTTTTCAACAAGTAATACGCACGTTAAATATAACTATTACGGTAAATCAAAACTCGCAAAATGTTTCAAATAACTATTCGAATGTTAGCGTTTATGTAAGGTTTTGGCGCGACAATTCGGGCTACACAACTTATGGGAGCGGTACTTGCTACTGTAAAATCAACGGCACAACTTATTCTGCAACAGTTTCTCCGAGCCAAAAAATAACAGATTCGGGAATAAATCTTTTCAGCAAAACTCTTGATATTTATCACAACAATGACGGAACTAAAACTTTAACTTGTTCAGCTTGGATTGATATGAACACCCCTCTTACAAGTAGTGAGCAGTCTTATTCGCAAACTTTATCAACAATACCGAGAACCAGCAAACCGACACTCAGTTCAAGTTCTGTTACTATGGGAAACTCGGTAACAGTAAGCACAAACCGAGCGTCAAGCAGCTTCACACATTCGCTTTATTATCAAATTGGCTTAGGCGGTTGGAATACCATTGGCACGGGTATCGGAACAAGTAAAAGCTGGACAGTTCCGATGAGCCTCGCCAACAGCACGCCGAATTCTACAAGTTTAAGCGTTAAACTTTGGCTTGAAACATATAACGGAAGCACGTATATCGGCGCAAATAGCGTAAGTTTAACCGCAAATGTACCGTCAAGCGTAGTCCCAACAATTAACTCGGTTAATTTATCCGAAGCAGTTTCAGGGATTTATGCTCAATTTGGGGCTTATGTTCAAGGGAAATCTAAAATTTCAGGTAGCATTTCAGCAAGCGGAAGTTATTCAAGTACGATCAGTTCATATTCTACAAGTATTAATGGGGCTTCTTACACATCAAGCAGTTTTACAACGGGCTTTTTAACTACGAGCGGCAGCAATACCTGCTCTGTAACCGTTAAAGACAGTAGAGGACGCACAAAATCCCAAAGCGTAACTTTTAACGTTATAGCGTATTCAAGTCCCGCAATTAACTCTTTTTCAGTTTCAAGATGTGACCAAGATGGGACGCCGAACGATGAGGGCAACTGTGCAAAATGTGTGGTGTCAGCTTCGATTTCAAGCGTTAATAATGGCAATACAAAGTCTTTTCAAATTAAGTATAAGAAAATATCGCAAGCAGAGTGGAGCGTCTTTGATTTAGACAATACGAACTACGCCCTGAACACTACACAGATAATTCAGAATATAGACACGGAATCAGAGTACAATTTCAAAATTGTTGCTACTGATTTTTTTAGTTTTGCAGAGTATTCTCATAATTTATCTACCGCTTATACGCTTGTAGACTACAATCAAACCGGAAAAGGTATGGCGATTGGTAAAGTTTCAACGCAAAATGCTTTTGAAATTAATATGGACACCAAGATTACGGGCGGTTTAACTATTAACAATAAAACTATTTTTGACTTAGTTTATCCTGTAGGCTCAATTTATATGTCTGTGAGCAGTACGAATCCAGGTGAATTATTTGGTGGTACTTGGGTTGCTTGGGATGCGGGACGTGTTCCTGTGGGTGTAAATACTTCAGATTCAGATTTTAAAACACCGGAAAAAACAGGAGGAAGCAAAAGCCACCGACAAAGTTTTAGAATCGGAATGCATTGGTGGTACGGAGGAGCTTGCGGCGAGGGTGTTGGAAATGGCACGGGAGCTTATGTTTATTCGGAAAGCAGATATGACGGTTGGGGGCGAGATCTAAGCGGAAAATCATGTCCCGTAAACACCGCAATATATAACAATCAATCTTCCGTAACAGCTACGCCTTCGGGAAAATACTCACAAGGTGATACATCGCTGACAAGCACACTTCAAGCATATATAACCTGTTATATGTTCAAGAGAACAGCTTGATATTTGCTTAGAAAACAGCAAAAAATCGGATTTTTGAAATGAATATTAAGGAGGGATTATTATGGAGTTTAAAGGAATAGATGTTTCAAAATGGAATTGAAATAGGGGTGTGCTATTTTGATTAATATATGTTATAATATATTGAAATTTATTAAAAAAGGAGTATATATATGTTTTATTTTAAAAAAAATCTGGGCGTAGGTCTAGCGTGTTTGCTTTTGGTACCGATTAGTGGTTGTAATGCTATAAATGATATTTTAAATTATAAATCTAGTTCAAAGGTATTCGTTAATGAGAAAAATTTAGAAGAATTTAATTCTGTAAAAATATCATCTCCAAGTGAAAATATTAGTTTTATTCCATCGGAATATTATGGTTTAGAAATTTGTTCATCTGATTATCTTGATCCCAGATGGTCGATTGAAAATAGAAAATTAGAAGTAAAAATAAACAATAATTCAAATTTTGGACAAACAAATTCTGAAAAAAGATATATAAACATTTACTACCCTAAGGATATCTCGTTTGAAAACATTACAATAAATGAGACTAGTGGAGATGTTAGTATTCCTGATACTAAAGTGAAAAAACTTAGTGTTGATGTTGTTTCGGGTGATATAAATTCCGAAATTAGAGATTGTGATGAGATATCTGCTTATACTACATCGGGTGATATTAATATCAAAAATAATAGCGAGATGTATACAACTTTGGATACAAAAACAGTGTCCGGAAATATAAAATTTGATGGAAAAACATGGAACTCTGTTAAAGCTAGAAGCACTAGTGGTGATGTTAAAATGCTCGGAAATTTGAGTAAAAAATCAACCATAGAAACCGTATCCGGCAATGTAGGTATCCATTGTAATGAGGCAATTTCGAATTATTCATACGACATATCTACTATGAACGGATCAATTGCGATTAATGAAGAAAAATTTAGCAAAATGGCGAGATCATTTAATTTAAATAATCCTAATTCATTAGTTGTAAAGACATTAAGTGGAGATATTAGAATTGATTTTAAAAAATAGATATTTTTATGATAGGTAGGAGCTATAAGGAGACAGCTTCTGCCTTTTATGTTTCGTACGGTATGTGGCAAAAATCCGATAAAGGATTTATAAACGGCATAAGCGGAAATGTTGATCTTGATGTTTCTTACAAAAATTACCCCGAAATCATGAAATCCAAAGGCTTAAATGGATTTAGTAAATCTAACAGTTCAACAAATACAAAATATTTTGAGTATACAGTTAAGAAAGGTGATACCCTTTAGGCAATCGCTCAGCGTTATTTTGGGAGCGATACGAAATACAAAGAAATAAAAGCTTTAAACGCTTTAAATTCAGATACAATCTATCCAAATCAAGTTTTGGAAAATACCGAAGTAAGAGGTGATTAGATTGGAAAACAAAATAGCTTCAATAATGCCTTTGACAATTATTATCGAAGCCACAATAACATATATTAACCAATTTTTCGTAAGTGGAGAGTTTTGCTGGGAAATGCTTTTAAGTATAGTTTTAGGCATTCTTATTTCTATTGCTTATGAAATTGATATACCGAAATATCTCAATTTACATTCTCGGATCCCTTATTTAAGCAATATCTTGACCGGAATACTTATTTCGAGGGGTTCAAATTACATTTACGATTTAATGACTAAAATAATTCAAATAAATTGATATAAAAAACTAAGCGGCGGGTATTTACCCGCCTTTTTTTACTATTCAAAAGCAAAATCATTTAATTCTTGGAAATCTAAGAGCTCAGCCAATGTCATACTTAACCCTATCGCCAACTTATGCAAGTATGATTGATAAATCCGATTTTTTAATCGCTTATGTAGAGCACAATTTGGGTGGAGCTTATAGAACTTTAAATTATGCCACAAAGAAAAAACATGTAGGTATTGTTACATTATGATTTCGAATTTTTATATTTTGATAATATCATAAGATAGTTTCATCCCCCCTGCTTTATTCTTGATTTAGTAACATTTCCAATTCTTTTTTACTACCAATAACATTTTCATCATAGTACCTCGCAAAAGCGTAAATTTCTTTATTAATGGTTTCAACAGTATTCTCGTTTTTCTACATTCATGTAATGAAACTCACCATTTTTAAAATACAATTTAAAGTGGTCGGCTTCCAACAAAGCAAGACATTCTTTTTTATTAATGGGGATTATAATTGTTTTATTGTCTTTATCAATGGTTATTTGCGATATCATTGTGTCATTCGTTACAAAATCTCTATTCGTTTTATTAATTATTATATTAATCTTGAATTTTTCAAAAAAAATTTCATATTTTATTGTACGAACCAATCTTAACATTTCGTTATGGTCGATAACACCTAATAATTTGCTTGCCAAAGATTCTTCATTAACAATTTTAAGCGATTTAGGATTTCTATATAGTGTGATGAGGAAGAAATTGTAAATATCTGATTTGATTTTTTTAGTTAATTTTATATTAGTTATTTTTTTGTTTCTGAATTTGTCAATCTCCTTATTGATGTTTGCTATTCTAGTTTCAAAATTTTTTGATAAAAATTCTTCTGTTTCTCTATCGTAGTAAGCGTACTCAGCACCATAGTTCTTAACTTTTTTACTTTTAATCTGTTTTGTTTTAATATCTATATAATCTACAACCATAGCCCCTGGGCAGTGCCTCCCAGCCCCTGTATTATCTCTTCTACCAAAGTGCTTTAAAAATGATTGTGGAATAGTAACATGAGAATTAACAACATAATCACAAATAACATAGTTTTTCCCTTTTTTTATTTCATATACTATCTTATATTTGTTTTCTGCTACAACATGACCTTTACTTAATTTATTCAACACATCAATAACACTTTGTCTCCTGTTTTCTTTAATTTTAAGATTTAGAGATAAATTATCTTTTGTGTTGTCAACCATATTTTTTATAAAATTATTTGATTGATATACACCAAGTTTAGCATGACTTGATTCTTCTTGGTTTAGTTCCTTTAAGATTGATTTATAAATATTTTCTATATAAGACATTTTTGACCTCCATTTTTAAATTTCGAGTGCACTACTACTATATAATATCATGTTTTTTATATTATTTTTTATTTGTGCACTTTTATTGTACTTTTAATGTACTTTTCAAAAATTGAACTTAAAAAATGGTCTCTTTTTTTACTCATATTTTTATTTTAAATATTTGTAAAAATTAAAAAATCAATTTTCTTAATTTTTTATGTTGAGTATAGTTTAAGCATAATCATATAGAATTTGGGAATATGCAAAATACAGAAAAGGATATTAGATTTGTTTTTGTTCCTACGGAATGATATTGATATTATTCCAGACTTAGAATATAATATTACAGTTATAAAAATTTATTCGGAGGTTGCATAATGGAATATATTTCTGCTAAAGAAGCCGCAGATAAATGGGGAGTTTCCCAAAGAAGAGTATCCACTCTTTGTTTAGAGCAAAGAATTGATGGAGCAACTATGGTAGGTAATATGTGGCTTGTTCCGAAAAATGCTAAAAAACCAATTGATGCAAGGATGTTTAGAAATATGAATTTTGATAGTAAAAAAGTAAAACCATTTCTTAAATGGGCCGGAGGCAAAGGACAGTTAATTCCTGAAATTGAAAAACTTTATCCTTTTAAACACGGAAAAATAAATAAATACGCAGAACCATTTGTGGGTGGTGGTGCTATCTTATTTGATATTCTAAATAAGTTTGATTTGCAAGAAGTATATATCAGCGATATTAATTCTGAACTTGTAAACACCTATAACACTATTCGTGATGATATAGACACACTAATTGAAAAATTATATACAATGCAAAATGATTTTTTACCTTTAAACACAGATGAACGCAAAGCATATTATACGGACAAGCGTAATAATTTTAATGAGTTAAAAATCAGTAATGATATAAGCGTAAACACACAAAAAGCTGCTCTGATGATATTCTTAAACAAAACTTGTTTTAATGGACTGTATCGAGTAAATAAAAAAGGGCTGTTTAACGTGCCTATGGGGGCATATAAAAATCCTATGATTTGTGATGAAAACAATCTCCGGGCAGTATCTGAAAAATTAAGAAATGTAACTATCGTTTGTGGCGATTACAGAGAATCTGAGAACTTTATCGATAGTAATACCTTTGTTTACTTCGACCCGCCGTATCGTCCATTAAATGTTACATCAAGCTTCACCTCTTATACAGAAAATAATTTTAATGACGACAATCAAATAGAACTTGCCAAATACATAACATCTTTAGCCAATAGAGGGATTTGTGTTGTTGCCAGTAATTCTGATCCTAAAAATATAAATTCTGAAGATAATTTTTTTGATGAACTTTACAATTCACTTGAAATAAAAAGAATTAATGCTAATCGCATGATTAACAGTAACGCATCAGCACGTGGTAAAATTACAGAATTGCTTATTCATAGCAATAGATAGGAGAAAAATATGAGCAGAAATTTCACATCGTGGATATCAAAATTTCGTGATAGTATTGCAGATTATGGTTACTATATAAATTTTAAAAAAGTACATGAAAGTGTTGAAAAAATAAAAGTAGAACTAAATATTCTTAATTCGCTTATTGGTTCTTCAAACATTGAAGAAGATTTTAAAGACATATCGAAAAAATACCCGGAAGTGCTTAAATGTATTCCTCTTCTATTAGCGGTTAGGGCAAATGAAATATACTGCCAAGATGAAAATGGCGGATATCTTTATAGGTTTGATTTTATCTCCTGCCAAAAAGAAAATACTGATTTCATCGAACGTTATTGTTACTTCATGAAAAAGACCGGTTTGTTTGATTTACTCAGTAAACATATTGTAAATAATTTAGTTGATTATGCAACAGGTGTTGAAACCGGACTTGATTCTAACGGTAGGAAGAATCGCGGC
>JAUNCP010000020.1:0-8634 GCA_030526535.1 Clostridia bacterium | reverse complement strand
GGCGGACACCTCATGGAAAATTTGGTAGAAAGTTTTATACAAAAGGCTGGATTTACTAAAGGTGTAAATTACTTTAAAGAAATGTACATTCACCAAATTACTGATAAATGGAATATAGATTTATCAGCTATATCAAATAAAGGAAAATCGGAAAAGCGTTTTGATTTTGTCATTAAAACAACTAATATGATTTACGGCATTGAAACCAACTTTTATAGCAGTAGCGGAAGTAAACTGAATGAAACTGCTCGCAGTTATAAAACACTTGCATTAGAAACAGAAGAAATAGACGGATTTACATTTGTTTGGTTTACGGACGGTAAAGGGTGGAACAACGCTCGTCATAATCTCGAAGAAACTTTTGACGTTATGGAACATATCTACAACATTAAAGATTTGGAAGATGGTATAGTTAGCGAGGCTTTTAAATAATGAAAAATAAAATAGATAAGTGGGGACCTGAGGATTTTGAGCTTGAAATGACTACACATTGGTCTTTCCCAACAAGAGGAAATTGGGCAACTCATGATGCGAAATGGCGAGGTAATTGGTCGCCCTATATACCTCGTAATATTTTGTTACGCTATTCTAAAGAAAACGATTTAGTCCTTGATCAATTTACAGGTGGAGGGACTACCCTTGTAGAAGCTAAGCTTCTTAATAGAAATATTATTGGCGTAGATGTAAATGATTTAGCACTTAGCAGATGCAGAAAAAAAATATCATTCGAACACAAAGGTGCAAATGGTAAAGTATATCTTCGCAAAGGCGATGCAAGAAATTTAAATTTTGTGCCAAGTGATAGCATTGATTTAATCTGTACACATCCGCCATACGCAAATATTATAAAGTATAGTGAAAATATACCTGAAGATTTATCTTTGCTAAAGGTGAAAGATTTTCTCGAAGAAATGAACACGGTAGCTGCCGAGAGCTACCGTGTTTTAAAAAAAGATAAGTTTTGTGCCATATTAATGGGCGATACAAGACAACATGGTTGTATGATACCTATGTCATTTGAAGTTATGAAAATTTTTCAGGATGCAGGTTTTAAACTTAAAGAGATAATTATTAAAGAACAGCACAATTG
Source organism: Clostridia bacterium (assembly GCA_030526535.1). GTDB lineage: Bacteria > Bacillota > Clostridia > Oscillospirales > Acutalibacteraceae > UMGS1491. The sequence continues at coordinate 7,544 of JAUNCP010000020.1, read as the reverse complement.
TAAAGCTACAGGCTATTGGAAAACAAATAGTATAAAATACAATTTCCTGTTGATTGCGCATGAGTATTTATTTGTTTTTAAAAAATAATTAGTTTGCCAATCTCAATTTATATATTATTAAACTATCTTTTTTTAAGGGATCATGATTATAATAATCACATGATAAATTATAGACAAATAAGTTTATTGTTAAAATCAACTATATATTATTTTTTAGTACCTCGACCGCCTGTTTTATTTTAGCGGACATGAGTTTGCAGCGCTCCTTTAAAAATTCTTCGTAAGACATATTTTCCCAGCCATGAGGTAGTGCGTTTTCTTCTTCCATTTTGATTATATCTTCGGGGTTTCTATCCTTACAGATTATTGGATAATAAACAGCCGGCGACTGATCAAGAATTTCCATGTTATCTTTCCAATCTATAAAAGCGTAGTTTGCCATGCGGTTTATTTTTCCATCGGTGTATCCGAGCCCCTTAAGATATGCTTTTGGGAACAAGTGGTGTTTTTCAAGCGATTTTCTATTTCCGTCAGCACCGGGGTCAAACATCTTTGACATAAGTAAATGACTTTTAGAAAATAAAACATTTGCATTTAAAATATTAAGTGCTGCAACATATGCGTTCCATGCATTATTTCCTCGTCCGGAAACATCCAGTCCGTTAGAACCGACCAATGTAATGTTAAAATAATCATTTGTTAGTCTTTCATTTACTCTGCTAAGTATAAAATCACGATATTCTTCAAATGTGGAAATCTCTTTAATCGAATTAAGTTGATTTTCCGCTGTCGATTCAAATGAACCTGCATAAAACGAAACAAGTGAAGCATAATAGAACCAGAGTGAAGTCAAATGCATATTTTCGTTATTTGATGCACAGAATTTGTATTTAGCTATGAGATAAAGAGCATACGTATAATAAATAGCATTCTTCGATAAAATGAGATCGCCGGAAAGATATCCTGCGTTCATTATTGATTTTAAGAATTCATGCCAATTGTGTACACTTATAACATCATCTAATTTATCTTTAAGAATGTCAAATCTTTCATTTCTGAGATTAACATCAATAGCACCTTTCTTATCAAAATCAGCACCTCTTAAAAGCTTATATCCGTATTTTAATCGGGCACGATAAAAAGCATAAGCCATCAAAACTCGGATAATATCTTGTGCATAAATTTCTGTTATCTGATTATACGGTGTAACTTTTCCCCTAACAAAAAGCGTAGAGCCCTTACTAAACTGCTCGATTTTTTTACGTCCTTCGTCCCAATAAATAGAAAGAAGCGTTAAAATAAAATCGTTTTGCTTTAAAGGCACTCCTCCGGAATTTACACGCACAAAAATATCAGATACACTTTCTTCATCAGCATTAGAATCGATATCAAAAATGGGTAGTATATAATTTTTAAGATTAAAAATTAAACTGATGTTTTCAGAAATTATATCTTTTTCATCATTAGTTAGTATTTCGGTTTTAGATTTACGATAATGTTCTAAATTTTTTATAAAATCATTAACAAACTTATATGAACTTGAGCTTGTGAAAATATCGCTTATATTATAGATCCACTCAGGATCTTTTTTAGTTGCTTGATATCCAACCTCAAACTTGTTTTTCAAAGGATTATATGAAATAGTAATTAATTTTTCTTTGTAATCTGAACCTATTATTGCTCTACCTTTCATAACGGCATAGAGTGATGTAAGTCGCTGCTGGCCATCAATTATAACTTCTCTTACCATGTTACAATCATGTCGTTCAGCTCCTATAGTTCTTTTGTTTTCAAATCCAGGGCATTCCCATAACATTAAGTATCCGATAGGATATCCACGCATCATTGAATCAAATAAATCACGCACTTTCGAGTCTTTCCAAACGAAAGGCCTTTGAAGTTCTGGAAGCCCTAATATGCCCATATCAATTCGGTCTATTAGATAGTTAACTGTTAGATTTTTACTGGTGAATATTTGTTGCATACTATTTCCCCTTATAATCTATCGTATATGTACACTTAAATTTATATATTATTATAAAAAAATAAGCAAACATTACTATAATTTGTAAATCGGGTAATTTAATTTGTTTGATTTTGAAACAATGTAACAATATAAACTTCTTAAGAAGATTTATAAATAAGTGAAACCTTAAACAGCGAGGCCTCATTTTCTATGTTTGTTATTACTTTTTAATCTTAAATACTTCTAAAAGCTACAAAGTACGATAAAAACTTCCTGAAAACCCCATCCATACTGCGACACGGCTTACGGTATTACTTGATCTAAAATTTAGCCAAGTAGGCTAAGTTTTTTAATTTGCCTACTAAAAAATAATCAAAGAAAGTGCGTAACCTATAAAAAATTAGGTATTGACACTTTAAAAGGGGAATTTAGAATATGGCATCTTAAATGCTTTGCAAAAATAAATTTTGATACATAAATACTTTGCAAATTAGTTTTATTCTTATGCAGGGCATTTTTTAATACCTGATTTTATGAGCAGAGTTTTGCACTTCCGGTGTAGAACTCTGCTCTTTTTTTAGGTTGCATCGAGGACAAGCCTATGAAGCGGTGGTTTCTCTACTTTGCAAGATATCCATAGCTATTCGAATTATTTAAAAAATCTAAATAATTCGGAGGTAATGGTTTATGGGAAGCCATCATGACAATATAAAAAATAAAATAGCATATTTTCACAAGGTAATAAAAAACATGGATTTAAAAGACAGCATCAAAAAATCAAAAATAAATGAATATGAAGTTTCGATTGAGGAAATTATTTATGATACTTTTTCAAACGAATTTGATGTGGACAAGCGGTTGTTTGAAAAGAATTTACTTGGGTGGATAGAGCTTATTGAAAATGAAAACTTACATAAAGCGGCCAAGAGTTTATCTATCGAAGATCAGATTTTTATCAGCTACATAGTTAAGGAGTGTAAAACCCAACAGAAGCTTGCTTCAAAGTACGGAATTAATCAATCGAGTGTAAAAAATCGCTTTGATAAAATACTAAGGATTTTAAAAAATTTATTATCCAAAAAATAATTTTTAGCTTCGACAAGTTTTGCGCATAAAAAATAGCCCCAAAAGGATCTTTATATAAGTGGAGGGATAAATTTATCCTCCAAAGAACATTGACAATTGAATGAAAAATCTTAGTAACAATTAAAGCTACTCCCACTCAGTCACAGTCCGAGTGTGAAAAAACCGTCGCAGGCAATGAGGGTGGCTCCACAGGCTGTGGGGACGTGAAATTCGTGTGCCTTCGTTTTTATTATTACGAGGGGCTAAGATTCTATAAATTTTTTAAGGAGAAATTCCCAATAGTAAATTCATTTAAATTAGTATCATTCCCAACGGAAAGCAAAGTGCAAGTTGGGAAAACAACATATTTAATTAATTCATATTTTGATAAAACAGGCGAAAGCTTAAAGGAAAAAATTAAAAATTTATTAGTATCGGAGATTCGCCGAGAATCTCATCAAATTGGGCTTCATGAGGCCAAAAAAGTTTAGTATAATGAAATAGTAAACATTGTTTTTGGCTGTTAAACAGAAAGGTCAATTGAAACAGTCAAATAAAACAAACAATATTTTACAAAGCGATAAAATAACAGCTTTATATTTAAGATTATCGCGCGATGATGATTTAGAAGGTGAAAGCAACAGCATTTCAAATCAAAAAACACTTCTTACTCGATACGCCAAAGAGTACGGATTTAAAAATGTAAAAGTTTTTATTGATGACGGAATATCGGGAGTTACATTTAATAGGCAAGGTTTCAAAGATATGTTTAAATTAATTGAAGCCGACCAAGTGGGTACTTTAATAGTAAAGGATATGTCAAGGCTTGGAAGAAATTATATTGAAGTCGGTAAACTTACGGAGTCAATATTACCATTGCACGATGTCAGGCTTATAGCAGTAAATGACGGAGTTGACAGCGACAAAGGCGAAGATGATTTTACTCCATTTAGAAACATTATGAACGAATGGTATGCAAAAGACATGAGCCGAAAAATGCGGTCAGCACTTAAAATTAAAAATAGTCAGGGATATGCAATCGGACACGCGCCGCTCGGTTATAAAAAAGACCCGGACAATCCTAAGCGTTGGATCATAGACGAAGAAGGAGCAGAGATTATAAGAAAAATTTATAATCTTAGACTTAAAGGAGAAAGCACGGTAAAAATATCCAAGATTTTAAAAAATGAAAAAATCCTTATACCGTCTATGTATGCGTATAAAAAGGGTTACAGAAAACCGGCAATTAAAACTCCTCGAAATGAATATCTTTGGACCGTTGAAATGGTAAGAAAAATTCTTTCAAATCAATCTTATGTTGGAGATGTAGTGAATTTTAAGACGTATAGTAAATCATTTAAACTTAAAAAACGCATTGAAAACGATAAGGAAAATTGGCAGATACACAAAGACGTGCACGAACCAATTATAAGCCGTGATAAATTTGAAGAAGTGCAAAAGAGCTTTGGAGATACGAAATATCGTAAGCCAAAGCATATCGAAAAAAATATGTTTTCAGGTTTTCTAAAATGCTCAGATTGCGGGGCAAATTTAAACTACTACAAATATACCCACGATAACCCTGATAATCATTATTTCTCGTGCAGAAACAGTAGAGCCGGAAACGGACTTTGCAAGAAAACGCACCATATAAGAGTTGATGTTATTACAAACTTAATAAAAAATGACATTGCCAACATAGTGAAGTTTGCAAATGAATTTGAAGATGAGTTTGTAAAAATAGTTGTAGATGAGGACTATAAAAGAATACAAGCAACTCAAAGAAAAAATTTTGAAACACTAAATAAAATGCTTGCCAGAGAAAAAGAGCTTGACATACTTTATGAGAAAGTTTTTGAAGAAAAAATTTTAGGAAACTTGTCAGAGGAAAGATTCTTAAAATTATCTGGGAAGTATGAAGAAGAACAGTTTGAACTTAAAGCAAAAATCAAAAATATGAAGAAGATAGTTGCTGAGCAGCAAAAGCATGAACTTAATGCTGACGGATTTCTAAAAATAGTCAGAAAGTATTCCGAAGTGGAAGAATTAACACTTGATATTCTGCAAGAGTTCATTGACAAAATTATAATTCATCATCGCGAAGAAATTATGGGAGAGACTATTCAGAAAATAGAGATTTACTACAAGATGATAGGACATATTGAAATTCCACATATAACAAAAACGGAACATCAAAGTCTAATAAGAAATTTTGGCAGAAAAAAAGAAGAACGTATTGCATAAAACAATACATTCTTTGAAAAAGGATAACCGGAAGAAAACCAAGTCCCTAATGGTTATCCAGAGTGGTCGAGGTGACAGGATTTGAACCTGCGACATCTACGTCCCGAACGTAGCACTCTACCAAACTGAGCTACACCTCGAAAATGGCTGCGGAAGAAGGATTCGAACCCTCACAAACAGAGTCAGAGTCTGTCGTGCTACCATTACACAATTCCGCAATACCACAGGAATTATATCATATTTAAGATTTTATATCAAGCTTTAAAACTGAATTTTTTATAAAATTTTTTCTTCGAGAATCATTTTCACAAGTTCTGATTTTGTTAATTCAATTAAATCTTCTAATTCTTTTTCTAAATTTTGTTGTGAATATTTTACACAACCGGATTTTTTAGATACAAAATATGAAGATATTAAAAAAGTAGATAAAATATTAGCGGTTTGCTTTTTTACAAAATTTTCACTTATGTTCAATCCAAAATCATTATATGTTCTTTTTAATAAACCTTCATTTGGTTTTATATGTATTTTTTCGATATTTTTATAGTACCTGTTGAACACACACTTGAAAAATAAATTGAAAGCAATTCGTAGTACGCTCAAAAATTTAATTATAATTTTACTTTTTTGTGATTTTACAGAATCCTTCAATTTAGATATCAATTGATTGGAATCAAATAGCTTTGAAAAATTTTCAAAATAAATGAATTTTTTATCTTTTTTCAAAAAATAATTATCTATAGTGCTACAGCAATATATGTAATTTAAGTAGCCGACTTTCTGATTTTTAAAAATATTTTTTAAAAATTTGTTCGCACTTTTATCTTCAAAAACATGTAATTTCACACCTATAGCAAACCATTTTTCTTCCGATGTTACAGCATTTGACATTAGTTTTTCGGAAAATTCTTTGGAATCCGACTCGATATGAGCTTTATCGTCAAACTCAAATTTACCTATATCAGCACAGACAGAGCCTGATAAAAAAGCTGATTTTTCTTTTTCGTTAATTTTTAAGTTTTCGATTTTTTCTAATGCTAATTCGCTTAAACTGCAATGTGTTTGTCCAAAAAAAGCATAAGTTGTTTGACAGAAGGTCAATAATAAAGATAAAAAAATTGAAAATAAATATTTTTTTCGTCTAAATATCATATATAACAAATCCTTTGATTTAAATAAATTATATATGAATTATATCATATTTTTTTGCGAAAATCAATATTTATCATAAAACTAACTAATCCTGGTCCGCCCGGAGGGATTCGAACCCCCGACCTTCAGAATCGGAATCTGCTGCGATATCCAGCTTCGCTACGGGCGGTTTGATTATTTCTACTATAATAATACTATACAAACAAGGTGAATTCAACAACTTTATTATATGGATAGCGCCCAAAAAGAAATTTTGTGTTATAATGATGAAGTATGAAATGTGAAAGATGTAAAATAGAAAAAGAACAAATAAAAGCAGGGAAAACAAAAGCTGGAAGCCAAAATTATAAATGTAAAGTTTGCGGAAAAGTATACACGCCAAATCCAAAAGAAAGGAATTATAGTGAGGAAGTAAAAAAACAGGCAATAAAGTTGTATATGGAAGGAAATAGTGTTAGAGCGGTAGGAAGAATACTGGGAATAAGCAAAAATATATGTTTATACTGGATAAAAAAATATGCGAAAAAAATACAGCCTAAAAATAGAGCAAACGAAAGAGTAGAAGTAATAGAAATGGATGAACTCTACAGTTTCGTGGAGAGAAAAAAACAGAATTTACGTAATGACATTAGTAAGTAGAGATAAACGTCAAATATTAGGTTATGATATAACATTTGATAGGAGTCGAGAAAGGATTCAAAAATTGGTTGATAATTCAGCAAAAGCATCAAAGTATTACTCTGATGCTTACCCCCGCTTATGCAGAAGTTTGCTATGAAGGTATACACACTTCCTTAAAGAATAAGAGTCAGACATATACTGTAGAAGGTGTAAATTCTGATTTAAGACACTATATACCAGCACTACATCGTCGTTCCAAGTGTTTTTTTAGATCTATTGAAACAATGAACGCTGTTTTCAAAATTTTCGTGAGCGCATTTAACAAATTCGCTCTTGCAAAGTTTCTTTATCCTCATCTCAAATCTTCATTTGCTCTTTCTTATTTTATCTAAATGTATCTTTTGGACACTGCGCAACCATATATTACTTGCTATATATGGGAAAAAATGGTATGAAAATATAATTTATTTGAGAAATTGATAGTTTAAGAATGATA
>JAUNCP010000073.1 GCA_030526535.1 Clostridia bacterium | reverse complement strand
TTTGGTGTTTTTGCAAATATCAATTATTTACATTTTTTTCAGTAATATATATAATATTTTTGTGAATTATGTAAAATTCTCAAAATTTTATTTGTAAAGGTGGTAATTTTTATGGCTTTAGAAATAGCAAAAACTTTGTTCAGTGATAATATGGTTGTTAAGTGTGGAAAATTTTACAAAGATGGAATACAAAAAAGCAATAAAAAATCTTGGACAGGCGGATTGTGGTCATATTTTTTAACTTATTCAACAAAATTAATAGATGAAACAAAGAGTTGGAACACGTTTATTGAAAACTTAAACTTTCCGGAAAATTCATTTTTATCAAAATTGATATATTTTGTAGAACAAAATTTATCTGGCGCAAAAAGGGAAAGCAAGTATAGTCTTTTGTTAGCTTCTCCGAAGTTTGTGCTTTTAGGATACCATGATGCAGAATATAGCGAGGAATCAATAAAAAAATTAAAAGAAAAGATTCCAAAACACGTTGCAAATTTAAATACTATCAAAAAAAACATGGAGTTGTATATAGAAAAGCACAATAATGATGAAAATTCCAAACCTCAATGCGAATTTTTTAATTCAATAGTTCCTCTAATAATAAATACTGAGGGATTTTTAAAAGAATTAAACAAAATTATTAAAGAAAGACAAGAAGAAAACCAAAAAAGTAGGTAGCCTTATTTGAAACAACTGACAGTAAAAGAAAATGATGTCGGAAACAGAATTGATAAGTTCATTTCAAAAATCTTTCCGAATATTCCGCAATCTCTGATTTATAAATACATCAGAAAAAAGAGAATAAAAGTAAATAATAAACGAGCTGACATCGCCCAAAAAGTTTTATTAGGCGATGTTATCTCTCTGTACATAAACGACGATTTACTCGAAAAAGACAATTCAAAAAATAATGTCTTCAAAAATTTACCGACGAATTTAGACATAGTTTTTGAGGACGAAAATATTATTTTAGTAAATAAAAAACCCGGACTTTTAGTTCACCCCGACAACAATAAGACATCCGATTGCTTAATAAATCGAATTAAAAATTATTTATTTAAAAAAAATGAATACAATCCCGAGAACGAAAACTCTTTTGCACCTTCCCTTGTAAATAGAATCGACAGAAACACAAGCGGATTGGTTATTGCCGCAAAAAACGCCAAAACCCTTAAAGTATTAAATGAAAAAATGAAACTCAGAGAAATTAAAAAAAGTTATATCTGCATAATTTGTGACAAAATGCCGAAAAAATCCGGCACACTTACCGGATATTTAGAAAAAAACGAATCTGAAAACAAAGTTTATATATATTCATCTAAGCCTAAAAAAATAAAGAATTTTAAAACCATTATTACCGGTTACGACGTTATATCATCAAAAAATGATTTTAGCTTACTTAATATTAATCTATTAACCGGCAGAACGCATCAAATAAGAGCACATTTATCTTCAATCGGCAAGCCATTGTTAGGCGACAGTAAATATGGTAAAAATGCGATAAATCGACAATTTAAATATAAATATCAAGCGCTTTGTTCCTATAGATTAGAATTTAAATTCGAAGCTTCTGCAGATCATTTGGAATATTTAAACAATCAAAAATTCGAAATTCCTCTAGAAAAAATATGGTTTGTAAAAGATTTTTACGATAATCTTACTTAACTAAAATTCGAAAAATCTTGAAAATGCAGCCATAAATCCGGAATCAACCAACGAAGATATTAATAGTATCGAAATAGCATAGCAAAATCTATGCAAATGACTTTTAAATTCTTTCCGAAAACTGATTTTACAGTCAGTTTTCGGAAATATATTTTTTAAAAATTTATAAGAAATATCTATTGCACTACAAGAAATAAAAATAAAACCTATTAAGGATATAAATATTCCGGGCAAAAGAATTAAAGTATAAAAAGCTATTCCTTTCAGACCATATATGAAGTAAAGATAGCCTGCCGAAATTCCTATTCCAAAGCTTTTAATCAAAATAATTAACGGTATTATCGCTACTCCCCAAAAAGATAATGCTGTGAATTCTAAAATTAAAGCAAAAATAAAAGCGGAAACAAAAGACGTTATAAATATTTCTGTCCACGAACTTTCTATTCTGGATTTGAAGTCGTTTAAAAACAGAAAGTCTAATTTATGTAAAAATTCCATATTGACGTTTCCGACCGCTATTGCGCCAAACGTCATTCCGACAACAATACATAATGTTAAAATTATCAAAACAATACTGTTGGTTGAAGGGCTTAAAAATCCATAATTTTTTAAAAAATTAATTATATTTTTTGATACTCTTTTCATAAACTGCTCCTTTATTTTTACATCTGCGAATTTTAATTCAATACATCTTATGATGCAATGATTAAAAATATGATTTTTAGTCATTTACTATTACTTATTATTTAAAATACACTGATTTATTGTGTAAATTTACAAAAATTAAAAATTAAGTAAAAAACTCTTGCATTTTGCAAAAGATAGTGATATAATATAATTAAATAAAAGTAAAGGAAAGAATAAGGATGAAAATAAATTTTTCAAAAAAAACACACATATTTTTTTATATTATGTTAATAGTTTTTTCTTTGCAGGTTTTCGCTATAAATAACTCTTGTTTAGCTAAAGATACTAATAGAACCAAT
>JAUNCP010000019.1 GCA_030526535.1 Clostridia bacterium | reverse complement strand
TAAAATTTAACTTGAATCTTTGATTAGACAAGAACTTATTAATATTTTCTTTCTTAATACTTTTGGTATCATAAACATTCTTTATGAAGAAAAATGTTTCAATTTCTAAACTTATAAAAAATAAATTTATTCCTAAAATGATAATTAAATCAGCGAAAAGCGTTATAATTTAAATGTTAATTGAAACAAAACCACGCTCGATGTGTGGTTTTTTATCCATTTGATATATAAAAAACATCTACAAAATTTTAACAAATTTCATTTTTATAAATTTTGTAACTAAGTATTTATGCACATTACATAATATAATTTTTGGTTTATTATATATTCTGTTGATACATCCAAATTTAATCAAAGTATATCGACAATTTGGTTTTAATTTGTTATAATTAAAATGTATTATAGAATTATTTTAATGTTTAAATAAAACATTTAATAAAAAATCAGGAGGTTGTTTTTTATGTTTAAAAATAAATTTTTCAGAAAAGTTACATCTTGTTTTTTAACGTTTGCCGAAGTTTTGTGTTTATCAATCCCGTGTAATGCGGAGTTTGTTAAAGGAAATTCGATTAATCAAAAACTTAAAACTCTTGATTGTGCTTATGATAATATAAAAAATCGCAATATTATAGTTAAAGAAAGTAACAACATTCAGTTTTGTGAATTTGATTCTCGTGATGTTGGTTTTTCTGCTCATGCTACTTTTCTTAGTGGAGAATTACACTACGGAACATTTTATATGAGTTCGTGTGTTTTAGAAAGAGAATATGAAGAATTCAAAAAATCTGAAAATCAAATATATCAAAATTCTAATAGTGAAGAAATTAAAAGATTTATAAAATATTTAAGTAATAAAGTAGGCTCTAGAAACCATAACAGTTGTTTTGATTCATATAATTATTATAATTGTTCGTATTTATTTATAATAAATAGTGAAGTCAAAAATGAATTTTTGTATAATCTCATCAATGATAACTATTTTAATTATGTCAATTTCATCTATGAAAAAGATATTGATAATAATAAAGATAATACTGAACTAAAGAAAAAATTATTTAAAAAATTAGGTTTTCATAATATACAAACAAGTAGTACTGAAAAAAAGAAAGAATTAGGTTTTAATAGTTGCGATGTACAAACAAATAATCAATCTAACTCAACTCTTTGGTTAAGCATAGGTGGTTTTGGAGTATTGTCTTTAGTGACACTCGGTTTTTTTGCAGAAAAAAATATCTCAGATTCTAAACTTGCAACAAAAACTAAATCTATTTCCAAAAAGGTAATGGCACTGCAAAAAAATATTGTATATTAAATTCAATTGAAATAATAAAAACCACGCTCGATGTGTGGTTTTTTATTGCGTTCAGTATATAAAACAAATATTGAATTTTTTTCCAAAACATGATATAATTATTATTTAATTGATAATTTATTTAATAAAAAACGGAGGTTTAAAATTACAATGAACTCTTTCGATGAGGCGTGGAATCTTATTTGTGATTTTTGCAAAACGAAAATCACTGACGTCGCATATAAAACATGGATGAGTCGTATCGAACCCGTAAAATTAGATTTTGAACAAGGAAAAGCTATTTTGATGGTTCCTAACGAATTTCATCGCCAGACGTTAAACAGGTGCTATCTTCCGCTTTTAACAAACGCTTTTAACGATATATTCGGCTCCGGTATAGACATTTGTTTTTCTATTCCGGATGAAATAAACGAATCTAACAAAAAAAGCGACCAAAATTTAGCGATAGACTCTGAATATGAATTTACTTTCGATACATATATAGTGGGCTCTTCAAATAAATTTGCTCATGCCGCCGCACTTGCCGTTGCCGCAAATCCCGCAGGGGCATATAATCCATTATTTATCTACGGAAATTCCGGTCTCGGAAAAACTCACTTGCTTTATGCAATTTGCAATGATCTTAAAAAAAACAAACCCGATAAGACTTTTTTATACATAAAAGGCGATGATTTTACAAACGAATTGATAGATTCCATTCGTAAAAACACCATGAGTGAATTTCACGAAAAGTATCGCAAAACGGATGTTTTACTTGTAGATGATATTCAATTTATTGCAGGAAAAGACTCTACACAAGAAGAGTTTTTCCATACTTTTAATTCACTGTATGAAGCAAAAAAACAAATAGTATTAACATCAGATCGCCCTCCAAAAGAAATACAAACACTGGAAGATCGTCTCAGAACACGTTTTGAGTGGGGGTTAATAGCAGATATTCAGCCTCCGGATTTTGAAACCAGAATTGCCATTATAAAACGTAAAGCAGACCATTTGGATATAAAAATGCCTAATGACGTGTGTGAATATATCGCCAAAAGATTAAAAACAAACATAAGACAGCTTGAAGGTGCTGTTAAAAAAATGAAAGCTCATCATCTTCTGGGCGGGGAACCTATGGGAATACAAACCGCTCAAATGGCTATTTCAGATATTCTAAATAATAATCAACCACCTCCGGTTACGGTTGAAAAAATTATAAGCGAGGTTGCGAGAACTTTTAACGTGACAGCACAGGATATACGCTCGTCTAAACGCTCATCCGCAATTTCAAACGCCAGACAAATTTCCATATATGTAGTACGTGAAATAACACAAATGCCTTTGGTTTCAATAGGAGAAGAATTCGGCGGAAGAGATCATTCTACTATTGTATATGCTTTGCAACAAGTTGAAAAAAGCATTGCAAAAAATTCAAAAACAAAAGCTATGGTTGAAGATATTATAAAAAATATCCGTGACAGATAACGATATTTTTTACACTGATTTTTTTCAACAAACTTTAAACTTTAAACACAGATATTTCAACAAAAATGTTGAAACTGTTTTGAGCTAACAAATTTTAGACAAATATTAAACAAAAAATCAACACCAAAAAATTTGTTAAAAGCTTGAATTTTCCACAGGTTTTCGGCGTTTTCAACTTTTTAACGCTCCCTACTACTATTACTATATATTTAATACTATTCTATACTTAACTGACAAAAAGGATTGATTTTTATGAATTTCATATGTGAAAAAAATAAGCTTGTTGAAGCACTTTCAAATGTACAAAAAGCAGTTTCTCAAAAATCTACTATAGCTGCATTGGAAGGTGTGTTGATTTCAACTAAGGAAAACAATTTAGAAATATGCGCATACAATACAGAACTCGGAATAAAAACATTTATTCCCGCAAAAATAAAAAAAGGTGGAAAGATTGTCTTAAATGCACACTTGTTTACCGATATAATCCGTAAACTTCCAAATGATTTGGCAGAAATTGAAATTTCAGAAAATCTAATTGCTAAAATAACAAGCGGATGTAGCTCTTTTGAATTAATAGGAATAGATGCATCGGAGTTTCCGAGTTTACCGAATGTTGAAAATGCAGATTGTATTGAATTACCTGTTGTTACTTTAAAAAGCATGATAAAACAAACTATATTTGCAGTTGCGGATACGGATTCAAAACCAGTTCACACAGGTACGTTATTCGAAATAAAAGAAAAAAATATAACATTGGTTTCAGTTGATGGATACAGATTAGCAATGCGCACAGAGAAAATAAAAGAAAATATGGAACTGCGTTTTGTTGTACCGGGAAAAACTTTGCGTGAAGTTATAAGACTTTTACCTGATAACGAGGATAATGTGAAAATTTCCGCCGGAATGCAACATATAGTATTCTATATAGGCGATTATATTGTCGTTTCCAGATTGTTGGACGGAGAGTTTTTAGATTACAAATCAACAATTCCCGAGAAATCCAAGTTTACCGTTCAGGTAGATACAAAAAATTTAATTGATAGTGTTGAAAGGGTATCACTTTTGATAACAGACAGATTAAAAAGTCCGGTAAGATGTATGTTTACGAACAACAGAATTCACATGTCATGTATAACTACTATCGGTAAAGCCAGTGATGAAATAGAAACAAAAAGCGATATAAAAGATGAAATCGAAATAGCTTTTAATAATAAATATATGCTTGATGCTTTAAAAAATTCGGATTGTGACGAAATGTTAATATGTTTGAACGGACCGTTGAACCCAATAAAAATTATGCCGAAAACCGGAAATTCGTTTTTATTTTTAGTACTTCCGGTACGTGTAAAACCTGAATAAACGGAGAATTTTATGAAAGAGATATTAATTAAAGGTGAATTTATAAAACTATCTGCATTTTTGAAATTTTCAGGATTATTCGCTACCGGAGGTAATGCAAAAACAGAAATTGAAAACGGAAAAATTTCAGTAAACAACGAAGTATGTTATATTCGTGGAAAAAAGTTAAGAAACGGCGATATAGTTACATATAACAACACTTCGGTTAAGGTAGTAACAGAATCGTGAAAATAGAAAAAATATATATTGAAGGATATAGAAATTTAAAAAAATACAGCACAGAGTTTGACCCTAAAATTAATTTTATTTATGGAGAAAATGCTCAAGGTAAAACCAATTTTATAGAAGCAATATGGATGTTTACGGGTGCAAGGTCTTTTCGAGGGACAAAAGATGCAGATTTGGTTAATTTTGAAAAAGATTCGGCAAAAATAAAAGGAGATTTCTTTTTTGAGAACCGTAATCAAGAAATAGCAGTATTTTTTGATAAATCTAAACGTAAAATTTTTTTGAATAACGTTGCAAAACCGTATCCGACCGGTGTAATAGGTAAATTCCGAGTTGTGTTATTTTCTCCGCTTCAATTGTCGATTATAAGAGGCGGTCCGGATTTCAGAAGACGTTTTATTGATTCCGCAATATGTAAAATATATCCCGGCTTTATGAAAACAATAGTTAAATACAATCAAACTTTACGTCAAAGAAATGCTTATTTAAAAACGCTTAATGTTAGTAAATCATCTGAGCATCTACTTGATATTTGGGATGAAAAGCTTTCTGATATAGGTGCCGAATTAGTGAAAAAACGATTAGATTATTTAGTTTTACTGAAAGAAGAATTATTTAAAATATACAGCGAAATTTCTAACAAAAGCGAGTTTATGGAAGCTGAATATGTTTCGAGTTTTTTTAAAAATTTGAAAGTCGAATCTTCTTTCGAGGAAATAAAAAATGAAATGAAAGCAAAATTAGAAAAATTCAGGAAATCAGATATAAAAACCGGATTTACCGCTTTTGGCCCACATAAAGATGAATTGGAAATTTTTATAGACAAAAAAAACGCAAAAAAATTCGCCTCACAAGGTCAGCAACGCTCATTGGCTGTTTGTTTAAAGCTTGCCGAAGCAGCCGTTATGGAAAATATTTTTAATGAACCTCCCGTAATAATTTTAGATGATGTTATGAGCGAGCTCGATGATAACAGAAAAAATTACATGATGGAAAAAATTACAAATAAACAGGTTTTTATAACCGATTGCGATAAATTTGTTTCAGAAAAATTAAAAACAGGAACAGTTTTTAAAGTTGAAAACGGAAAAATAAAAAGAGATAAAAATTAGAATTAAGGAAGTATTTTTGTGTATATTAAATTAGATACCAATGCTGTTATCAATTCTAAGGACATAGTAGGAATTTTCGATATAGAAAAGATTACGGTTTTCAAAGTTAACAGAGAATATTTGTCAATTAATGAGAAAAGCGGTAAAATAATAAACACAACATCGGAGTTGCCTAAGTCGTTCATAGTATGTGAAAAAAACGGTCAAAAACATGTTTATATAAGTAAATTATTACCGAGAACTATTTTTAAGAGAGGCAATCCGTGACTTTAAAAAATTGGTTTAAGAGGTGAATTTTCACGAATGTTTAGTTTGCCGATTTGTCCGCATTGTAAAGAAACCGCTTTGTATACGGAAGCGTTTTTGTCCAAAAATAAAAAAAAATATAGTTGTAAAAACTGCGGAGAAATTGTAAGCGTAACGATTAAAGAATCGGTTTTTAAGTTTTTGTGGATAATACAGTTATTTGCTATATTGATTTTTATGGCGTCAATTCTTTTTACCGGGAGTGTGTGTTTGCTAGGAATAATCGCAATAATATTTATATTTATGATTTTTTATATTTTTTCGCCGTTTTTCGTTACATTTTCAAATAGTAGCAGTAAAAAAAGCGGTTTTGCAAGAAGGAATGTAAAAAGACGATTACAAAAAAAAGAATTTGGAAGAGATACCGAGAAAGAAATATACAGCAATTAAAATAAATTTTGTGGAGGAAATATATTTTGGAAAGCAACGAAACAAATAAAAGCGGTTTAAAGTACGGCGCCGGAGAAATACAGGTTTTGGAAGGCTTATCGGCGGTGAGAAAGCGTCCGGGTATGTATATCGGAACAACCGGCCCGAAAGGATTACATCATCTGGTTTATGAAATTGTAGATAACGGAATAGATGAAGCTTTGGCCGGATTTTGCAATAAGATAGAAGTTGAACTTTTGCCGGGAAATATTGTGAAAGTAAAAGATAACGGAAGAGGAATTCCGGTAGGAATGCACCCAACAGCAGGTATACCGGCGGTTACCGTTGTGTTTACTGTTTTACACGCCGGCGGAAAATTTGGCGGAGGAGGCTATAAAGTTTCCGGAGGATTGCACGGCGTAGGCGCATCGGTAGTTAATGCACTTTCAGAGTGGCTGGAGGTTGAAGTTTGCGACGGAGAAAAAATATATAAACAAACTTTTGAACGTGGAAATATAAAAACCGATTTAGAAGTCATTGGAGAATCTACAAATCGTGGAACAACAATAACTTTTAAAGCTGACCCTGAAATATTCAAGGAAACTACCGTTTATGATTATGAAGTTTTACAAACAAGACTTCGTGAACAAGCGTTTTTGAATGCAGGCATAAGAATAACTTTAAAAGATACAAGAGATTATGAAAATATTCTCGAAGATGATTTTTGCTATGAAGGCGGTATAAAGAGCTTTGTTGATTATATTCACAAGAAAAAAGGTCTTTCCGTAATTCACGAGGATATAATCAGTTTTTCGAATAATCTTCCGGACGATTCCGCAAGCGCGGAAGTGGCTTTTCAATTTAATGACAGCTATAATGAGTTGATATTATCATTTGCGAATAATATTCATACAACCGATGGCGGTACTCATGAAGACGGGTTTAAGCGTGCTTTTACGAGAGTTATAAACGACTATGCCAGAAAATATAATTTTTTGAAAGAGAACGACAGAAACTTTTCAGGTGAAGACGTAAGAGAAGGGTTGACAGTTGTTATAAGTGTTAAATTAAAAGAAGCTCAGTTTGAGGGTCAGACAAAAACAAGGCTCGGAAATACTGAAATTCGTGGACTTATCGACAATATAATATCGGATAAATTTACGACATATCTTGAAGAAAATCCAACAGTCGGTCGAGTAATTGTTGAAAAAGCTTTGTCTGCTTCAAGAGCAAGAGATGCCGCTAAAAAGGCTCGTGATTTGGTAAGACGCAAAACGGCTATGGAATCTACTTCGTTGCCGGGAAAATTGGCGGATTGTCAATCAAAAAACGCCGAAGAAACAGAAATTTACATCGTAGAAGGAGATTCAGCGGGAGGTTCGGCAAAAGGCGGTAGAGACCGTAGATTTCAAGCAATTTTGCCACTTTGGGGTAAAATGCTTAACGTTGAAAAAGCAAGACTCGACAAAGTTTACGGTAATGAAAAACTAATGCCTGTTATAACGGCTATGGGTTGCGGAATCGGCGACGATTTCGATATTTCAAAATTGAGATACGGCAAAGTTATAATAATGGCGGATGCGGACGTCGACGGTTCGCACATCAGAACGCTTCTTTTGACGTTTTTCTTTAGGTTTATGAGACCTGTAATTGAGCAAGGCCATATTTATATCGCTCAGCCACCGCTTTACAGAATTACTAAATCTAAAAAGCATTATTATGCTTATACCGATGAAGAGCGTGATGAGCTTTTGAAAGAACTCGGTAACGGTACGGAAATTCAGCGCTATAAAGGTCTTGGTGAGATGGACTCGGAACAGCTTTGGGAAACTACAATGAACCCCGAAACAAGAATTATGCTTAGAGTTTCTTTAGAAGACGCCGCTGCGGCAGATGAAACTTTCACGATTTTGATGGGTGATAAGGTTGAACCCAGACGTGATTTTATTGAAAAAAATGCAAAATATGTTCAAAATTTGGATGTATAGTATAATATGATATAATTTACTAAAAATAATTAAATTTTTTAAGGAGAAAAGTGATAGAAATGAAAAGTAAAGATCCATATCCCCCTGCCGATGTCGGTGACAGTAGTAATTTGGCTGAAGATGACATATGTCAGGATAATAATTTTAAATTTAACGAAGATGAGGCAACTGATTCCGAGATAGTTATTGACGATGAAGCTGAAGAATACGAAGAGGAAACTACGGGAGTCAAGGTTAAATATACGCTTAAAGAGGATGAAATTGTAAATTTTATAAAAAGTAGTTTTGAATATAAAAAGAACAGCAGTATAAAGAAAAGACACACATTGGCACAAACAATAATTTGTTTGCTCATAGCTTTGGTTTACTTTGTAACTTTTGCTTCGTATTATTTGTGGTTATTAATATTCCCGATTTGTTTTGTTTTTCTTATATGGACAATTCCGGCTTTAAATTTTAGAAGGGTTATTAGCGATATTCTCAGAAATAAAGAATTTTCGGTCGAAATTTTTCCGGATAAAATAGACGTGGTTTCAGAACTTGGGTCTCGTGAAATTTTGTTGGATGGATCTTATGAATGTGCTGAATTCGGAAATATGATACTTATATCTTCTAACGGTAGATATGATTTAATAATTCCTATTAGAGCTATTGAACCCGAATTCCGAGCAGATGTTCAAGCAATGATTTTTGCAGGTGCGGTACCGAGATAAAAATAAAGTTTTCAACAATTTACAAGAAATTTGTTTAAAAAACATCAACTGTTTTAAGAGAGGTATTCTATGGATAATCATGATGATAAAAATATAGAAGAACAAAGTGTATTTGAGCCGAAAGTTATGGATGTTGATATCGAAAAAGAAATGAAAAAATCGTTTCTTGCATATTCGATGTCGGTAATAGTTTCGAGGGCTCTTCCGGATGTTCGTGACGGTCTTAAGCCTGTTCACAGAAGAATTTTATACACAATGTTTGAGGACAATTTAGGACCGGAAAAACCTTACAGAAAATGTGCTAATACCGTTGGCTCGGTTCTCGGTAGATATCATCCGCACGGCGATGCGTCTGTTTATGACGCTTTGGTAAGATTAGCGCAAGATTTCTCTATGAGATATATGCTGGTAGATGGTCACGGAAACTTCGGTTCTGTTGACGGAGACCCTCCGGCAGCGTATAGGTACACTGAAGCGAGAATGAGTAAAATAGCGGTAAGAATGCTTACGGATATAGACAAAGATACTGTTGATTTCATTCCGAACTACGATGATCGCATGAAAGAGCCCACCGTTTTGCCGACGAGGTTCCCAAACTTGCTCGTTAATGGTTCAACGGGTATAGCGGTTGGTATGGCAACGAATATACCTCCGCATAATATGAACGAAGTTATAGACGCAATGTGCTGTTTGATAGATAACCCGGAAGCAGAGCTTGCTGATTTAATGGAGCATATTAAAGGGCCTGATTTCCCGACCGGTGCAACAATAATGGGACGTTCAGGCATTAGAGCAGCTTATGCAACGGGTAGAGGAAAAATAATTGTTCGTGCAAAAACCGAGGTTGTTGAGGATAAAAATAAATCTAAAATAATAGTTACAGAACTTCCGTATCAAGTAAATAAAGCAAGATTAATCGAAAATATTGCCGAAATGGTGAAAGATAAGAGAATCGAAGGAATTTCGAAAGTCGAAGACCATTCCGACAGAAAAGGTATGCATATTGAAATAGACCTCAAAAAAGATGCATCCCCACAAATCGTTTTAAATAAGCTTTTTTCGTATTCTCAGCTTCAAACCACATTTGGGGTTATAATGCTTGCGATTGTCGGCGGAGTCCCGAAAATTTTAACGTTAAAGCAAGTTTTAGAGGAATATATAAAATTCCAGCTTGAAGTTGTTACAAGAAGAACGATTTTCGATTTAAGAAAAGCGGAAGAGCGTGCACATATTCTTGAAGGATTAAAAATAGCGCTCGATTTTATAGACGAAGTAGTTGCGATTTTGCGTTCGTCAAAATCAATTGCCGAAGGAAAACAAAGACTTTCCGAGAGATTCGGGCTTGACGATATTCAAACGCAGGCAATAGTACAAATGCCGCTCGGAAGATTAACAGGTCTTGAAAGAACAAAAATCGAAGAAGAATTAAAAGCTTTGGCTGAAAAAATCGCAGACTTTAAAGACATCTTGGCGAATGAATATAGACGTAAAGAGATAGTAAAAGCAGAAGCTTTGGAAGTCAAAAATAAATTTGGCGACGAAAGAAAAACAGCTATCGAAAACGTAAGCGGAGAAGTTGATATCGAGGATTTAATTCCGAAAGAAGAATGTGTTCTCACAATGACAAGATACGGATATGTAAAACGCCAGAGTTTAGAGAGTTATAAAACTCAAAGAAGAGGCGGAAGAGGTATATCGGGTCTTGCAAGACGTGACGAAGATGTTGTTAGCGAAATGTTTGTTGCGAATACTCATGATTATATATTATTCTTTACGAATTTCGGTAGGGTTTATAGACTTAAATGCTATGAAATTCATGAAGGTTCAAGAACATCAAAAGGTACAAATATAGCTAACTTGTTGCCGGTTGTAACCGAAGAAAGAGTAACATCGATTATAAAAGTCACAGAATTTGAAGAAGATAAATTCTTGATAATGATAACCAAAAACGGTGTAATTAAGAGAACGTCGCTGAAATCGTTCGACACAGCAAGAAAAGGCGGACTTATAGCACTTGACTTAGACGAAGGCGATGAACTTTCGTGGGTAAGACTTACAGACGGAACCAACGAGATGATAGTTGCAACAAAAAAAGGTAAAGCCATAAGATTTAATGAAACAGACGTAAGAGCTGTCGGTAGAAGTGCGAGAGGCGTTAGAGCGCTTAGACTCAAAGACGATGATGCAGTTGTAGGAATGATAATCGTTAGAGATGATAAATTAGTGCTTACTGTTTCAGAAACGGGTTACGGTAGACTTTCAAGCATAGAAGATTATAGAATTCAATCTCGTGGCGGACAAGGCGTAATAAATTATCATACCGAAAAATATGGTGATGTCGCTGCGCTTAATAGCGTAAGTCCGGAAGAAGATATAATTTTGATTTCCGATAATGGTATTATAATCAGGATAGAAGCGGATACTGTAAGACAATGTGCAAGACCATCAAAGGGCGTAAAAGTTATGAGACTCGTCGGAGATAGTAAGGTTGTAGCCGTTGCATGCGTTCCAAGAGAAGAAAAAGACGACGAAGATTCAGAGAATCCGGAAGAAACTCAAGACCCCGAAACAATCGAAGAATAAAGAAAAATCCCTGTTAACATAATTTAACAGGGATGATTTCATGATTGTTTTTATTTTAACCAATAGGATGATTTTAATTAATAAGTTGGGTGACTGTATTCCGGTGTATAATTCGGCATATATTGGTTTGCGTACGTATACGTCGGAATATTGTTGTTTTGAGTAGCACGTGTATAAATCGGTGTGGTATTGGTATCTTTTTTTTCTTTTGCTTGATTATTTTTTTCTTTTTCTTGTGAAAGCTTTGTCCTCAACTTGATATTTTCTAAGTATAAAGATGAATTTTTAGACCTTAATATGCTGTTTTCTTTTTCGTATTTTTTTGATATATCCAAAAATTCAGATATCAAGCGATAATAAATAGAAGATGTAACATTTTCGGAATCTTTATTGGTAATTTTATTACCTTTGAAGCATTCTAAGTATAAATCCGTGATTTTTTCTGCAGAACTTTGACTTATATTTCTGCCTTTAAAATCGTAGTTATCTAAGAGAATTTTGTTGTGTTCCCAATTTATACCTGCCTCTGCGTATTGTTCCTTAGTGTATTTATCTGACCCTATAAAAAACGCCGAACTTGTAGAAACTAATGCCGGTATCATTGCTAGTGCTAATAAACCGGCTTTTTTCAATTTTGTAAACATGATTTACAACTCCTTGCTATAATTTTTAAACTCAATTTAAATTTTATCATAATTATGTGAAAATGTCAAATATATTATATAGGCAACAAAAAAGCCTCAGTTGAGGCTTTTTGATGGTTGCAGAAGGTGGATTTGAACCACCGACCTTCGGGTTATGAGCCCGACGAGCTACCGGACTGCTCCATTCTGCGATACACTTAATTTATACTATGTTATTTATTATATTATGCAAATTCAAAAATGTCAATAGCTATACTATATAAAATTTTGATGTATTTTTTGGCAAAAAAATTATAAAACCCTATTGCAAAACAACTTGTGTGGTGATAAAATATTAAATGTTAGTTACTATAACTCATTTGAAATATTTTTATAACCTTATGAATTTGGCCTGTTTTATCTACTTAATTCAGCTAAAATTCAAGCATCGTCTAGAATTTTGTTTTGAATTTTTCAAATTTATGAGATTTGATTATAATAGTGCGATATATAAAAATAAATATTAAAAATTTGCTTGTATTTATTTTTTCATTATAGTATGGTTGTAAAGTATGGAATTTGATTATGGTTATTTTAAGTAATTTTCAGTATATGAATAAGTGTACTGAAGTGAATTAATTTTATTTTATAGGAGTGTGTGATTTTATTATGCAAGAAGCGAACACAAATCTTGTTTATGTTGTGGACGATGAACCGAACATAAGAAAACTTACAACATTAGCGTTAAAGGAATATGGTTTTGAAACGCAAGAATTTTCTAATGGTGATGACTTATTAAAAGCAGTCAAACGTCGTATACCCGATGTTATAATTCTTGATTGGGTTATGCCGGCACCGGATGGACTCAGCATTTGCGGTAGATTAAAACTTGATAAAGATACACGTACCGTCCCGATTATTCTTTTAACAGCAAGAGATGACGAGGTGGACTGTGTTCTCGGATTGGAAATGGGAGCAGACGATTACGTCACAAAACCATTCAGCTTAAAGGAACTTTGTGCCAGAGTTAAAGCTATTGTCCGTCGTAAAGAATACACAAACGCTTCCAATACAAGCAATGATGTGATAACTCTCGGCGATTTGGTTGTAAACCTTGCAAGAAGAACCGTTTTGAAAAATAACAAAAACATTGACCTTACAATGAAAGAATTTGATCTTTTGTCTTCTTTAATGTTGGCAAGAGGCAGAGTCTTGAGCAGAGAACAATTAATGGAAAAGGTTTGGGATGTTGAATTTGCCGGAGATGCAAGAACAGTTGACGTTCATATAAGATATCTTCGTCAAAAAATCGAGGATGAACCTGAAGTACCACGTTATGTGTTGACTGTAAGAGGTGTGGGATACAGAATTGCTTCCGAAGAAGAAATCGATGACGGACAAAATCATTCGGAAGAAGAATAATTGATTTTTTAGCTTTTTAAAAATTAAAACATGAAAAGAGGCGATGATGCAATAATAAATTTTTTATTATTGCTTAAGATATGAGTGATAATTTAGATTTGAGTAGCGTTACGACTATAGTTCATGATTTAAAAACTCCAATTACGTCTATAATGGGATTTATCGAGCTTTTGCAAAAAGATGACCATGATGAAGAAAAAAGACAAAGTTTTTACAATATTATCGCCACTGAATCTGCCAGACTTTTAAAAATGGTAAATGATGTTCTTTATGTTTCCAGAACTTCCGAGCAGAAATCAAAAGAGAACAAAACGGAAAACAATGAGTCATGTAATATCGGTGTGCAAATTCATAAATATGTTAAAGAGCTTGCACCACTTGCCGAAAAGCGTAATATTAATGTGGATATTAATATGAACGCAGGAAATATATATGTTTCCGTTCCGGAAAGTAAGGTTGCCAGGATTCTTACGAATATTATCGAAAATGCCATTAAGTATAATAGGGAAAGCGGAAAAGTTTTTATTGACGTTTCCGAAGAAGGAAGTAGCGTAATAATACGTATAAAAGATACCGGAGTCGGAATTGCGAGCGAGGAACTCGATAAAGTTTTTGATAAGTTTTATCGTTCTTCCACGAGTAAAAAAATGAATATAGATGGTACCGGTCTTGGTTTGGCGATAGCAAAAGATATCGTAGAGTCATACGGCGGAGAAATTAAAGTTGAAAGTGAACTCGGAAAATGTACTGAATTTATGATATCATTGCCGATTTCTAAGTTCGAAGAATAGTTTTATAATTTTTATAAAGTTTAATACGGAGGTTATAAATTAGGTTTTTAGGTATCTAAAAATCTAATTTTAATTTTAATAATTATGAAAAAAGAGTATTTATTTTACAAAAATTTTCTTGATATTTCCAAAACAATCGCTGAGGATATATTTAAAAATGTTTTTTATCCTTGGGAAATACTACCGATGATAAAAGATTTTATTGTAAAAATCGGCGAAAATTTGCCAAAAGATGAATATAAAGAAATAAAGCCTCAAGTGTGGATTCATAAAGACGCAGAAATTTTTGAATCGGCGTACATATCCGGTCCCACAATAATTCAAAAAAACGCTCAGATACGTCACTGTGCGTTTATAAGGGGTAGCGTAATAATAGGCGAAAATAGCGTTGTCGGAAATTCCACAGAAGTGAAAAACGCTATAATTTTTAACGATGTACAAATTCCGCACTTTAATTATGTGGGTGATGCGATTTTGGGATATAAAGCACATATGGGTGCAGGGTCGATAATATCGAATATTAAATCCGATAAAACAAATGTTGTTGTAAAATCGGATAATGGCGAAAAAATAGAAACGGGTCTTAGAAAATTCGGAGCGATAATCGGAGATTTCGTTGAAATAGGTTGCAACAGTGTTTTAAATCCGGGTACGGTTGTGGGAAGAAATACGAATGTATATCCCACAACGATGGTGCGAGGATTTCTAAGAGAAAACTCAATTCTGAAAAACACAGGCGAGATTATTCAAAAAAAGAAGAGAGACGTTTAAACACAGACAACAAATTATTTATTGTAAAAGTAAGAAAGCAGATGTATGGCAAAAACCCACGCATTTGCTTTTTTATAATAAAATAAACAGAGGTGCAAATATTTGATTTTTTGTGAGATATTTTCGCTTTTATAAAAACAAAGAGGCTTTTTTGGCAACGTAAAATTTGACGGAAATTTTTTAGTTATTAATTTTTATATTTATAGTTGACATTTTCTGAGCAATTATATATAATGAGGAAGTAAAGGCCGGTGTGGCGGAATGGCAGACGCGACGGACTCAAAATCCGTTGTTGGCAACAACATGTGGGTTCAAGTCCCACCACCGGTACCATAGTTTTATTTAAGTAAAATTTTTCAGCAAATTGTTGACAAAAATTTTGTTTTGTTATAAAATTAAAGACAATGTGATATTCATGCCGGTGTGGCGGAATAGGTAGACGCAAGGGACTTAAAATCCCTCGGTAGCGATACCGTGCCGGTTCAAGTCCGGCCACCGGTACCATACTTTAAAATCTCAACGTGATTAATCGTACGTTGGGATTGTTTTTTGCAAAATTTTTATGCGTCATAAAATATTTTAGTTTATTTTCCACAATACACTTGACAAACAAAATTATATTTTGTACAATATAATCCTGAAGAGAGGTTTTGAAAGAAACCTTGCGGAAATTTTGAAAGGTGGTAAATCATTATGTCAAAAGAGAAAAAAGAAAATCTTGTAGGAAAAATTTCGGATAAGGGAACTGAAAATGTATCCGGTGGAGAAATTCAGGAATATAGGGATTTGTTATATAGAAGAAGATATAAATTAATCAATGATAAAACAGGAACTGTTGCAAGAACTGGTATATCTAATTTTGACGAAGCATTGGAGTACGACGAAAAATTAAATAAGAAACCGAGCGTACAGATTAACGTAAAAAAATAAATTTAATTATAAAAGATTAGTCCTCCTCGAAATTTGAGGAGGGCATTTGTTTAAAATTTGAATATTTGGTTTTATATGATATATAATTATCTGAATAAGTTTTATTTTGGGTGATTAAAAATGAAATTTGGAAAATTGATAGTAATTGAAGGGTTAGATGGTAGTGGGAAAAATACTCAAACTGAACTTTTGATAAATTTTTTTTTGAAAAATAAAAAAAATGCAAAAAAAATATCATTTCCGAACTATTCTTCAAATTCTTCTGCACTTGTGAAAATGTATTTAAATTCAGAATTCGGTAAGAATCCAAACGATGTAAACGCATATGCCGCTACATCATTTTATTCCGTTGATAGATATGCGAGTTTTAAAAAAGACTGGGAAAAATTTTATAAAATTAAAGATAGCGTAATTGTTTGCGACAGATACACAACGTCAAATGCTATTTATCAGATGCCGAAACTTAACAAAGTTGAATGGGATGAATATTTAACCTGGCTATTCGATTATGAATATAATAAATTAGGTTTGCCGAAACCTGACATGGTTATTTATTTAAGCGTCCCGGTAGAAGTTTCTCAAAAACTTATGGAAAAACGTTATAATGGTGACGAGTCAAAAAAAGATATGCACGAGTCTGATGTCGGATTTTTAAAAAAATGTATTAAGTCAGCTGAGTACATTAGCAGAAAACAAGGTTGGCTTACAATTAATTGTGTTGAAAACGGAAAAATGAGAGATATTCACAGTATTCAAAATGAAATAATTTCTTGTTTACAGAAAGGATGTATTTTGTGATTCCGGAATTTAAAAAACCTCTGGTTGGCGATAAAATTTGGATAAAAAAGATATTTAACCATGAAAACAATATAAATTCGGATTCTTCATTGGGGACTTTATTTCTATGGTCGGATTCATTTGATACGAAAATTTGTAATTTTAATGATATATTACTAAAAAAATGCGGAGACATATACGAATTTCCGAAAGGCTATACGTCTAAAGCGGACCTTAAGAATGCTTTAGAAAATTTAATTTACAACGCAAAAATTAACAGATATGAAAAATTTAAAATCAGTGGGATTTTGAGCAAGGAAGTGCTAAAATTACAAGAAATATTTAAAGATAAATTTGAAATTATTAAGAAACGTAACGATTTCGAATATATATATAAATCGAAAGATTTAGCTTTATTAAATGGTAAAAAATATCACAGCAAAAAGAATCATATAACTAAATTCAGTAAATTATATAATTGGACATGTAAATATATAAATTTAAATGATAAAGAAAAATATATTCGGTTTTTCGAAAAATGGTTTTCGGAGCATAATTTTGACGGTAAAAATATTTATGAAAATTCAGAATATAAAGCTATACGGAAAGCTTTTGATTTATATAAAGAATTAGAGTTAGTTGGAATATCTATAGAAATTGATGATAAAATTGTGGCTTGTTCGATAGGCGAAAAAATTAACGACAAAGCTTTTTTAATTCATTTTGAAAAAGCATTATCTGATTACAGCGAAGCTTACAGTGTTATAAATAATGAGTTTGCAAAAATTTTATTTAAAAAATTTGAGTTTATAAATCGTGAAGAAGATTTGGGAATAGAAGGGCTTCGAAAAGCAAAGCTTTCGTATAAGCCTATAGATTTTATTTATAAATACGATGCTGTTTTAAAGGAGTTTTAATTAATGAGAAAATTTAAAATGGCTAATGAAGAAATGCTTCCGGAACTTAAAAACATTATGTCTGTTTGCTTTCAAGATGTGTTCGAAGTTGTAGATTTATTTTTTAAAAACAGAGTTTGTTTAAATGATTGTTTTGTATGTGAAGAAGACGGTAAAATAGTTTCTGTTTTGCATATTATACCTTCAGAATTGCAAATAAACGGAAAAATATATAAATCCGGATATATATATGGCGCATGTACATTACCGGATTTCAGAAAACGTGGAATAATGAGTGAGTTAATAAAATTTTCCGAAAAAGAAGCCATGAAATTATAAATTTTTATTTTTAGTGCCGGATAATGAATCGTTGGAAAATTTTTATCAAAAACTTGGTTATCGAAATTTTTTTAAACATAAAAAGATAGTATTAAAAAGAAGTATGATGAATAAATTCTATAATTTTTCCAAGAGATGTAAGTACTTTAATGATGATATAAAGAATATTTCTGAACATATGGAAAAATTACAAAATTTTGTGTATAATGAAAAAAATGTAGTTTTATATAATAACCAAGATTTTGATTA
>JAUNCP010000072.1 GCA_030526535.1 Clostridia bacterium | reverse complement strand
GTTCGTATTCTTTCCAATTTTTGGTATATCTCATTTTTATTCGCAGTAATTACTAAAATTATAAAGGTAAATAAAATTTATGAAAAAAAATATATCATTCGGCAAGTTTTTGCCAGGCGATTCTTTTGTACATAATCTCGACCCAAGAATAAAATTAATAGTTTCATTTTTGATTTTTTTTACAGTATTTTTCGTAAAAAAATGGTTTTGTTTTTTTATGATGATTTTTTTAGTTTTATTTTTGATGAAACTTTCAAGAATACCGATGAAAACATATTTTAAAAGCATAAAACCAATTATAATTATGGCGTTTGTAGCGTCCGTTATTAATATTATTTTTGAATTTCAATCTAGAATGATGCTTCACAATAATATAAAATTTGATTTTTTTAAAAATAGCACTGTTATGTTTTTTAGAATTTTAGTTTTAGCACTGTCAGGAACACTTATTTCGTTTACAACTTCGCCTCAAAATATATCTTTTTCGTTAGAAAAAATAATGACGCCTTTTAAATATATCGGAATTAATGTTCAGGAACTTTCTTTAACGATGACAATTTCTTTGAGATTTTTGCCAATTTTATTTGAAGAAGCAAATAAAATTATAGTTTCTCAAGCGTCGAGAGGAGCTGAATTTAAAAGCAAAAATATTTTTAAAAAAATAAAAGCTTATTCAAATATTTTAGTACCGCTTTTTATTTATGCATTCAAAAAAGCTGATTTTTTAGCAGAGTCCATGGAGTCTAGGTGTTATGATATTAATTCAAAACGGACAAGATTTAAAAATCCGAGTTTAACTAAAAGCGATGTGTTATTTGCAGGTCTTATGATATTGATGTCAATAGGAGTGATAGTGTGCGATCTGACTATAAATTTTTAGATGTAAATAATTTGGGAAACGATAAAAAAAGAAATATTTTTATTGCGATTTCTTATAATGGGAGTAAATATCATGGTTGGCAAGTTCAAAAAAATGCAGTTACGGTTCAGGAAGTTTTTCAATCTGCGTTAGAAAAAATAATAAACGAAACTGTTTGCATAAAGGGTTGCAGTAGGACTGATACCGGAGTTCACGCAAATATGTATGTTCTTAATTTTAAAACGAACTCTAGAATAAACTGCGAAAATTTAATTTATGCTCTTAATCACTTTTTGCCGAACGATATTTCGGCTATAGAGTGTAAAGAAGTTTCGAAAAATTTCCATGCAAGGTATTCTTGCAAAGGGAAAGAGTATATTTATAAAATTTGGAATAATCGTATAAGAAATCCCTTTTTGGACGGAATGGTGCTTCACTACTGGTATAAATTAGATGAAAAAATTTTAGATGAATCCGCAAAAAAATTTATCGGAAAACACGATTTCACTTCATTTGCTACGCTTGATAATCGAGATACGGAAAATATGGAAAGAACGATTTATGATTTTAATATTACCAGAAAAAATGATATGATAGAAATAAAAGTCAGTGCAGACGGATTTTTATATAATATGGTTCGGATAATGGTCGGCACGCTTTTAAGAGTTGCACAAGGCAAAATAAAAAAAGAAGATATTTTGGGTATAATAAACGCACAAGATAGGTCCAAAGCAGGCCCAACGGCGCCACCTTGCGGATTATATCTTAATAAGGTTTTTTATGACGAAACGGATTTTGAAAAATAAAGAGGTAAAAATATGAAGTTAGACGCTTACAAAATGAAAGATTATATTTTGAGCTTTATAGCTAAATTTAAAAGTTTTAGAAAAAATCATAAAGAATTATTTTTAAATTTCAAATACATTTTCGGGATTTTGATTTGCAATTTTTTAATTTTGACTATTTGGGTAAATAGGGTTAATTTTTATCCCGAAAATTTTATTTTATGGGTTCAAGGTCGTATTGCATCGGCAAAATTTGGCGGTAAATTTCCGTGCGATATTAAAGGTAATAAAATTTCTTATGAAAATTTCAAGTTTTTTGATAACAATATGGTAGTTTTAAGTGACGGCGCATACAATATTGTGGGCAAAAACGGAAGTATTATTAGAACTGAAAGTCATAATTTTAGTAATCCGAGTTTAAAAACAAGTGGCATTAGAAGCATAATATTTGATTGTGGTGGAAAAGATTATAAAATTGAAAGCACAGCTCAAACTATTTATTCTGGAGAAAGCGAGAAAAAAATTATTTCATGCGATATTTCTGATGTGGGTTCTTATGTAATTGCACAAGAATCAACAAGCCATTTGTCTGAAATGGTTGTTTATGGAAAAAACAACGCCGAAAAATATAGATATTTTTTTTCTGAATATTATTTAACAGATGTTTCGATAGATACTTTCGGAAAAAATGCTGTTGTTTCTGCTATTTTTTCAGTAGATGAAACTGTTAGCTCAAAAATATATATTTTAAATTTTAAATCTTTATCGCCGATAGCCGAATTTGACTTGAACGATAATATGGTTTCTCAAATAAAATACACGTCAAACGGCAATATAATTGCGATTGGGGATAAATACATAGCGTTTATAAATATAAAATCTAAAAACGTAAAAAAAGTTTTTTATAAAAATAAAATACTAAAATTCTTTGACTACAATCCCGAAAACGGCATTTGCTGTTGCTTATCATCTTCAGTTAATGATTCAAATGACGATGAAATACTAATGCTGAATCCAGATGGTAAGCAATTATTTAGAATTGAAAGCAAAGAAAATTTTATAGGACTTTCTCATAATACGATTCGTGGTGCTGCTGGGGGTGCTGTTTTG
>JAUNCP010000018.1:17054-18491 GCA_030526535.1 Clostridia bacterium | reverse complement strand
GATACATCAAGCAAAAGTAATCTTCAGCCATATATTACTTGCTATATGTGGAAAAGGATTGCTTAATTTAATAAACACACTTTCTTTGTACAAATAAACAAATACGACACGCTTTATTTTGTAAAGTATACTTAAATTAGCAACTATAAATATGTATATTGATTACAAAAGAAGGTGTGATTTTTGTATAAAGAACATCGTACTTGGCTAAAAAAGAGAATTCTACATGGCGATACTAATCTTGAAGATTATGAAGTTTTAGAGTTATTACTTTCTTACGCACTTCCGATGAAAAATACAAATATTATATCAGATAATCTAATTCGTAAATTTGGAAAACTTCATAAAATTTTTGATGCGCCAATAAATACGCTTGAAGAAGTAGCTGGCGTAGGAAAATCTACCGCGGCTTTTATAAAGTGCGTATCAAAATTAGTTGGATTTTATTTTGAGATATTGCTAAAAACAAGTAGAAAACAAATGTATATTACAAAAATTCAAATAATGATATTCGATATTTTGGGCATAGTAATGCGTTTTATAATTAAATTCATCAAGATGATTGTCAAATGCTTTCGCGCCACCTATCTACTTTTAGCAATGCCTATTTTGAAAGCAAATGCATAGAAAAAGAAAAAATTTTATCTTTGAATGAGTTACGAAAAAAGATAACTTTAAATTTTGTATCTCAAACTGAAGAAGTTGTTGTGGTTACATTATTAGGAAAGAACGGAAAGTTGATTTATAGCGGTATAGTTTATCATGGAAATTTTAACAGTGTAGATTCTTACACAAGAAAAATTATAGAGCTTATCGTTTTGTATAACGCAAGTTCTGTAATCATATCTCATAACCATCTAAACGGCCTTTTATTACCTTCTAAAGATGACATATATTCATTCGAAAAATTAAACATCGTGCTAAAAAGCATGAATGTAGATTTTCTTGATAATCTTATAATATCAGATGATGAATGTCTTTCGTTTAAAAAAATTAAACTTATGAAATAAAAAAGCTATAAACACTAAAAGCAGCTACCAAGTTAAATGATAGCTGCTATTTTTCAGTATAGTAAGATGGCAACAATAAACGATAAACAATTTAAGGAGTGCTATCTTTCTATCGTTGCCACTCTTTATTCTACATAGTGCGAACGATAATGTCAATTTTTGCCAATTTAAAATTGTGGATAATTTTATAAAAAAGAGCAAATAAAGGCCAAATTTCACATTTTATTATCTATTTTGTGTCTCGACACAATTTGTGTTTTTTGATTTTTCGTCAATTGGATACTGTTTTTTACATAAAAGTTTGTAGAAAAATACATATTTACATTTTTTACCATATATTGTAAAAGTATAATTGAAAATTCGATTTGATTTGGGGGGAGTAATATGTAATTTGTGTTTTTTTAAATAATTATGAATTTATATTATT
>JAUNCP010000018.1:0-17044 GCA_030526535.1 Clostridia bacterium | reverse complement strand
TGCAGATTATGTTATAATATCTACACCTACAAATTATGATGAAAAAACAAATTAGAAAGTTTTTTAGTTTTTTCATTTCAGCTGCTATATTCATGAGTGCGTTTGTGCCGGTTTTTGCACATCCAGTTGATGTATGTAATGAATTAGCGGTTAACAGTGCATGTAAAGTGGCCACAAAGTATGATTGTAGTCGTATAGCGCCAGGATTTAATAGAAGGAATTTAGCCAAATTCCAATATTTGTGTCAGAAAGGAGTAGTACAAGTAAGCACAAATTTAAAGGATATATCAGTTAGATATACAATGCAAAGGCGTGCTATTAAAGAAGACTATATATTACGTAGTAGAAAAGCGTGTAATTCGTTTGTTTTGAAGTATGATATTGGTAATTTTCGTGCTGAGCAGATAAATAATCAAACAATTTCTCTTTATAGCGAAGAATTAAATAAAGAAATATTAATAGAAGCGCCGTATATGACAGATGCTGCAGGTGCAAGAAGTAATAAAGTTTCGCTAAAGATTTTGAGTTTAAACGATGGCGTTCTGATTGTTAACCTGAGCGCAGATTATGAATGGTTGCAAAGTCCTGAAAGACATTATCCTGTTGAAATAGATCCGATATATGAATTTCCGGAAAGAATACTGCAACTCGGAGATCAAGGAAAAGACGTTTCAGTATTGAAAAGTATGTTGTTTGAAGCAGGCTTTGGAGCGGGGGTGACTAAACATGATGCTTTGAATGATATGCATAATAATAGATTTACAAAAATTACCGAAAAATTTGTTTTAGTTTTTCAAAGAGAGATGGGAATAAGACCTACCGGAAGAGCTGATGAAGGTACTTTGGATGCATTAAGAACTCACTTAAGAAACGAAGGAATATTGGATACTGAAATGCATGTAGAAGATTTTTTTAAGAGAGTAGAAGAAAGAAGCCGAGAAGCTGGATTTTTGTCTAGGGTTAATAAAGCAGATGTTGTTACTTCGCTTGCAATAAGTGTTGTATCTACTGGTTTGGGTATGGCTGCAACATACATAGCACCTCCAGTTACGATGCCTGTTGCAATGGCCGGCGGGGCTATAGCAGGGTCATTAGCTGGTGGAATATCTGAGTATGTGCAACAAAGACAAGCAGGAAAACACGTAGATAAAGGGCGAGTAGCAATAAAAACCTTAACTGGAGCTGCGCAGGGGTTTGTGTCAGCAATACCTGGAGTGAGTATGGGAAATGCTTTTTCAAATGCTGTGTCCGTAGGAAAAGATGTTATGATAGAAAGTGTCGCTTCTGGTGCAAAAGAAATGATAGTACCAGTTGCAAAAGCTTGTTTTCAGGGCGGGGTAGTATTAGCGAAAGCTGGGGTCAAGGATGCGCTGATTGCAACAGCTAGTACGGTAGCTACTGACACGGCCGGAAATTTTGCTTGTAAGGTAAAGTCCGGGCAAGAGATAAAAGAGGCTGCAAAAGATGCTGTTGTACAGGGAGTTGTTGATGCCACGATGGTGCCAGTTGCTGTGGTTACTGATGCGATGGTGGAGGGTGTAATGGTTGGTGTCGCAGCAACAACACCTGCTGCTGTGGCAGCTATGTCAACTGCCGATACTCACCCAGTGAAAAAACCACATTATGAACCGGTACAAAATCCGGAGCCAAAACCAAAACCTGCAAAAAAAGATCGTACTACTAATCTGGAAAAATCTATTGAACTTGTAAAAACAAATGAACCAGATAAAAAAGTTATAATAACGCCTGTAAAACGAGAAGTTGGTGTAAGTAATCCTGTTTCAACATCCGAAGAACAAAAAATAGTAAATACTCCTTCGCCGGTTGTTATAAATACAGTGCCGTCAGGAAATGTCAACAAAATTTCAGTTATAAAAGAAGCCGCAAATGAAGTTATACAAGCAAAAAAATTTATAGATGATAGGCGAATTTCAGATTCCGAAAAGATATCGAGTCGTTTACATGATTTAGAGAAAAAGATAGAAACAGAGAAAAACGAGGAATTGCGGAGAGAATATCAGCGAGAACATGAAGATATTAGGTGTTATGGCATAGAAGCAATGAAAAAACATCGTGAAATGCGCGGGAATAATGTACTTGGCATGATACAATATTTTATTTCTGAGATGACGAATAATAACGGGGGAAATGGTAGCAATACTGTTTTAGAATTAGAGAGACTAGGATCGGAGGTATGGGAAACTATTGACTATGAAGGAAATTACGAAGCAATATGTACTGACTAGATAAAGTTTAAGGGTAGGAAGGATGATATTATGAAAGTGAAAAAAATATTAATTATGATGTTGGGTCTTGGGATTATTTTTGGAATAAAATCTTATAGTGGGTTAAGCCATCATTTTAGTGGTGGTGTAGGAACGAAAACGGGCGAACTTAAAGAATGGAAAAGTGGAGCAACAAATCATTCGTATAGAATAGTTTATAAGTGGTCTTGGGGCAATACAGGAAGTTATGTAGGAAAGCACTATATGAGGTGTTACAGTACCGATTTTTGGGGAAATATCAGCAAGGATTGCGATAAATACCAGGAATCCGACCGAGGATTTTATTTAGAAAGTCCGAGAGTAAACGTTACAGCGGATCCATATAGACATTTCAAAACAAATTATGGACATTGTAAATAATTATTTATTATAAAGTTACGAGGTGTGGATTTTTCACACCTCTATTTGACAGAGAAATGTTTTTTGGTAAAATATATCTAGATTCTGATTGCTTTTGAATTTAATAGAATTTTATAAAAATGATTTTAGGGGTATGTTATGAAAATAAGTATGATTTTTAGCGGTGTTTTTAGAATGTTAAAAAAGCACAAATGGCTTTCTTTTTTAATGATAGTGCAGTGCTTGTTTTGCATATTACTTTTAAACATGATTTTTGGAATGATTACAAAAACAGAAAAGGTGATAGACAAATATAGTAAATTTACTGGTGATAGGTTTGTTTATAAAGTTGTAAATAATGACGAAGATTGGGATAAATATTTTGAAGATAAAAATGAAGATTATAGTAAACTAAAAAGATTTGTTGAAAGTTTGGAAAAACGAGAAGATTTGGATTTTGTCATTACCGATGACCAATCTGTAATTATTTTTGCACCTGGTTTACCAAATAAATTTAATTTTCAGTATGAATTTAACAATCCAAGTTTTGCAAATCAAGATCATAAAGATGAAAAGGAAGTAAAGGCTTTACACGTATCGGAAAATTTTTTTCGTGAATTCGGTATAAATCTTAGCGAAGGTGAATTTTTTAAGAAAGAAGATTTTTACCACAAAGAAGGCGACTATGTTCCTGTAATTCTTGGACATGAATACAAAAACATTTTTAGTATAGGTCAGATTATTGATGGCAAGCATTTATATGAAAAATTTCAATTTAAAGTCATTGGTTTTTTACCGGAATTTACAGATATTCCGTGGTCTGATTTGGTAGCTGGGAGGTTTACCTCTGCAGATAGATATATATTAATTCCCGCATTTACGTATAGTTCAGAAAGCAACGATGCGTATAGATATAACCAAGTTAATTTGATGTTATATTCAAGTGGAAGAATAATTTCAAAGTTAAATTTTTTGGATGTAAAGGGAATTGTGGAAAATTTACGTTTGAAATCTGGTACAAATGAAGAGTATATCGTATATTTAGATAGTGATGATATATCGCAAAAATTGACGATGATGTCTAAAAAAGATCTTTCGAATTTAATATATATTTTTGTTATATTAACTATATTTACGATAGTAAGCATGAGCCTTACAATAAATGGGTTTATAAAAGATAGTTATTATGAATATGGAGTACATATGGTTAGTGGTGCATCGCCAGAAAATTTAGTTTTTCAGGTAATAGGTTTTACCTTGCTAATAGTTGGCGTACCGTGTTTATTTTCGTTTTTATTAACGCCCATAGTGTTACTTTATGTACCATTTTTAGAATTTTTTGTGGAGACTATTATGCCGGTAACGGTTATGCCGATGGTTTCATTAGTTTTTTCTTTTTTAGTATTTGTGATATCGAGCATTGTGCCTTTAATTACGTTAAAGAAAGTAGATGTAATTAATCTTGTAAGGAGAGCACAATAGAATAATTTGTATAAAGGATTGAATATTTTATGAAAATTAAGAAAACAAGACTAAGTTCGTTTTTTGTATGCTTGATATTTTTTATAATCTCGTTTATTTGTTCTATAATGATTGATAAATTAAATCAGCGTTCTACCCTTATAAACATCAGTAGGGGTTACTACGGAAAATCACAAGTAGTTTTTTCTGCCGACAATATTTCGAATAGTGATCTTGTTAATGTAATAAAAGATTATCCTGAACTTGCATTATATAAAGACGATAGTCAAAATAGTATTAGGCAGATATATATAAGCGATAATTACAACCATATACCATTAGAATCCGGAAGATTTTTCACGCCTGAAGATTTTTCTAATAATGATTTAGTGGCTGTCGTTGGGAAGAAACGAGCTGACGAAGCAAAAGAGAAAGATGGAGAAAAGTTTATAGAAATATGTGGTAATTTATACAAGATAATAGGCGTAGTTGGAGTTGACGTAGAGACCCAGCTTGACGATATTGCTATTGTAAAACTTGGAACAGCTGTTGAGTCATCGGAGATTTATAAATTAGATGTTTTTTCGAATGATGAAAGAACAATTTTTGAAGAGATATCTGGGAAAATAAAAAATAATTACGGTGTGGAAACACGAGAAATTTTGATGGAAAAAAGTGGGCTTGAAAGAATGCTACCTCAAATAAATAATGAGAAATTATATATTTTGGTTGTTATTTGTTTGTTAATTTCTGCTATTACAATATCAATAGAATGGGCGAATAATTTAAAAAAAGGGATTGCGATTAAACGTTTAGTTGGATGTAGGAGTATAAGCTTAGTTTTGGAAGTTATATTTAACTATCTCAAAATATCGTTGATTTCAGGTGGGCTTGGTACGCTATTTAGCTTGTTTTTTATAAATGAATTTAAGATTGCAATTATATATTCGTCTTTAATTTCAGTGTTTTGCGGGCTTATAGTTACAATACCTACGATTAAAAAAGTTCTTAGTGTTTCGGTATCAGAAATTTTAAAAGAATAAAAATCAAAACAATTAGTAAGGAGACAGTAAATATGGGATTCATAAAATTAAAAGATATACAGAAAAAGTTCGGGTTCGGCGAAAATGAAGTAATAGCGTTAAACAAAATAAATCTTGAAGTAGAAAAAGGTGAATTGTTAGCTATCACAGGGAAAAGTGGATGCGGAAAATCTACACTTCTAAATATTTTAGGTGGGCTATGTAATCCTACCAGTGGTGAGTATTTGTTTAATAACGATAACATATCTAAATACAGTCAAAATAAATTGGCAAAATTTAGAAATGATAATATAGGGTTTGTTGTACAAAATTTTGCACTTATAAATGATATGACGGTATTTGACAATGTGATGTTGCCTTTAAAATATACGTATAAAAGAATACCTAATAAAAAAGAAGTGGTAGAAAGTTTATTGGTGAAATTAGGAATAGAAAATAAGGCTAAAATGATGCCATCAAAGCTTTCTGGCGGACAGTGTCAACGAGTTTCAATAGCTAGGGCATTGGCATGTAATCCAGAGGTTCTATTGGCAGATGAACCAACAGGCTCATTAGACGAGGAAACCGGAAAAAATATATTGAATATTTTCAAAGAGCTAAATAAGTCAGGAATGACAGTTATAATGGTGACGCATGATCTTGATATAGCATCTTTGTGTAGCAGAAAAATCGAGATGAAAGATGGAAAAATAATTTAGGACAGATAAAGCAAAGCTGTTTGCTTAAATGTAAAATATTTACATTTTTCGAGAACCATAGTATAACCGATGCTGATGGAAAGTTGAAATATTTTTCATTGCTCGTTCTAATTTTTTTCATACATTCCTTTCTGATGAAAATAATGAAAATTTGGAAAATACCTTGTTCGTAGAGTCCAAGTTTTTTGTTTTGACTTATTAATTCCCAAATTTGCATATATCACTGAATGTCCTCAATCAATGGAATTTTTAAAGTGATATAGAAATTTATAAAATAAAGTTTGTGAAGATAGATATTTAAATTTACATTTATAAATATTTTTTGTGCAAATATCAGATCGTTTCGCTTTAAATCGACAAAGAAAATGGGGGTTTTGTATAAAATAAAGATGATATTCACAACACTAATAAAGAAAGTGTGCAATCATATGTAATTTGGGTGAATATAGAAAAAAGGAGTGAAATTTAAATTGAAGTGTTTTTTTTACATAGAGAATATATAAATAGTGAATAATCGAATATATACATCTAAATTAGATTAATAGTGGAGATTTACACTTTTGAGTGTATTTCTCCGCTATATTTTTTGGTTGCGAAAGGGCAACGCCATGAAACGATGGTTTTTGTACCGAATTAGATATCCGTAAACGCCGTGTTATTTGAAAAAACAAATAATTCGTAGGTAATCGGTCATGAAAAATCGTCGTGATATAAAAAGCGAAATGGCGTATTTCTATACAGTAATCAAAAATATGGATAAAAAAGACGCTTTTAAGCAATCTAAAGTAAAAGAACATTAAGTTTCGATTGAAGATGTTATTTACGATAAAGAATCAGAAAATATTGATATTGAAAAACAAGCGTTTGAAGAAAACTTGCTTGGCTGGATAGAACTAATTGAAAATGAAAAGTTACATAAAGCGATCAAGAATTTATCCATAGAAGATCAAATATTTATCAGTTACATAGTTAAAGAATGTAAAACGCAGCAGGAGC
Organism: Clostridia bacterium; assembly: GCA_030526535.1. Lineage (GTDB taxonomy): Bacteria > Bacillota > Clostridia > Oscillospirales > Acutalibacteraceae > UMGS1491. The sequence continues at coordinate 10,222 of JAUNCP010000018.1, read as the reverse complement.
TTGCTTCAAAGTACGGAATTAATCAATCGGGTGTGCGGAATAAGTTTAATAAAATACTAAGAATTTTAAAAAATTCAATATTTAGAAAATAATTTTTTCATTCGACAAGTTTTGCGCATAAAAAATCACCTCAAAAGACTCTTTAATATACGAGGGAATAATTTTATGAAAATTTGTTTCTCGAGCGAACCTTGACAACTGAATAAAAAATCTTAGCAACAGTTAAAGAAACTCCTGCCCAGTTACAGCCCGAGCGTTGAAGCAAAATTAGTTAATTGTTTTGTGAGCCGTCGCAGGCAATGAGGGTAGCTTTGCATAGTACAAAGACGTGAAATTCGTGTGCCGAAATATGGGCTAAGAAATAGAAAATACAAAAAAACAAAAAGGAGGAAAAATTTCAAATGTTTAATTCCTTTGAAACAATTTTGTTTTCTAAACAAAGCAAAATGAAGATTGGAAATACAACATATGTAATTAATTCATATTTTGATAAAACAGGCAAAACATTGGATCAAAAAATAAAAAATCTATTGGTTCAAGAAATTCAGAAAAAATCTTAATTATCCCCTACCCTATATATTAAATCCCTAAAATGTGGTATAATTAATATTGTAAAAATTGTTTTTGGCTGTTTATATTGAAAGGAGAAAGGCTTTAATGAAACAGTCAAATATAACAACAAACAATATTTTTTACTAAGCGATAAAATAACCGCTTGATTATCGCGCGATGATGATTTAGAAGGCGAAAGCAATAGTATTTCGAATCAAAAAACACTTCTTACAAGGTATGCAAAAGAAAATGGGTTTAGGAATGTAAAAGTGTTTATAGATGACGGAATATCAGGAGTAACATTTAATCGTCAAGGCTTTAAAGAAATGTTTAAATTAATCGAAGACGAGCAGGTCGGAACTTTAATAGTGAAAGATATGTCAAGACTCGGACGAAACTATATTGAAGTTGGACAACTTACAGAGAGCATTTTACCGATGCATGATGTCAGATTAATAGCAGTAAATGACGGAGTAGATAGCGAAAAAGGTGAAGATGATTTTACACCATTTAGAAATATAATGAACGAATGGTATGCAAAAGATATGAGCCGAAAAATGCGTTCTACGCTGAAAATAAGGAACAGTCAAGGATACGCTATAGGTCATCCTCTCTATGGCTATAAATATGATGAAATTGATAGAAAACGTTGGGCTATTGATGAAGAAGCAGCAGAGATTGTGAAGTATATATTTAATCTTAGAAAACAAGGCGAAAGCATGAATGAAATAGCAAAAATTCTAAAAAAAGAAAAAATATATATTCCATCTGTTTATGCGATAAAGAAAGGATTAAAAAAAACCTCTCGCTAAACCGCCACTCGGAGAATATTTATGGACACATGTGATGATTAGAAAAATACTTTCAAATCAATCGTATGTAGGAGATGTAATAAATTTTAAGACGTACAGCAAATCTTTTAAACTAAAAAAGCGTCTTGATAATGACAGAGAAAACTGGCAAATACATAAAAATGTTCACGAACCGATAATTAGCAGAGAATTCTTTGATCTAATACAAAAAACTTTCAAAACGACTAAATGTCAAAAGCCAAAGCACACTGCAAAGAATATATTTGCTGGATTTTTAAGATGTTCAGATTGTGGTGCGAATTTAAATTACAAATATACGCATGATAATCCTGATAATCACTATTTTTCATGTAAGAATAACAGAGCTCAGAATGGACTATGCAAAAAACTCATCATATAAGAGTTGATGTGCTTACAAACTTGGTAAAAAATGATATTGCCAACATAGTAAAGTTTACAAATGAATTTGAAGATGAGTTTGTAAAAATAGTTGTAGATGAAGACTACAAAAGAATACAAGCAACTTAAAGGAAAAATTTTGAAACACTAAATAAAATGCTTGCCCGAGAAAAAGAACTTGATGTACTTTATGAGAAAGTCTTTGAAGAAAAAATTTTAGGAAACTTATCTGAGGAAAGATTTTTAAAATTATCTGGGAAATATGAAGAAGAACAATTTGAACTTAAAGCTCAAATTAAACATATGAAAAAGGTAGTTGCAGAAGAAAAAGCACACGAACTTAATGCCGATGGATTTCTGAAAATAGTCAGAAAGTATTCCGAAGTGGAAGAATTAACACTTGATATTTTGCATGAGTTCATTGAAAAAATTATAATTTATCATCGCGAAGAAATTATGGGAGAGACTATTCAGAAAATAGAGATTTACTACAAGATGATAGGACATATTGAAATTCCACATATAACAAAAACGGAACATCAAAGTCTAATAAGAAATTTTGGCAGAAAAAAAGAAGAACGTATTGCATAAAACAATACATTCTTAGACAAAAAGATAACCAGAAAAAACCCAAGTCCCTAATGGTTATCCAGAGTGGTACGGGCGACAGGACTTGAACCTGCACAGTAAAACTACTAGGACCTAAACCTAGCGCGTCTGCCAATTCCGCCACGCCCGCATTTACTAACAACTTGATTATATCACAAATGAATTTTTAAATCAATTATTTATTTGAAATATAATCATTAGTTTTAAATTAATCTATTATAATATTTTTCTATATGATATAATTATAGTAGAAGAGGCGTGGATGTTTTATATAAGGAGGCAAATTATTAAATGAGTTCAAAAAGCAACAAGCGAGATATTTTTAGTGGTAAATTAGGTTTTATTTTAACGTGCATAGGTTCGGCAGTTGGTATAGGTAACATCTGGTTGTTCCCATATAGATTAGGACAATGCGGTGGCGCAGTATTTTTAATACTTTATATGATTTTTATGATTTTTCTAGGTGTTTCCGGAGTAGTAGGCGAAATGGCATTTGGACGGGCTATGCGGACAGGACCACTTGGAGCATTTAAAAAATCTTTAGAAATGAGAAATATTAAGTTTGGTCATTGGATAGGGGTCATTCCTTTAATTGGTTGTCTTTTAATCGGTATCGGATATTCTGTTGTTGTTGGATGGATTATAAAATTTGTCGTGGACAGTATTACTGGCACGGTTTTATCTGATAATACTATTGCTGATTTTCAGAGTTTAAATAAAGATTTTTCTAGTGTAGGATGGCATTTAACCGCTTTGGTTATAACTTTTGCCATTATGATACTTGGAGTCTCAAAGGGTATAGAAAAGCTTAATAAAATTGTTATGCCAGCTTTTTTCGTAATGTTTCTTGCTCTTTCAATTTTTATGTTTTTTTCTCCAAAAGCTATGTCGGGTTATGTTTATTTATTTAAACCAGATTGGAATTTACTATATGACATAAAAACATGGATTTATGCATTAGGACAAGCATTTTTTTCATTATCTTTAGCTGGATCTGGAACGATTATATACGGTAGTTATTTAAGCGAAAAAGAAGATGTAATGTTTTGTGCAAGCAATGTTACAATATTTAGTTTTATTTCTTCGTTGTTGGCGGCATTAACTATTATTCCTGCTATTTTTTCTTTTGGGCTCGAAAACGAATTACAATCTGGTCCGCCACTTATGTTTATAACAATGCCTAATATTTTTAAATCCATACCTATGGGTCAAATAATATCTATAATATTTTTTGTAGCTGTTCTATTTGCTGCGATTACATCTTTAATCAATTTATTTGAAGCTCCAGTTGAATTGTTACAATCTCAATTTGGATTAAATCGTAATAAATCTGTTTTGATAATAGCGGTAATATCAGCTACTATTGGAATATTTATCGAAAATGCCAGTATAGTGGATGTTTGGATGGACGTCTTATCTATATATGTAATACCTCTAGGTGCTTTACTGGCAGGAATTATGTTCTTTTGGATATGCGGAAAGAAATTTGCAAGGGAACAAGTTGAGCTTGGCAGAACGAAAAAGATCGGGAAATGGTTCGAACCAGTAACAAGATATTTATTTGTGGGTTTGGTTTTGATTATCTATATTTTAAATATACTAATTCGATAGTTTACATAAGATTTATATAGTTTTAGAATATAAGAAAAGAGGTGTGGATTTTGATAATACTAGGTATAGACCCTGGATATGCTATTGTTGGATACGGAATTATTGAATTTAAAAATGGTAAATATACTCCGATGGATTACGGTGTTGTTTTAACGAACGCAAATGACGATTTTTCTAATCGTTTGGAAATAATATTCGATAGAATATCGGAAATTGTAGACATATATAAACCCGATGTCATTTCGATTGAAAAATTATATTTTCAAAACAACCATAAAACCGCAATAGATGTAGCTCAAGCAAGAGGAGTAACGCTTTTAGCTATAAAAAAGAAAAACATACCTATTTTTGAATACACACCATTACAAATAAAAACATCTGTTACAGGTTATGGACGAGCGCAAAAAAATCAAGTTATGATGATGACTCAACGTTTGTTGAAATTAAAATCTATACCTAAACCCGATGACGCCGCAGATGCATTAGCGATTGCCATCTGTCACGCAAATTCATTAGGTTTTCAATATATAAATAAATTTAAGAAATAAAAAATATCAGGGAGAAAATTAATGATTTATAGCCTTCAAGGAACATTGACTTTAATTGAAAACAATTTTTTGGTAGTTTCGTGCGGTGGAGTAGGATACAAATGTTTTACTTCATTTTATACGCAAAATCAGTTTATGAGTAAAATTAATGAAAGTGTTACAGTATATACTCATGTTTCTGTCAGACAGGACGCTATCGATATATTTGGATTTTCAAGCAAAAGTGAACTGGAATGCTTTAAGCTTTTGACAACTGTTTCAGGGGTAGGACCAAAAGCAGCTCTTTCGATTTTATCGCAGTTTTCTACCGAAAAAATTGCCATGATTATTTCTTGCGGAGACAGCAAAAGCCTTACGAGTGCTTCCGGAATAGGGGCAAAAACAGCACAAAGGATAGTTTTGGAGCTAAAAGATAAATTAAAGTCTATCAGTGGCGAAAAATCCGAAATAATATCTAACGCTATTAATTTTAGTCAAAGTAAAAATTCTTCCGAAGCTGTTAAGGCTTTAGAAGTTTTAGGATATTCGTCTTCGGAAGTTTTGCCGATTATTTCTACGTTTGACGAAAATTGCTCTGTAGAAGAACTCATACAAAAAACGTTAAGATTAATGGCTAAGGGGGTATAAAAAATTGAACGAAAATCAAGAAAATAGAATTTTAAGTACTAGCGAAATAGAAGAAGACATTGAATTTGATTCGGATAATCCGTTAAGGCCGCAAGTTTTATCGGAATATATCGGACAAGATAAAGTAAAAGAAAATTTAAATGTATTCATAGAAGCAGCAAAACTCAGGAAAGAGTCGCTAGACCACGTTTTGCTATATGGCCCTCCGGGATTAGGTAAAACTACGCTTTCTATGATAATTGCTAAAGAACTTGGAGTTAATATAAGAATTACATCCGGTCCGGCAATAGAAAAACCGGGAGATTTGGCCGCACTTCTTACAAATTTAGCTCCAGGAGATGTTTTGTTTATTGACGAAATACATCGTTTGCCACGAAGTGTAGAAGAAATATTATATCCCGCTATGGAAGATTTTGTGATTGATATAGTTACCGGCAAAGGTCAAATGGCAACATCGTATCATCTTCCGCTTCCTAAATTTACATTAATCGGAGCAACTACGCGTGCAGGTCAATTAAGCGCTCCTCTTAGAGATAGATTCGGGGTTGTTTTAAGATTAGAATTATATACTCCCGAGCAGCTTGCTCAAATCGTAAGACGAAGTGCTACAATTTTAGGAATAAAAACAGATAAAGAAGGAGCGCTCGAAATAGCTTCAAGGTCAAGAGGTACGCCAAGAATTGCGAATAGGCTTTTAAAAAGAGTTAGGGATTTTGCGCAAATTATAAATAACGGAGAAATAAATTATGAGATAGCTAAAGATGCTCTTGATAAGCTTGAAATAGATGAATTAGGACTAGATGCTAACGATAGAAGACTTTTAAAAACTATGATAGAGTTTTACGGTGGAGGTCCTGTTGGTCTTGAAACTATCGCAGCGGCGATAGGGGAAGAAGCGATAACAATAGAAGACGTTTACGAGCCGTTTTTAATGCAAATTGGATTTTTAAGCAGAACCCCAAGAGGTAGATGTGTTACAAAATCAGCATATCTTCATATGGGTTATAAAGCGGAAAATTTCAACAAAAACGAACAATGCAGTTTTTTAGAAGATTAATTTTGGAGGTTTAAGTTTAAAATGGGTAAATTTTTTGGCACAGATGGTGTTAGAGGTGTTGCTAACAGAGAGTTAACTTGCGAATTAGCAATGAAAATAGGAAAAGCCGCAGCTTTGGTTTTAACAAGGAATTGTAGTTATATCCCTAAAATATTAATTGGAAAAGACACACGTATTTCTTCCGATATGTTAGAGTCAGCTTTACTTGCAGGAATATGTTCGGTGGGGGCAAACGGCGTTTCGCTCGGAGTGGTTCCAACTCCTGCGGTTTCGTATCTTGTGAAAAAATATAATGCCGATGCCGGAATAATGATTTCCGCTTCGCATAATTCTTTTGAATTTAACGGTATAAAACTTTTTAATAAAAGTGGATATAAACTTTCGGATGAAGTTGAAAACGAGATAGAAAAAATTATTTCGGATGACTCTGAAATAAAATTACCGATTTCTGAAAAAATCGGAAGTATATCGTATGTAAAAACTGCCACAGATGATTATGTTGACTATATATCATCTGCCAAGAAGAATATAAATACAAATTTAAAAGTTGCTGTTGATTGTGCAAATGGTTCTGCTAGTGCGACAGCTGGAAAGCTTTTTGATAAATTAGGAATAAATGCTACGATACTATTTAGTAAACCAAATGGTATAAATATTAATGAAAATTGCGGTTCGACTCATCTTGAAAACTTAGTGTCATTTGTCAAAGAAAATAACTGTGATATGGGAATCGCTTTTGACGGCGACGCAGATAGGTGTCTTTGTGTAGACGAAAAAGGTGAGGTTATTGATGGCGATGCTATTTTGGGAATTTGTGCTAAAAACATGAAAGAAGAAGGAACGCTTAAAAACGATACTTTAGTCGGTACGATAATGTCTAATCTCGGACTTAAAGAATTCTGTGAAAATAATGATATAAATTTTGTAGAAACAAAAGTCGGCGATAGATACGTTTTAGAAAATATGCTGGAAAACGATTATAATATTGGCGGAGAGCAATCGGGTCATGTTATATTTTTAGATTATTCTACAACAGGCGACGGAGAACTTACAGCCGTTCAAATTTTAAATATTTTATCAAGTTCGAATTTTTCGGCTTCAAAACTTAATTCAATGGTCAAAAAATATCCACAAAAATCAGCAACTGTTAATATCGAACTGTCGCAAAAAGGACTTTTGGAAAATAACATTGAAATTCAAAAATATTTAAAAGAAACTAAAGAAAAATTAGGTTCAAAAGCAAAATTAGTCGTCAGAGAATCCGGAACAGAGCCTAAAATAAGAGTAATGGCAGAATGTGACGACAATGAATTTTTAGAAAATTTAGTGAATAAAACAGTTGAGATAATAAAAAATAATTTGTAATATCGAAAGGCGGGCAGTAGTAATTACTGCGAATAAAAATGAGATATACCAAAAATTGGAAAGAATACGAACTTATAGACGCGACAAATGGAAATCGTCTAGAAAGATGGGGCGATAAAATACTAATAAGACCAGACCCGCAAATTATCTGGAATACGGAAGCAAAAGATATTCGCTGGAAAAACGCAGACGGAATATATCATCGTTCTAATTCAGGTGGCGGAAGTTGGGAAGTAAAAAATAAAGATATTCAAACGTCGTGGAGTATTTCATATAAAGGACTAAAATTTGGAATAAAGATAATGAATTTTAAGCATACCGGTGTTTTTCCGGAACAAGCGACGAATTGGGATTTACTTGATAAAATTATCTCTTCTTCTGAAAATAAAAAAATGAATGTTTTAAATTTGTTTGCATATACGGGTGGAGCGACACTTGCTTCTGCAAAAGCAGGAGCAAAAGTTTGCCATGTTGATGCATCGAAAGGAATGGTTTCTTGGGCGAGAGAAAATGCAAAAATGTCAAATTTGGAAAATTCGCCAATACGTTGGATTGTAGATGATTGTGAAAAATTTGTTTTGCGGGAAATAAGAAGAAATAATAAATACGACGGGATAATCATGGATCCTCCGTCATATGGAAGAGGGCCAAATGGTGAAATTTGGAAGATAGAGGATAATTTATTTGAATTTGTAAACGAATGTGAAAAATTATTGTCTGATGACCCGGAGTTTTTTATAATAAATTCTTATTCAACCGGATTTTCAGCATCCACAATTGAATATTTGGTTTCTGAAATCGTCAAGAAAAAGCATGGCGGATTTGTTTTTAGTAGTGAAATAGGAATAAAGGTAACGTCCTCGGGACTTGTTTTACCGTCCGGTTCCACTGTAATTTGGAGCAAAAGAAAATGGTTTTAAAAGCGACAAGCAACGCAATTATCAGGTGTGAAAATGTTACATATAAAGGATTTGATAGATTCAGCAAATCCGAAAAAACTGTTTTAAATAATATAAATTTTGAAATAAATAAAGGTGAATTTATTTCTATAATTGGTGAAAACGGTTGCGGAAAATCAACCTTGTCAAAACTTTTAAACGGACTTATTTTACCCACTTCTGGAAATGTTTTTATAAATAATTTGAATACAAAAGAGCCCGGAAATAATTTAGATATAAAAAAATCTGTCGGACTTGTATTTCAGAATCCGGAAAGTCAAATTATAGAAGCCACAATAGAAGAAGAAATTGCATTTGGGTTAGAAAATTTATGCTATTCATCTGAAGTTATTTCCGATAAAATAAAAAAATCTTTGAAATATGTAGGTTTGCAAGGCCTTGAAAAAATGTCGACAAACGCATTGTCTGGCGGTCAAAAGCAAAAATTATGTATAGCAAGTATAGTTGCAATGGAACCTAAGGTTATAATTTTTGACGAGCCAACTTCTATGCTTGACCCTAAAAGCAAAAAAGTAATTTTAGACTTGATTTTTGAACTAAAAAAAGAACTAAACATTACAACTATTTTGATAACACATAATATAGATGAAGCGATGTTAGCGGACAAAGTTTTGATAATGGACGATAAATTTCACAATGAACTTTTTGAAAATCCGAAAGAAGTTTTATGTAGCCCAGAATTTATAAATTACGAAAAATTCGAATGCTTAACTTCTATCTATATTTTAAATTCTTTGAAAAAATCAGGATATGAAGTTAATACTACAAAAATCGATACAAATGATTGCGCAAAAGAAATATTAAACTTACTGAGGAAATACAATAATGCTACGAATAAATAATCTTTGCTATAAATACGATTTAGATTCTGGCGACTTTATTTTAAATAACATAAATTTGTCGGCAAATAACGGTGATATAATTGGAGTTGTAGGTAAAACCGGTTCTGGTAAATCCACGCTTTTGCAAATAATTTCGAATATTTTAAAGCCTAGTAGCGGTGAGATTTTTTTAGATAACAAAAACATTCACAAAGAGTTTAATGACTTTAAAAAATTATTTTCGAATATTGGCATAGTTTTTCAATGCCCTGAAGAACAAATTTTTGCGCAAACTGTTTTTGATGATATATCTTTTGGACTTAAAAATTTAGGAAAATCAAATGCAAAAATAAAAATTGCTGTAAATGAAATCTCGGATTTGCTTTTAATAGATAAAAATATTTTACATAAGTCTGTTTTTGAACTTTCAGGCGGAGAAAAAAGAAAATGCGCAATAGCCGGAGTTTTAGTTTCTAAGCCAAAAATTTTGCTTTTAGACGAGCCTACTGCCGCTTTGGATTTTAAAACTAAAAATAATTTATTGAAGTCGATAAAAGAATACAAAAATTCGCAAAACGGCATAATATTTTTTATTTCTCACAATATGCAAGAAGTTTTAAGTGTATGCAATAAAGTTTTGGCTTTAAATAACGGAAATCAAATTTTTTATGGTGATACCAAAAAATTTTTTGAAGATGAAAAAGCTTTGAAAGAAGCTGATATAGATATCCCTGATTTGCTGAAGCTAAAAAATATCATAAATAAAAACGGATATGATTTTTTAAGCGAAATTTCTACTTCGCAAGATTTTGTTGATGAAATTCTGAATTTTTTAAATTATAAAGGTAAATAAAATTTATGA
>JAUNCP010000017.1 GCA_030526535.1 Clostridia bacterium | reverse complement strand
ATAATTTAGGGTTCATTTCCCTATATTATAGTTAATAAAAAGGGGTAACCCTTATAGTTTTGTAAAATATTGTATTTAAATTATATTAAATATCGGTATTTTATAAGACAATTAAATTATATTTTTCATTGTGGAAAGGAGTGAAAGGTTCTTGCTAATTATTTAGCAGGGAACCGAGATGATTATGGCAGAGTATTTATCTCCGGGAGTCTATGTTGAGGAATTTGACAGTGGCCCTACGCCAATGCAGGGTGTGGGAACAAGTGTAGCCGGATTTATAGGCGTTACAGAAAGAGGCCCGATTTCAGGAGCACCGGTTTTAGTTACAGGTCCTGCAGATTTTAAACGTAAATTTGGCGGATATCTGCATGAAAGTGAATTTGGTGAATATAGATTTTTAGCACATGCGGTAAATCACTTCTTTATTAACGGAGGTTCAAAAGCTTTTGTGATGAGGGTTTCACCTTCAGATGCTGTTATAGCTAAATCACAATGTGCTGAGGGCAAAGAAGGTGTAATTGATTTACAAGCACGAAATCCCGGAACATGGGGAAACTCATTAATAGTAACATTTAAAGATGCAATAGGTAGTAAGACGCAGATATTAGAAGATTTGGGCAACGCAAAATATCGTTTAAAAAATGCAACAGGATTTGCGGTTGGCGATGTAGTTGCTATTGAAGGACTTGATGAAGTTCAATACAATGTAGTTAAAACTACAACGGGAAATTTAATTACATTTGAATCTCCTTTTGAAGGTAATGTAATAGATGAAAATCTTTTACCTAAGGTAACAATTCGTGTTTGCGAATTAGATGTAGTAATTGATTGGGAAGGGGATCTCGAAAAATATAGTGGTGCATCCTTTAACGCTTCTTCACCTTCATTTATAGAAAAAGTTTTAGAAAAATCAGAAATGGTAAATTTAAAAGCTCAACCATCTGAGGGAGCAGTTGCCCCTATTGATGTTATAAGACAAGCATTTGGAAAAGAAGGAGAAGAAATTAAAATATCTTTTTCAGGTGGTTCTAATGGTTCGGCACCAAACCTTACTGATGCTGATTTTATAGGAACAGACAATGGGCCGGGCTCAAGAACAGGTATACAGGCATTTCTTGATAATACAGATGTAAATATTATGGCAGTTCCCGGAATTGTCAGCGCAAATGTTCAACTTTCGCTTGTTGCACATTGCGAAAAACTTGGAAGCAGATTTGCGGTTTTAGATATGCCGATGAATGCAAAGACTGTAACAGATATAATGGCACATCGTGATATTGTAGATAGCGATTATTGTGCAATGTATCATCCGTGGCTTCAAGTATTTGACCCACTTGATAAAAAAGATACGTTTATACCACCTTCGGGTTCAATTATGGGTATATATGCAAGAAGCGATAATTCAAGAGGTGTTCATAAAGCACCTGCAAATGAAGTTGTTGCAAATTGTACGGGATTATTTGTAAATTATAATGTTGCCGAACAAGATCTTCTCAACCCAAAAGGCGTCAACCTTATAAGAAAATTCCCTGGATCAGGAATAAGAGTTTGGGGAGCAAGAACAGCTTCATCCAAGCCGCTTTGGAAATATGTCAACGTAAGACGTTTGTTTATCTATTTGGAAGAATCTATAAAAGCAAATACAAACTGGGTAGTATTCGAACCAAACGATGCAACGCTTTGGTCAAGAGTAAAGAGAACAATAGAACTGTTCTTAGAAGGTGTTTGGAGAACAGGAGCACTTGTTGGAGGATCACCGGCAGATGCATTCTTTGTTGATATCGGTCCAAACACAATGTCAAAAGATGATATAGAAAATGGTCGACTGATTTGTGTAATTGGTGTAGCACCTGTTAAACCTGCCGAATTTGTAATCTTCAGAATTACACAAAAAACCGGCGAATAATGAATGAATTTTAAAAAGGAAGGAGAAAGATTTAAATGGCAGATGGATTAGCAACTTCAGGAATTCAAGAATTAGGTACGGAAGTACTTTCAACAACCGCATCTATAACAAATGGATTATCTTCACCTTTAAGAGGATTTAGATTTACAGCTAATTTCGATGGACTCGGAACAACATCATTTAAGGAAGTCCAAGGTTTCTCTACGGAAGTTGAGGAGACATCTTACAGAGAAGGTGGATTCGGATATCTTACGGTAAGAAAATTACCGGGTTTAGTATCTTATGGTGACTTAACACTTACAAAAGGTTTATATTCAAATCCATTACTCTACAACTTTTTTAACGATTTCCTTGAAGGAAACAACTTTACACCTGTAAATGCAACGATTACGCTTTATGATAATGCCGCAAATCCTACAGCAAGCTGGAGCGTAATAAACGCTTGGCCGAAGAGTTATCAATCAGGAGATTTGAGTGCAGATAGCTCAGAAATATTGATTGAAACTTTGGTTCTTGCTCACGAAGGAATTAAACGTGACGTAAGCGTAGCAGCAGGTTAATAATTAAAAATAAAATTTTCAATATTGTTATTCTCTCCTTGCGCTTTTAGTTTTGGCGTAAGGAGAGAAATTAGAAAGAAAGAGTGATTTTGTATGTCAGCAACCCCGTTTGAAACGCAAGTAGAATTTGAACTTCCGAAAGGATATATCGATAAAACCGGAGAAGTTCATAAAAAAGGAGTAATGAGGCTTGCAAATGCCGCAGATGAGATTGTGCCGCTTAATGATCCGAGGGTTAAAATGAATCCCGGATACCTTAGCATATTGCTTTTGGAAAGAGTAGTTGTCAAACTCGGTACATTAAAAAAGGTAGATTCTCATGTTATAGAAAATTTATTTACTGCGGATATGGCGTATTTGCAAGATTTATATCAAAAAGTAAATGCTGTTGAACCACAGTTTACTAATATTACTTGCCCAAAATGTTCGCATGAATTTAGGTATGAATTACCTTTTTTCGGGGAAGCCTAAAAAGTTATCCCATTAAGGTTATATACGAAGAGATAGCTTTTATGGCTTATTATTTTCATTGGTCAAGATCTGAACTAATGTTACTTTCACATAAAGAGAGAATACGTTTTTGTGAAGAAGTTTCAAAGATAAACAAAAAAATGAATGCAGATTCGAGTGATAAAAAAGTAAATATTTTTGATATTTAAACGTAATAAATATGACGATTTTAGGATGAGGTGGAAAAATGGATCGCATGCCTTCGGTTATGGTTTCGGCCAGTGATTATTTATCGCAAGGTTTTAATTTTATAGTTACTCTTAACACTTTTACTTTTGGGTTTAAGGAAGTTCAAGGTCTTTCTGTTACGAGATATACGGATTTGATAACGGAAGGCGGCGTAAATGATCACAGTTTGTTAGTAGGAAGACCTAATAACGAAAACAATATTTATGATCTTACATTTTCCAGAGGTCTTTTAAAGCGTTCTACTTCTCTTGTTACAGGAGCAGCGAAGGTGGCCGCTGCATTAATACCAAATAATATACTTCGAAAAGCGGCGCTTTTAGGTATTACCGCATTAGATCCTCAAGAATCTTTAGAAGTAGGGCCGGCTCTCGGAACAATAGAAGTGTATAATCGTTATAAAAAACTTACGGCTTCTTATACTTTTTTATCACTTGGTATGACAGAATGGTCTGTCAGCGATCTTAGTGCGGATAGTAACGATATTATTATAGAAACAATAAAGATTGCACATACCGGATTAACCAGGGTGCCGATTGAAGCACCAAGTGTAGTCGGTGCTATTAAAGGGTTGATTTCCAGCTTTAAAGATGATTCTTCGTCTTCATCATCGTCTTCTGTTAAGTCGAATTTCGAAGAAAAATATAAAGAATATAAGGAGAGATATCAAAAGGCCGAAAAACTAAAGGCACAAAAAGACGAAGAGTTGAAACTTTGGAGGGAGCAAAGAAAAAAGGAACAAGAGTTAAAAGAATTAGAAAAGGCTCAAGAGGAACAAAAGAGGTTGCTTTTGGAAGAACAACGAAAACAAGAGGCTGAGCAAAGAGCGAAAGACATTAAAAAACGTCAGGAAGAAGCTGCAAAACGAAGAGAAGAAGCAGAAAAAGCCAAGTCCAAAAAATTATCCGATGAACATGATACAAACGAAGACGAAACAGAAACAATCAATGAAAATAGTGATCATAACTCAAATAATAGTATTGATGAAAATTCAGACGATAATTTGGAAAATGATGTTGACGAAAATTTAGAAAAATAAAATGTAAATTAGTTTTTGCAAAAAATAGCTTTGGAGTTAAGGAGTTAGCGATGAATAGAATAGAAGAATTGCAGAGGTTGATTGCTCAATCCGACGAAAAAATAAAGAAAAAAATGTCGGAAATTTCAGAAATTAACCGAAAAATAAAAGTTAAACAGGATGAAATTCGAACAGCAGAGAACGAACTAAACAAGAAATCATTGCCTAAAATTTTAACTCAGAAACAAAAAAGAGAATTAGAAAAAGAAAAGAAGCGTAAGCAATTTTTAGAAAAACAGAAAATACGTGAAACATTTGAGCAAGAAACCGAAAAATGTTTTGAAAAGGCTGATATATTGAGGAAAAGTGCAGCCAATTCTTCCGAAAAAGAAAAACTTCAGGCAGAAATATCAGCAACTGAATTAGAAATAACAGCTTTGGAAAGAGAATATAATATTCGTCATGAAATCATAACGGAAAAAGATATTTATTCAAAAGAATTATTGGCAGATAAATTTTTAGAAAATATAAAAAGTAAGCAGGAAAATACTGGTAATCATTTAAAATTATCAAGAAAGAAGAAAAAATTTATAAATAATCTTTGTAATGTTGACAATAAATTTTCAAAAGAGTGCTTGAATTGTTTAAAAGAATTAGAATTGTCTAAAATAAAGCTTTTAAATACGAGATATGAAATTTTGAAAAAGCGTAAGAAAATTTCAAAATAATTAATTTTTTTGTTAAAAAGGTGGTGAAAGTGTGGAAAATAAAGATTTAAAACCAACTGTTAATAATAATTTTATAAATATTAAAAATCCTTCATCAATTGGAACGTTAAAGAAAAACAGCAGTTTTTGTACGTCTTTTTTTTCAAAACATATTGAAACAACAATTATTGATAATGTTTCTGAACTTAATATTTCAAAAGAGCTTGTTTATAGCACGCCATATAAAAATAATCTTGATGCCGAGGCGATTAATAAAATAATTGACCTCTTAATGCAACTGCGTGCAGCAAGTAGTGATCAGAGCATATTGGTTCAAAACAATACAGTATTGCGTGATCAGATTTTAAATCAATTAAAAAGTGAAATATTACGTGCGGGAAATAATCTGACTAAAAATCAAATTGAGAATTTAAAAGTAGTTTCTAATAATAATTTTGATGAAAAGACTTTAACCGATATTCTAAAATCTTTTTTAGAAAGCTCAAAAAAAAAATCGGATAAAAGCGATAAAAGTTTAACTCATTTAGCAAAAAATAGAGATTTTGGAACAGTTTTTTCAAAAGATACTTCTAAAAATTATATATCTGTAATTGATAGAGTAAATTATTACAATCAAGTACTTGACAAAATTTTCAAAAACGTACTTTACAATCCATTTGTGAATAAAAAATCTTCCGAATTGAAATATTTAAATTCGGGGGACAGCTCCAGTTCGGAAATTTTAAGCAAAACAGATGAAGTTAGAAATAATGTTTCTAAAAATAAGATTATACAAAACAGAATAGATATTCTGGATGAAGTAACAAAATTTTACGAAGAAAATATTATCGGCAGTTCGAGTTTATTGCCAAAAATCATAAAACTTCAAACTAAAATTTCAGAAATCGGCATTTTAGAAAAAGTAAATACAATAGCAGAAAATTTTATAAAAAAATCTTTGCCAAAGGTATTGAAAACCGAAACTGAACTGATAAATAAAATTGTCAATACTGAAAGAATAGACAATATATATGAAGATATTACGCTTTCTAAAGAGCAGTATGAAAACGAAAAAGCGTATCAAGAACGTAGAATAAGTCGTATTTATAATGATGTACGTAAATTTAATAATTCTAAGTATATAATTCAAAATATATCGGAAGTTTTGAAGTCCAATAAAATAAAAGGATTTAACTTAGAAGAAAATATAAAGAAAAATATTATAAAATTATCTACTCAAAAAAGTATACTTAATCGATTCAAAAATGTTTATGACAATACTATTGAATCTACGATAGAAAAAAATATCAAAAGCAGAACAAGTCTTGTTAATAGGCAAAATTCAGTAAATGTCGAAAAAGAAGAAATAAAAGCTGTAAAAGATGTATCGAATATAGAACGATACAGTACTCTAGAGGATAAAAAATTTGTAAAAGATATTCGTCAAAATAATATTTTGATGAAAGTTTTTTATGTTCAAAGAAGGAAACTCAGGAATATACATAATTTGTCTGAAAAAATTAATAATTTTTATTCAGAGTTTGAAAATTATCAAAATATCGAGAAAAAAGAGAAGTTAATAAACTTAAAAAATACAGATTACCGAGAAATCGATAATGAATTAATAAATAAAAAAATAAAAGAAACAGAAAACATTTTCGAAAATAAAACGATAAATAAGTTTAGTAAATCGTTAGAAGAAAAAATAAGTAAGATAAATCATTTTACTAAGGATATTTTTATAAAAAATAAAAATTCAAAAAAATTATTAGAAAATAAAATACGTTTAAAAAATATTTATTTAGAAGACGAAAATACAAGAAATATTGAGAAAAAAGAGAAGTTAATAAACTTAAAAAATACAGATTACCGAGAAATCGATAATGAATTAATAAATAAAAAAATAAAAGAAACAGAAAACATTTTCGAAAATAAAACGATAAATAAGTTTAGTAAATCGTTAGAAGAAAAAATAAGTAAGATAAATCATTTTACTAAGGATATTTTTATAAAAAATAAAAATTCAAAAAAATTATTAGAAAATAAAATACGTTTAAAAAATATTTATTTAGAAGACGAAAATACAAGAAATATTGAGAAAAAAGAGAAGTTAATAAACTTAAAAAATACAGATTACCGAGAAATCGATAATGAATTAATAGATAAAAAAATAAAAGAAACAGAAAACATTTTCGAAAATAAAACGATAAATAAATTAATTAAAAAATTAAAATTTAGAAACGAAAAATTAAATAATAAAATATCAAATCTAGAAGAAAATGTATTAATCGAACTTTTTAAACCGATTTCAAGTAAAAAAGTTATAAATACCAAAGTTAAAAAAAGTTTAAATCCTATTTCGATAGACAGTACCCAGAGCGGTAAATTCAATGAAATACAGCAACAAAAAAATATATATAAATTCGAGCCTGTTTATAAAATAGATAAAGTTTTAGACGAAACCGATATAGAAAAAGTAATATCAAAAAATAATATAAATGTTTTAAATCCTACAATTGTGAAAGAAAATATTTCAAGAACAAGATTTAAGAGTGTTTATAAAAATTTTGCTAAAGACAGAATTCATAAATATTTAGATAATACGTATGACGTAAAAAAAGATTATCTTATAAATAAATTTACAACAGATTCATTTCAAAATCAGTATAGGCATTTTGACGATAATTATATGGTATATAGGGAAAATGTAATTCCTTATAAAAAATCAGAGGAAAAGAAAAAAAAGGATTTAGGTTCTAAGAACAAAAAAATTGGTAAAATTAATCCACAAAATGAAAATATTTCCGAGCCTATAAAAATAGATACAAAAGAAATAGAAAAAAATATACTTTCCAAAACAATGAGTAAAAAAGATATAATAAATCTTATAGATTCTCGTAATAACAGTATAGATATTGAAGCTATTTCAAACGAAATTATAGAAAAAGTTAATATGAGCTTGGAAATGGATAGGCGAAGAAACGGAATTTTTTAAAATTCTTAGGGAAGAGTGTTGAAAATGGGGAATTTGAATAATTATTTAAAAGATTATGACGGTTGCGGTAAGCCTTGTTACGAAATCAAAATAAAAGATAAAAAATGGAAGCCTGATTCTATCCGATTAAAGGAAATATCAGTGAACTTATCAGTTGATTTTAGAGCGAGTATGTGTTTGCTTGAATTTTTTAAATATGATGTAGAAGTGAAAAAAAATAAAATAGGGATTGACAATGATTTTTCAGGTATAAAACTTGGTGAAAAAATAGAAGTGTGTTTAGGATATAAAGTCGGAAAAAAATTAAGTACGAAACCTGTTTTTTTAGGTTACGTTTCAAAATATGATATCAAGATTTGTAACGACGGAAGTACACGAGCTGTAGTTGAGTGCATGGATGCGAAAATGTGGATGATGACGGGTAGAAAGACAGAGGAAAAGACAAATTGTAAAAAATATTCTGCGGTAGTTTCGGATATATGCAATAAATATATGAGTATTTTATCCGGCAAGGAAATAAAAATAAACGATGAAAAAAATTTAAAAACGTCAATTTATCAATATGAGGAGAGCGATTATGAATTTTTATGTAGAATAGCAGATAAATGTGGAGCAATGTTTTTTATTCAAGATGGTAAATTAATTTTTAAAACGATAGATTCTCCGAAATCTTCAAAACTTTCAATTTCCGCAAATGTTAATTTTGTTAAAAGTATTCGAGTTTCTGCTGATATATGCGGAATACCGAAGTCCGTTGAGGTTTACAACATAGACGAAAAGAATTTTAAGAATACCATAAACAGTTCAGTGGGTTCTTCCGATGCAGTAGGTAATGGTAAAAAAGCTCTATCTCTTACCAAAAATATAGGGAAAAATAATACAATCAGAATTGTTGATATCGGAATTTCTTCAGTAGACCAGGCAAAATCGGAAGCTCAAGCAATTTTTAATAAATGCGAATTCGGGCTTACGAATACGAAAGTGGAAATAGCCGGTTTGCCTGACATAAAACTATTGGATGGCGTAAAGATAAAAAATTTGGATGACCCTTTTAATAACGAGTATATAGTGACTGCAATAGAACATCATGTTTCAAATAAAAATGTAAAGTTTGCATATACAACAACGCTTACATTAACTGCTAACAGGTACAATCCAAAAACTAAATCTATTATTTAAGAAACAACGAGGTAACGTATGATATTTGATAATATAAATGGTAGAAATATGAAAATGAATAATTTTATATTTGGTTTAAAACGTGCTGTTGTAAAAGATTTAAAAGATAGCGATAGTTTAAACAAAGTTACTTTGAATCTCATAGACGAAGATTTAGAAATAAAGAATGTGCCGGTTGTGGCGAGTTTGGCCGGGAAAGATTATGGGTCAGTGTGCATACCGTCAGTCGGAGATGAAGTTCTGGTTGGTTTTTTAGGCGGAGAAATAAGTCGACCGGTAATATTAGGTTCTCTTTACAATGAAACAAATAAACCGCCTATAGTTATTAATGACAAAAATGAAATAATTATGGGATTGCTTCCCGGTAAATTCAAAGTGGAATATAATCGTAATTCAGATAAGCCGAAGATAACAATTACTACCAAAAAAGAACATAAAATTAACATTGATGATGATGCGGAGTTTGTATCAATTGAAAGTAAAGATGGTAAAACGTCATTCAAGGTTGATTTTAAAAATGGCAGTATAGACTTAACAGCTGAAAAGAAAATATCATTTTCAGCAGGTAAGGATACTATGATTCTTGAAGACAGTAAAGGGCTGACGATTAAGAGTAGCAGCGGTGCACTTCAGGCAGATGTTAACAAATTTCAAATAAAATCAAAATCCAATGCTGAGATTACCGCCAATGCACAAGTTAAAGTAAAAGGTAATTCGGGTGCAAATATAGAGTCCAGTGGTCAAACGGTTGTTAAAGGAACAATGGTAAAAATAAATTAACAAAGGGGGATTGCTGATTATGTCGGTTATAAAAGGTTGGAAGTTTCCGGTGCAAATTGATAAAAAAACAGGAAGAATCATGACAGTTGAAGATAATGAAAATATAAAGCAATCTGTAAGGATAATATTGGGTACTCAAAAGTATGAAAGAAAGATTTATCCCGGATTTGGGACGGATTTAAGATCATTTATGTTTGAAATTATAGATCCAACACTTATTTCAACATTGAAAAGTTCTATAAAATCGTCTCTCGACACGTGGGAAGAACATATAGAGTCACTAAATATAGGTGTAATAGCCTCAGCGGGAACAGTTTCAAAATTGGAAGTCAGCATAGATTATATTACAGATATAGAACCTACGCAGGAAAGAGTAGTCGAGCGACTTGACAATAATGACATTTAAAGTTGAAATATACCTTTAAGAAAGGAGTTGTAAAAGCCGTTTATTTGGAATAAATCGGCTTGCAAACATGAGCAATATACCGAAATTAGACAATAGGGATTATGAATCTTTACTTAAAGAAGTGCAAGACTTGGCGAAACAATATACACCAGAATGGAATTTTGATAAAACAAGTTCAGATTTCGGTGTTACATTCGCCAGAGTGTTTTCATCAATGATGGAAAGTACTATAAGCAGATATAATAAAACATCATATAATCATTATCTTACATTTTTGAATATGCTTGGCACAAAATTAAAGCCATCGTCGGCTTCAAGCGGAACGATTATTGTTAATGTTGACAAAGGTAGTGACGGAGCTTATATAGATAAAGGTACAGCGGTTTTTGCAGATGCAGATACAGAATCCGGAATGATTTTATATGAAACGGTGGATGCACTTTCTGCGATAGATACATCTGTAAAAAGTATATATTTTACAGAACCCAAAGGTGATTTTGTAGGATGTGCTTTTAACAATATCGAAGAAGCAGAAGGCATTCCCGTTGGACCTTTTAGAATTTTTGATAACGTTTTTTTAAATAATCTACAATGTCATGAATTATATTTTTGTGATGAAGTTATTTTTGATATGTCGAAATCGGATATAACATTTTCATTTTTTAATAATCTTTCTGCTAAAGGCCAGAAGCTTTTACCGAAAATTTTTTCTGATAGAGAAAATGTAAGTTGGCAATATTATGATGGCAAAAATTGGATAGATGTCGATTCTTTTGAAGAAACAGAAAATGGTGTAAGAATAAAATTTAATGCCAAAACTCAATATTCTATGGTTATGGGTGTTGTATCCAGATTTATTCGTTGCAAATTTAAAAAAATTTTGCAAAGCGGAATATCGGTTACGAGTATATCTTATCGAAGTAATTCAGAATTTATTGAACCGCAAGGTTTTTTTTCAGGTGACACAGAGCTGTCGAAAAATGATTTTTTCCCGTTTGGAGAGCAATATACATTTTATGATACGTTTTCTTTTATGTGCGATGAAGCGTTTTCGAAAAAAGGTGCGGATATCGAAATCAGTGCAGATATTCAATTTGTAAAAGTTAAACTTGACAATAAGGCTCCCGGAATAAAATATAAATTTATAATGAGCGATATGGATTTTGCAGATTTGGAGCCTGACGATATAGAGATTGAACAGATTAAATGGGAGTATTGGAATGGTTCCGGTTGGGCAAGTCTGACGAGTGAAAAATCTTGTAATGAGTTTTTCAAAATAAGTGATAAAAACGAAACGACAAAAACTATGAAATTTAAATGTCCAAATGATATACAAAAAATAACGGTATGTTCTGCAGAAGGCTATTTCATACGTGCCAGAATTTCGAAAATGAAGAATCAATTTGATTATTACGCAAATTATATTACGCCGTATATTCATAATATAAATGTTAAATATGATTATACAAACAGTGACCATAAATTAGAAAAGTTATTTGTAAAATCTGATTTAAAAGAAAATATAATTGAAATACCCGATTCCGGATTAATCAAATTTTTTGAAAAGTATATTCCTGATTATCCCGCAATGTATATATGTTTAACTCGCCCTCTCGTTCAAGGTATGCTTAGAATTTTTGTCGATATAGAAGACGGAGTTCATAGATTTAACCCGAGTTTAAAATGGGAGTACTATGCCGATGACAATAAAGGTGGCGGGATGTGGAAGCATATAGATATAATGGACTCTACAGATGGCTTTTCTCACAGTGAGATGATAACTTTAATAGGCAAAAATGATTTTAAAAAGACTAATATTTTTGGAAATGAAGGATATTTTATAAGAATAATAAATCCGGATATGCGTTATTGTGATAGCAGTAATATTTCCGGAAGGCCTGTGATAAATGATATAAAATTTAATGCTGTAAAAGTAATTCAAAAAGATACTCATGAACCCGAATATTTTTATGTTGACCAAGACGAAGAAAATAAAGTTTGTAAATTATCGTATCAGAATGTTTCTGATGTTGAGGTTTGGGTTAATGAATTCGGGAAAATTTCTACCAATGAGCAAGAAAAATTTTTAAAAATGAGCAATAAATATGTTATACCGGAATACGATGAGCTGGGCGTTTTGGAAAAACTGTGGATTAAATGGAAACCGGTACCGAATTTAATTGCTTACGGAATTAGCGATAGAGTGTATGAACTTGATTGTTACAAAGGTGAGGTACTATTCGGTGATGGTAAAAACGGTAAAATACCTCCGGAACAATATACGGAAAGCATAAAAATAAATTATTCTGTATGTAGTGGAAGCAAAGGTAACGTTGCTGCTCATTCTGTTAAAGATTTTGTAAGCAATATTGCAAATATAAGTTCTGTGGACAATATTTCTCCGATTATGGGCGGAGTGGATATGGAAACAATAGACAGTGCGGCGAGAAGAACTTTTGGTCAAATTTCAGGAGGAAATAGGATAGTATCTCTTTCCGATTTTGAAGAATTTATTTGTTTTAATGACAGAAATATTTATAAAGTTAAATGCTTGTCACACGTAAATGAAGATAGTAAGCCGGAGATAGGTGTTACATCAATAGCTGTTTTGCCACGTGAATTTATGCAAGGCTATGAAAAATTTCAAGGAATAAAAAATAAAATATGGAATTTTTTAGATAACAAAGCACCTGCGACTTTATCAAATTCTACAAGAATGAGAATTTTTGAGGTCGAATATGTTGAAATGTGTGTAAGTATAGATGTAGTTATTAATGACTTTAATTCGTATCAAGGTGTTTATAATGGAATAGAATCTAAACTTAAAGAATTTTTAAATCCTATTAGCGGGAATTTTTCAGGAAAGGGTTGGGCAATAGGAGAAATTCCCCGAAAAGAATTTATATATAACTATATAAAGAGTGTTTCAAATATAAAGTGGATAAAAAAAATTAATATATTCACTAAATTATTGACACCGAACGGAAAAAAAGAAATAGATTTCGAGGATATTAAATTACGCAAATTTGTTGTTCCGGTTTTCGGAAAACCTGAAATAAATATTTCTGTTAATTAAAATAAAGTAGGTGAATAAATTGATAGAGTTGGAAAATCTAAATGACCGACCGCTTACCGATATACTTGATGAGTATAAAAAGCAAATAATGTATATTAACCCTGATTGGACAGATTTCCAAGAAGCAGATCCCGGAATAACGCTTATTGAATTGTTTGCGTGGTTAAAATCGGTACAGCATGAATACTTAAATAGAAAATTTCCCGGAGTAAAACGTAAATTTTTAAAACTTTTAGATATATCCATGGAAAAGAACAGAGGATCAGAAACTTTTTTGAGGGTATCGGGAATTTCAAAAAATATTATTGTTCCAAGTAAATCTCCGTGGAAAGTCGGTGATATGATATTTGAAAATATACATCACCAAACACTTATAAATTCCAATATATTAAGCGTTTGTTTTGAAAATCCGGAAAACAAGTCAGAGGAAGAATATTATAAATTTGACGGAACAAGAAAATATTTTGTATTTGGAAAAGATATAAACAGAAAGAATTATAAGGATATCGAGCGGAGCTTTACGATTAATTTTGACTCTCCGCTACCTGAAAAGTCAGATATAAATATTTATTTTTCTGTCTACTTGAGTAAAGGATTAAAAAGAAATCCCATAATTAATCCCAATGAATTTGACAGTATGGCGAAAGTGCGATGGGAATATTACGGAATCAAAAATGGTAAAAAAGGTTGGCATAAAGTAAAAGTTGTTAGTGATAAGACGTATAATTTCTTATTTTCCGGCGTTGTAAAATTGAATTTCGAAGGCGAGCAAATTCCACTCGGCGGTGAATATAAAATAAAGGCAACGCTTTTATATGATGAATATGATTATCCTCCGAGAATAGATAATATTTTAACTAATGTTTTCCCGGCAGTACAAACGGAAACAAAGTGCGAAAATACTATAATAAAAAAGTCTGATGTATTATCAAATAGGACGTTTAAAATTTATAATAGTATGGCGGTTTACGGTAGAAGTCATGTTTATTATAAAAAGCATGGCGGATGGGTAAAAACTGATTTACCTACATTTAAATCTGATATGAAGAATGGATATTTGATTGTAGACGTTAATGATATTTGGGGTGAAGTAGAAGATTTTAAATCCAATGAAGAGATATTTATGGTTGTATCTTTTGATAATAAAATAAAAGATAAACTTTGCTTGGGAAGCGGTACTGGCATGTCACATCAAATGTTGGAATTTGATGCTAAAAATATTTTGGATGATGAATTTGAGATAATGATTAGTGAATTCATAGAAGGAGAAGAAGTATTTTATAAGTGGAAAAGTGTCGAGGATCTATATTCTTCCGGAAAATATGATCGCCATTATGTAATAAATAAAGAAAATAACAATATTTTTTTCGGGGACCATATTCACGGCGTTGCACCGAGAAAAGGGAATAAAAATATAGTAATTTGTTCACTTAAATATACTTATGGCGATAAATCGAATATAAACGGAAATATGATTTCGTCAACTATGCTAAAAAATAAGATTTTGCAAAAAGCAAGAGTAGAACAAATAACTCGAGCGGTAGGCGGACAAGACAGCGAAACTTTGGAACATGCAGAAGCCAGGGCGGCAAATCTTTTCAGTAAACCCGGACGAGCAGTTACCGTGGAAGATTATAAAGAGATAGTTTCCAAAACACCCGGACTTATGTTTACGAACGTCAGAATATTACCGGGATATATGCCGGGAGAAGATACGTCAAAGCAAAATTCAATAACAGTAGCGGTTCGGTGGAATAGAAAAATCGGACTTACCCTTCCAAAAAGTTTTGAAAGTAATATAATGCGGCAAATTGATAAATATAGGCTGATTAATACAAAAGTTAAGGTTGTCAGTCCTGAATATATAGGACTAATAATAACAGGCGAAATAGTAGTTGATTCGTTTTATCGTGAATCAGATGGATTTATCGAAAAAGAAATAGCATATTTTATTGAAAATATAAATTCAGAACTCGGACAGACACTTCATTTCGGAGATTTGTTTGGAATGATAGATAAACTAAAATATGTGTATTGTCTTGATAAATTACGCATAACTCCTATTGGAAATAATGTTAAAAAAAATGTTTCAGAAGACATAGTTATACCTCCTAATGGAGTTTACTATATAGAAAAAATAGATTTTAACTACAAACGTAGTACAGAAATTTATAGAAGTTAGGAGAGTGATATATTATGGCTTCGGGTGCAGTATGTTTTGTACTTAACAGAAAATCCGATTGGTTTGACGGAAGTGTTACAAAAAATTTGGAATTTGAAAATGAATCGCTTGTACTGAGCAATAAAAACGGCGAAAACGGAATTTATATTTCGAAAGCTTTTGATAGTATGCAAAATGAAACGGTTTGGCACAGAATGAGATTAAACATTTCAGCTCCTTCAAGTGCCGTATATAGATTGAAAATTTATGCCGGAGATACATCTGAAATATCAATTGCCGTCCCCGGCAAAAGTGGACTTTCTAAAGTTGATATAAATGAATATATTAATGACCCAAGTATAGATATAAACAGGAAATTGGATATGTTTGATGATATAGGTGCAACTTGCTATGAAAATTTTACCGATATTTTAATGTATGAACTTAAAGGAAGATACTTGTGGTTTTGCATGGAATTCATAAATTACGAAGAGAATCAGCTTAGAATAAATTCCATAAAAATAGAGTTACCGCAAGTCACATTTATGGATTATTTGCCGGAATATTATAGAAAAAATAGTGAAAGAAATTCATTTTTAGAGCGATTTATAGGAATATATCAGTCTATATATGTAGATTTGGAGGATAAAATAGATTATACACCGACCCAATTTGACGTAGATTTAACAAATAGAGAATTTTTAAGCTGGATTTGTGAATGGCTTTCGGTTAAAGATGCATCTATATGGGGCGAAAAGCGATTACGAAAGCTCGTAAAAGAAGCTATAAAAATATATAAAATGAAAGGAACAAAGCGGGCTATTGCTAAAATTGTACAAGAATATGCCGGAATCGAACCGATTATTGTTGAACAATTTGACGTTAAAAATAATATGTATTATGATATTCAAAAAGATATAGTTGAAAATTTATTTGGTGATAACGGCTATATTTTTACGGTTATGATTCCGGAAGCATATGTTAAAGATAATGAAAGTTACGTGGAGCTTTTGCGAGTTATTAATGGTGTCAAGCCTGTAGACTCAGTTTGTAATTTGGTAGTGCTGAGTGATCAAATTTATCTTGGGCATCACTGCTATATGGGAATAAATTCATTTATAACACGAAATGAGGAATTGATTTTAGATAAAAAGCAAAAAGATGTTAATAACTTGATTATTTCAAATAAGAGTGTCTAAATTTATATTTATCAACGAAATGAGGTTTTATTGTGAATAATAAACAGTACTATTTAAGTGAAAGAAATAATTATTTTTTCGGAAAACTTATGACCGTGCGTGATTTTGAGAGCGAACAGACATATATGAATTCCAAGCGTCGATTAGGCAACAGAATGTTGAATGGTTCCGGAATTGTTTCCGGGCTTGATGTGATTTTAGTCGATAACAAAACATTTTCTTTGGAGCCTGGACTAGCACTTGACTACATGGGACGTGAAATAGTTGTTTCAGAACCATATGTAAGAAGACTTAACGTAATTAAAGGGTTCGAAGAAAATAAAGATAAAGGCGTTTTGTATCTTTGCTTGAAATACAAAGAGGACTTAAAAGAAACAACTTTTTCGGTAGCAAGTTCTGGAAAATCAAATGGCGTAAGCGAGGAGTATAACAGAGTTAATGAAGGTTATGAATTATTTTTAACTGCACAAAAGCCAAAGGACGAGGAACTTAAGTTAGATTATTTGGTAAATCAAACCATTGAAGTTTATAATAAAGACGGAATAAAAATAAGCATTATTAGCGGTAAATATGTAAATCCGGGAAATTGCTTAAAATTAACGGTTATATTCGAAAAAGAAAATGTTGAAATGCCAATTAATTATTCTTTTGATGTAGAGGGAGAATTTTTTAAAGATATAAACGGAGATAAGAAATTAAAAGTAAGCTATCAAGAAACCGAGATTTCTACTTATAAAACAGTAAGGAAAGATTATTTTGTTTACTGTGATGCTTCAACAGATGCTGTCGGAGATATTAGTATAGATAAGCATTCGTTTAAATTAAAATCCGGAAAAGATGAATACAAACTTGAAAACGATGTCAAAATCCCGGTATCGATAAAAACAATGCCTATAAGAGATATTATAGTTAACGATTACTACTCTAAGAATTTTTTGGATATTGTTGAAAACGTAGATAATAAATTTATTTACTTAGCAAAATTTCATATTGTTACAAATCAGCTTACTTATTTTATCGAAAGTTTTGAAAAACATCCGTTTAACCAATATCTTTACAGCAACGAACTTATAAGTTTGCTTCAAAAATATAGTTCATCGACCGAAAAAGTTCCGGTTATAGAAGAATCGAAAAAGAAATCGGAAGAAACCGTTCCGCAAGTTAAAGAAATTGAAAAAACAAAAATGGATAATATTGTTACAGGTGTAGAACGTATAAATTTAGGGTTTAACCCTAAAGTCGGAAAATCATATTATTCGTATGAATTTGTGCACGGTCTTGGAGAAGGAAATGTGGCGGTAGTTACTGCGATAGATAATAAAGCAAATTATTTAACAGACTCAAAAGGGCTCTTGGTTTTTGGAGATAAAAGCATATTCTCAAAAGAAGAAATTTCTATTTCAGCTCCGAATGTAAAAGTCGGCGCAGTTGTAAATTCTGAAAAAGGAACCGTGAGATTAGGTGTAAGATTACAAGAAAAAACAACCGCTCAGGCTGTAGATATTCGTTGGTGGGCGTTTAGACCGATTGAAGTTAAAGAAGAGGAAGAAGATCTTGTAATCGACGAAAACGTAAGAGTTGTAATAACTCCTAATACAATCAGAGTAAAACCGTTAGAACAAGTAAGATTAGAAGCGCACATCGATGGTGCGATAAGCCAAGAAGTGAGATGGGGAATGGCAGAACCGAATACAGGAACGATTGATAATAATGGCCTTTATACAGCTCCGTCAAAAGAAGGCGTTTATGAAGTAAAAGCATATAGCGTTAAATTCGAAAATAAATCTGATTCCGCATATATTGTTGTTAGTTCCGAAAGTTAATATTTTATGATATAATTTTGTTGATAAAAGGAGGTTTTTATCATGAAAAATTTTTCAGGCAAAAATATTCTTTGGGTAGTATTGGGTTTATTTATAGCAGCAATAATCTGGGCAGTGTTAGGATATAACTCGTTGGTAGGACTTAGAGAAACTGTGGATAAACAAACATCAAACATTGAAACTCA
>JAUNCP010000071.1:905-2818 GCA_030526535.1 Clostridia bacterium | reverse complement strand
AACTAATCCTTAGGAGGCACTTGTTATATCCATTTAACTAAGGGGGCTAATTTAATCCGTATTATAGCTCATTTCAAAGATTATGTCAAAACGATTTGCTATAAAACGGACTTTTTGGAGTTTAAATTCAAAAACCTAATTCTATTATATCGCTGTATTACTAAAAACGGCAAGTTTGCCATTACCGGAATTATCGAAAAAATCATTGAAAAAGGGAATTTATTTATTAACATAGAAATAACGGCATACATACAACAAACAAGATGATTCCACTCTGCCCTACAAGTTTCAATCAAAAATTTTTCAAAATATTTTTTATCACAAACATTTTTTAAATTGATATTTCGCTTCGAAAAACCATTTTTTGAAACATATTGCGGTAATTTATCTTTCCATTTTTTTATTTTCAAATATTTAACATAA
This sequence comes from Clostridia bacterium, assembly GCA_030526535.1. GTDB lineage: Bacteria > Bacillota > Clostridia > Oscillospirales > Acutalibacteraceae > UMGS1491. The sequence goes on along the minus strand of JAUNCP010000071.1, from coordinate 2,395 downwards.
AATTTCCCGTTATTTTCGAATTTTTTCAACTTATATATATTCTTCCTGTAATCAAATGTTCTTTCGCTTAACCTCTGACAGACAATCAAAACTAAAAATTGCCACAAAACCATCAAAATAAAATTTATAGTAACACATCTAAAAGCATCATCGCCTAACAACAACTTGCTTCCTCCTTGTTAATCCAATTCTTTCATGGTTTTTTTAGCTTCGGAAAGCTTTGATTCAGCCTCAGCTATTAATGCATTTCGCTCTTCACCTAAATTTTTCGGAACTGCTTTTTTATACATATCTATAGCCTCTAAATATATGTCATATGCCGCCATCATTTTGTCATAGTGATTTTTAGATTCATTCGGGACTTTAGGTCCGAGTTTTTCTTTCAATGTACTCACAAAATCAGAAAGTTTCTGTGCGGTTGTTTCCAATTTTTCTGTGGCTTCCTTTGAACCATTATATGAAATTATTTGGTCGATATATTTATCAAGCAAATCGTTAAAATCTTGATTTTGCAATACAACTTCTTTAACATATTCTGCTTTTGTAAAAACAGTATTTCTGCTGAATATCGCAAATATAATTGCTCCAAGTATGACAATAAACAATGTTATGCCCCCGAAGATTACTGATTTTCTTGAAAATTTCAAAGATTTCATAATTAAAAATCAACTCCATTTCTACGCTATATATGGTAGCACAAAATAAAAAATAATTCACTACAAAATATATTTCTTCAAAAAACTTCAAACAGCGAACATATTTCACCAACTATCTAATACTTTAACAATATATTGATAAAAGCAAAAATAATTTCTTTTTTTAAAACATAGATAAACCACGGCAAAAATAAGTTTGCCGTGGCATTTTTAAGCATTTTCAGAATTGTTCTGGCATCCATTGCAAGAATTTGAAGTATTTTCTTCAATCGTTCTTGGTGGGAAAAATTCTTCTGTTGGAAATTCAATTCTGCTAAAAAGATCACAAGGATCATCAGTAGATGTTACGCACTCTTTTCTTGGTATACAAAAATCATATGCCGGTATTCGCATTTGAACATTTCTCTCTATTTGAACAATCGAAAATAAACCAAGTGTAACCGCAACGCTTTTATTTATATTATTTCCACGAACAAATTCTCCGCCAAATCTTCTGCAAATTGAATCAGGGACCCTACATTGAGGCTGACGATTACATTCTCGTGGGTCACAAAGCTTTGCTGAAAGAGCAACCGGATTTGCCACTTGAACTGTTGCTTTTGGTAAATTCCTTGTAGCTGCGTTTTGTAAATCTGCCTCATCCAAAGAATAATCCGAACTGAATATTCTTACATTTCCCTCACTTCCGTATAAAACAACTTTTTTATTGTGTACACAAAGCCCGGGTACAGTAGCAGGAATAACGGTAGGTGATATAAATGCTTCTAAATTAACTTCGAAAAAGAAAGTCATATCAATTGAATAATATCCTCTCCTAAAAGGTATTGGCTCTAT
>JAUNCP010000071.1:0-895 GCA_030526535.1 Clostridia bacterium | reverse complement strand
AATAACATTAACATTTTTTACTCTAACATTATTAGATTGATCAATTATGTGCTGACCTGATTCACTAAAATTAACTCTCAAATTTTCTAAACAATCTTTATCTGCACATGAATCATAAACTCTATATGCATCTATGCAAACAGATTCTTTAAATTGATTATCTTGGCAAGAGAAAGAAGAAAAATTCTCTGTCATATAAAAATCCCCCCATAATAAAATTGACGTACATTAAGCGTTTTTTAATCTATCTTATGTCAATCGTCTTAAAATTATAAATTCATACTTTCAATTTTATATTATGGAAAATTTATTTTTTGTGTTACTGCTATAATTTGGGTTTATACAAAACCGACAAAATTGCCGAAATAAATTTGAAATATTTCGGAGTTTAGACATATTTACTTTTTTATAAATTTATGTTAACATATAAACGGTAGGTTTGATATTAAATATTTATATATAGAAAGGATTAGACCAATGAAATTTAAACATTTTTTATGTACAAGTTTATCAGCATTAACAATATTTAGTTCATCTTCCTGCGTTTTTGCATCTAACGATACTAATAAAGTTGAAAATTCAGCTAATCAAGTAATTAATTACATTGAAAGCAAAGCAAAAGACAAGCAAATTTCAGATCAAAAGATTGTCTTAGAAGAATTAGTTTCTATTTTAAAACACAAGGAAGATGTATCTTCTGTCAGCGAAAAAACAAAGAAATTTATAAAAAAGAATAAGATAAGTACAAAAAGTCGTAGCACAGCATCATTATTGTGGTTTTTTTTAGGAGGAATTGGCGCAAATGATTTTTACGCTGGAAAAACAGTATCAGGAATTCTTAAACTGATTAATGCATCATTAAGTATCTTTTTCCTACCTTTTAGGATTGCTCATA
>JAUNCP010000070.1 GCA_030526535.1 Clostridia bacterium | reverse complement strand
ATGCTGCTTTAAAAAGAATTAAATCTGCTATAGATGATATAAAACCAAGTAAAAAGAAAAGCGGAAAAATTTTAATTGTAGAAAATGAAATATCAGAAATTAAATCTAAAATAAATGAACTCAATAACGTCGAAAAAACAAGCAGTGAATTAAAAAAAGAGCTTGACAAAATAAATGCGCTTAGAAACCAAAAAATCAAAACTGAAAAAGAATTAGAACTACTACGAAAAAATATTAATTTTTTTAAAATTAAAGATATTATCGAAACAAGTGAAATTATAGATAAAAAATCACTTGAACTTAATATCCCTTTTGAAAAAGCTTCCGACACAATAGAAAGTTTGACATCAAAAAAACAAGAACTCGATAAATGTTTAGCTAAAAAATCAGAATTGGAAAATATAGATAATTTAGTTACAAATGAATCGGAAATAGTTTCTGATAAAGATATAGATAAATTAGATAATCTTTTAAAAGAAAAATACTCACTTGAAAATAAACTACATATTTTAAATGAAGTCTTACAAAATCATATCTTATCTAAAAATCCGGATTTTGATACACTAAAAAATTCAGAAATTTCAGATTTAGATATAGTGGAAAAAATAGAAAAAAATTATAAATCTCATAAAAATATTTCTGACAAAATTCAAAGTCTAAAAAATAGTATTCAATCCGCAAAAGAAAGCTTTGAAAATAAAATAAAAAAATCAAAAAATGAAGCTTTAACTAAAAACACAGAATTTAAAAAAATTCTTGTGTCGACATCAATATTCTTAGGAATTGGGCTCATACTGAGTTTTTGCTTATCTGTGTTTTTGGGAAATATATTTCCAATTTTAGGAACTTTTTTGGCTCTGATTATTTTTGGACTTGCCATTTTTATTTTTAAATTCAAAATTCGGAGATGGATTTAAAATCAAAACTTGAAAATAAGCTAAATGAATTAAATAATCAAATTGAAAAATATTCTTTTGAAGAAAAAAATAATTTTGATAACACCAAATTTATAATCGAAAATGAAATTAATCATATAAGAAACAGTATAAAAAGCATAAGTAGTAAAATATCTATAAATTTAAAAGAAAAAAAATGCAGTTCTGTCCAAGATTTTTATCAATCAAATGCCAAGTACAAAAGTGCATATCAGATAAAAAATTCTATCAAAATTATAGAAAACAAAATAGAAGAAATATCAAAAGAAATAATTTTGAAAATTCAAAAATTTAGACCCGTTCAAGATTTAAATTCAGCTATAAGAACGCTGAACTTTGCTTCAAATTTATTGATTGAAATTAATAATTTGAAAAATCAAAATGCTATTAAATTGAATTCTTTAGGTATATCTGAAAGTTTGTCTACGCAAGAATTGCAAAACTATATAAGCGAACCGGAAAATTTAAATCTAAAATCGTTGGATGAAATAACATCAAAAATCCAAATAAAAGAAAAACAATTACAACAACTACAAAAATTAAATTTGGACGAAAAATATATTGAAATCAAAAAAAATATAAAGACTCCTAATGTATCCAAAGAATATCTCAAAAGAGAACTAGAAAAAAAAGAATCCGAACTATCAGATTTAAATGATTATCTAGAAAGTTTAAACCTAGCCGCTAAAAATATAGAAGCTGCTTATGATGAATTACGACGTAATTTCAGCCCTAAACTAAACGAAAAAGCATCAAAAATTTTTAGTAAATTAACATCAGGAAAATATAATAAAGTAAGCATTGAAAAAAATTATAATATACTAATAAATAGCAATAATTGGGAGTATGACCACAAAAATTTCAGTACCGGAACTATTGACCAAGCGTACTTTGCGTTGCGCTTAGCCATTTCAGAACTGATTTCAGGAAAAACAAATATTCCTATTATTTTGGATGATATTTTTTCGAGATACGACGACGAGCGAACTGAAAATTCAATTGAACTTTTGAAAAATTATTCAAAAAACAGGCAAGTAATTATCTTTACTTGCCATAAAAGTATGCTGGACATAGCTAAGCTTAAAAACATTTTTATTATCAAGATTTAATTTGCTTATCTTTCAAGCATTTAACTATTTCATGAACAGCTACGATTTCTCTTTCGGAAAGACCCGAAACATTGATTGTACTTGTCTTTGATATACCTAACAAAAAATCTGAGGAGATATCAAAAAATTCTGATAAAAGAACAATATATTGCGTAGATGGAACAGAAATGCCCATCTCCCATGCATTAACACACGAACGTGTAACTCCTAATTTTTTTGCAATGTCAGATTGGGTTAAATTTCCGTTTATTCGTAATTCCTTTATTTTTTCAGCTATCATAAACAATCCCCCCAATTCGATTTTATATCGTCAAAATGATATTTCATTATCATTTTGATATTTTTATTTGACATAAAATATTATTCGTTGTATAATAACAAAAAATGCATCATTTCAAATTAAAAATTATGCATTTAAAATATTTTAGGAGGTATGTTTTATGGGTAACAATCAATTAAACACAGGAGTAAAAAAAGGAGGAAATAATACGCCGGGTATAATGTCGCTAGTAATTTCCATAATCGCAGTAATAGGTTGTTGGATACCGGGATTAAATATTATATCTATGTTTCTGGCAGTTATATCAGGAATTATTGCTGTTATTTCCTTAATTAGTGCTTTTAGAAACAAATCGAGTTCAAAATCATTATCAATATCCGGTATTATAATAAGCTTATTTTCTATATTTCTTGGTTCAAGTATGAATAATCACATATTTGGTTCATCGTCATCTTCAACATCTTCAACATCGTCAAGTTCAAGCACATCATCGACTTCTGAATCCTCAGA
>JAUNCP010000016.1:1578-19299 GCA_030526535.1 Clostridia bacterium | reverse complement strand
TTTTAAATTTATGTTTTTTACATTTTTATTTACATTCTTTTTTCCGAACGCAAATTCTCTTAAGATTATTCTTCTGAATTTCGAAAATTGTGATATAAATCCTTTAATTAATCATATAAAGGAAAATCAGCCGAGAACGGAAATAAAATTATTTTCAGAAAATTCGGACATCAGAATAAATGATTTAATATTCATATGTACAGATGCTAATTGTATTGAAGATTTGAAAGAACAATTAAATAACACGATTGCCAAAATTCCTAATTTTAATGAATATAAATATAATTGCATAGCAGTCATAAATATTAGAAAAAATATTTCTATCCAAAATAATTATTCAATATTTAAACTTGAGGAATTCGATAACGATTTAATTGAAAAAATAGCAGAAATACAAAATTATAATAAATTTGAATTCCCTGAAGAAAAAAAATCTATTATTTCATATATAAAAATTAAAGAAGATGATGAGAAAATAGAAGAAACAGAAGAAGAAAATATAAAGATTTTTGTAAATATTATATTTAAGTTAGGAAAAATGTGTAACTGTGAATATCAATCATTTTTGGAACAATTCAGAAATAATTTTACTGAAGAAGAGCAAAAATATATATATTCTTATGATCAATATTCATATGCTAATAAAGATAATTTATATAAAACAATATTCAACATGTTTACATTTAATAAATATAATGTTCTAAAAAAAATTATTAAATAAAAGTGTTTACTTAATAATTTTTTATGATATAATATTATCCGAATATATTCTTGGAAATTAGGGGTGTTTGGTTTTATGTCAAATATGTTCTCAGGTACAGGGTCTATGGGTAACTTACTTAGTATGTTAGCTACATATGGAATTATAATTGGCGGAATGTACTTTCTGCTATTTAGACCACAACAAAAAAAGAAAAAACAAGAAGATGAAATGCGCCAAAATGTTAAAATTGGAGATGAAATTGTTACAATAGGCGGAATCGTCGGAAAGGTAATTAGTCTAAAGAATGACAATGAAATATTAATAATAGAATCTTCGTCAAATAAATTAAAGATTCACAAATGGGCTATAGCTCAGGTTTTTAGCGAAAACAAATAACAAAACTTTTATTTAACAAATACCATTCGCATAAAAGCGAATGGTATTTGCTTGTGTAATAAAAAATTTGAATTATTTAGAATTAGATTTTTTAAAAAATATTTTTAAGTATTTTTCAAAATTTATTCTTAAGAACTGTCTATAAAGCAGGTAAGAAACCAACATCATAAATAATATTATTGCAAAATTTATAAAAGTTAATGGCTCCAATTCCAGTAAATACCTAAATTTTGTTATTCCTATTAACAAAAGAACACTTACAAAACAAATAATTGATTTTCTTAATTTATTTAAAGGAAGAGAAATGTTATATATAAGCATAATACCTACAAATGAAGTTAAAAATACCGTAAATAATGAATATTTATATTGCGAAATATTAAAAAATTCATACATTCCTACACAAACCATAAGCATACAAATAACAGTTAAAGCTGCCGGAACTGATTTTTTTATTATATTTTTAAATAAATTGCCGGATATTCTTTCTCTATTAGGCTCAAGTGCCAGAATAAATGATGGTATGCCAATAGTAATAGCACTTATAAGCGTCATTTGTATAGGAATAAATGGATAAGGAACCGAGATTAACATAAATATTAGTGACAATAAAAATGAATATATAGTCTTAGTTATATAGAGAGATGATGACCTTTGAATATTATTTATCGCTCTTCTCCCCTCTGCTACTGCTCTTGGCATAGATGCAAAATCAGAATTTAAAAGCACTAAATGCGATATGTTTCTTGCAATTTCACTACCGCTTGCCATTGAAACACTACAATCCGCTTCTTTCATTGCTAAAACATCATTTACCCCATCGCCTACCATAGCAACAGTATGCCCATTTTGTTTTAAAAATTTTATCAATTTCTGTTTTTGATCAGGAGTTACTCTTCCGAAAACAGTGTAATTTTTCGCGGCAAATTCTATATCTTTATCCGTCTTTAAAGTTGTTGCATCAACATATTTATCAAAATTATCAAGCTTTACTCTTTCGGCTATTTTAGAAACCGTTACAGGATTATCGCCTGATATAACTTTTATATCAACGCCCTGATTTTTAAAAAATTTCAATGTTCTTTCCGCATTATTTCTAATTTTATCTTTTATTAAAATAAATCCCATAAGTTGCAATGAATTTGGCAAATTGTCATTAGCGCCAAATTCATAATCAGAACATGCAAGTGTTAAAACTCTGTAATCTTTTGAATATTTTTTTACGGATTCAACTACAGAATTGGAACTATTTCCGAAAATAAATTCAGCAGCACCAATTATAAAACTACCTTTATCTTTAAAACTAGCTCCCGACCATTTCCTTTCAGAGGAAAACGGAACTATTTTCACAACGTTTACATCATTTTTTGAATATGAAAAAGCTTTTTTTAATGCTTTAAAAGTTTCATTATTGTCGTTAAGTGCCGATGTAAGCAAATTTAAAGCGGATTTTATATCACTTTTTTCAAAACCATTTTTTTCAATTATATCGCAAACCTCAAATGTTCCCTCAGTAATAGTTCCTGTTTTATCTAAGCAAAGAGTATCTACTCTCGCCAAAGTTTCTAAACAATATAAATCTTGTACCAAAACTTTATATTTTGATAATCGCAAAACACCAACTGCTAAAACCGTACTTGTAAGTAACACAAGTCCCTCCGGTATCATACCTGTAAGTGCTGCAGATGTGTTAACTACAGCACTTCCCCAATCGTAATTTGAAGCCAATAACTGTCTATAGAAAAGCATAGCTCCCAAAGGTAAAATAGCTACAGATATTATTTTTATAATTTTATCAAGTGTAAACATTATTTCGGATTTCGTTTTTTTTATATATTTAGAACCCTTCAAAAGAGTTGATGCATAATTACTTTCTCCGACATGCTCGACTTTTGCAGTACATTTTCCGCTTACAACATAACTTCCGGATAGTAGCATATCTCCCGGCTTTTTTAAAATTAAATCCGATTCGCCAGTTAAAAGAGACTCATTTACCTCACACTTTCCCTCAGTTACTATTGCATCTGATACAATTTGATTACCGCTTTCGTAAAAAATTATATCGTCAAGAACAAGCTTATCGATTTTTATTTTACCCTTTTTTCCATCTCGTATAACTTTTGCATTATTGGAAGAAATCAAATTCAATCGCTCTACAGTAATCTTAGCTCTAATTTCTTGAGCTATACCTATTACGCAATTACATACAACTACTCCCATGAATAAAAGATTTCTATATGAACCAACACATAAAATTGCTATTGCAAGAATAAAATTTATAAAGTTAAAAAGTGTAAATAAATTCCCGAAAATTATTTCCTTGTTTGATTTTGTAGCATTAGTTTTATCTACATTAACCAAATTTTCTTTTATACGCTTTTTAACTTCATCTCTTGTAAGACCAAAATTATTTTTAGGATTAAATCTTACTATATTTTTTACACATTTGTTTTCCATTTTTGTATTAATCCTCCCTACAAAATATACAACTGTAATTATAAATAATTATAGATATTTGCTAATTTAAGTCAAATTATTCTGTTTAAGGAGTGAAAAAATGAACTGTAGAATAGTAGATATGAAAAATAAAGAAGTGATAAATGTAGAAGACGGCTGTAGAATAGGATGTGTTAATGATGTAGAAGTAGATATGAAATGTGCAAGATTAGTAGCAATAATCGTTTACGGAAGACTAAAGTGTTTTGGAATTTTCGGAAGAGAAGAAGATATCGTAATTAAATGGGAAAATATAGAAGTTGTTGGTGAAGATACCATATTAGTGAAATACCACCCATCTTGCCGACGAAAAAAGCGATTTTGGTGGTTACCAATAATCGCTAAAGGTTGGAAATAATAAATTAATAAAATATCATAAAATGACATATACTTCCCGCTAAAACAAATAAGTGCCAAACAGAATGCATATATTTAACTTTTTTGCCGACTACATAAAGAACTGCTCCTACAGTATAAAATATCCCGCCGGCTAACAGCTTATACAATTGATATTCAGATAAGCTTTCAATAACTGGTTTGGCCATAAATATTACACTCCAACCCATAATTATATAGCAAGCAAGAGATATTTTAGAAAACTTATTTACATTTACCGCATTTAGTGTAATACCTATCAAAGCTACTATCCAAACGCATGAAAGAATTATCCAAGAAATTGTATTATTTACATACATAAGACAAATAGGAGTATATGTTCCCGCAATAAGCAAAAATATAGAACAATGGTCAAACTTTCTGAAAACAGCTTTAGCCCTATTTATTTTAAGAGCATGATACAGTGTTGAAATTATATACAAAATAAATAAAGTCGAACAGTATATCGAAACGCACAGTATATTTTTCAAGGTATGCGGTACTCTAATCAGCAATAAAACTGTAGCTAAAACAGCAAGCAAAGCACCTATTCCGTGAGTAATCGCACTCATAATTTCTTCAGACAATGTATAAAACGGCAAATTGAATTTCTTGCGTTTTTCTTCTATGTTTTTTTTCATAAAAACCGACCACCCAAAACCGAACTAAAAATTTTCAATTCTAATTATACATATATTTTTTTATTTGTAAACTTAAAAAATAATATTTGGAGTGACGACATTGATACATTTTAAAATTCCAAAAAAAAGCTTAATTTTTTATACAGTGACGTGTTTAAGCGTTATTGCATTTTTTTCACTGACATTTGTTGCTTATGGAAAACTTTCAGAACAAGCCGAAAACAACTTAAATAAAAAAACCATCGTACTAGATGCAGGTCACGGAGGCGAAGACGGAGGAGCTGTCGGATTTAACGATATAATAGAAAAAGATATAAATTTATCTATATCGCTAAAATTAAGAACCCTATTAAAATCATACGGATATAATGTAATCATGACCAGAGAAAAAGACGAATCGATTTATGATAAATCATCCAAAACACTACGAGAAAAAAAGCGTTCAGACCTTAACAACAGAATCAAAATAATAAAAAACAACGAAGGAAAAAACGCAATATTCGTAAGCATACATCAAAATAAATTTCCGAATAAAAAATATTTCGGAACACAAATTTTCTATTCCGACAATAATGAAAAAAGTCAAAACTTAGCTACAAGTATAAGAGAATCAGTTGTCGGACTAATTCAGCCAAATAATTCTCGTGAAATAAAACCATCCAATAAAAAAATTTTTTTACTTGAAAATTCCACTATTCCTTCCGTTATAGTAGAATGCGGATTTTTATCCAACGAAGAAGAAGCTAGAAAGTTAGCGACCGATGAATATCAAAACAAAGTTGCTTTTTCGATATACTGCGGTATAATGAATTATTTTTTGAATAATACCTAATTTTTATTTTTTAAATACAAACAAAAATATTTTGGAGAAAAAGCTACTAATATTATTCCATATATTTTTTAACCAAGAAGATGATTTTGCTTCTGACTTCTTAAGAGTAAATACATGAACCTCGCCATCTATACCATCGTAAGTTTTAATTTCATCGGATTTTTGAAGTTCAAAACTTGGATTATTTTCCTCAACGTAATCCATAATTTTTTTAGATAAATTAACTGAAGATTGATTTACAGCACTACACGCAATATAAAGTGAATTTACATCAGCAGAATTAAACACTTTGTTAGAAAAGCTACAGCACGCTTCACTTGCATAACCTTGACCTTGAAAGTCCTTACCTAACCAATATCCTAGTTCAGCTAAATTATTATAATCACTATATAACATAGCGGAAACTGTTCCTATAGGAAGTTTAGTATCTTTTAATTTAATAGTGTACTCGATGGCATTTCCGGATTCACTGCTTTTTTTAAAATAATTTATTGCTTCTTCTTTTGTTTTATAGCTAATAGGTTCGAATTCTAAATATTTTGTAACATCGTAATCTAGTAAATAATCTGCCAGTATATCTATATCTTCGTCGTTAATTGATGTTAAAATTAATCTTTCGGTGGTTATTTCTTCAGAAATATCGTTAAATTTATAACCTTCAGAACTACCAGCAAAACAATATATAAAACTACAACACAAAATCGAAAAACATAACATAGATATAAATATATTAAATTTTTTACGCATAAAAGCTCCTCCTTTTTGTACAATTATAACACAAATAAATTCAAAAGTCAACACTGACATTTACAATTCTCGACAATTTGCATAACCGCATTTTGGTATAATGAATTATTTTTTGAATAATACTTGAATTTGAAATAAAATTATATTCAGCGGAAAAAATTTATTATCAAAATAAAGGAATTGAAAATTATGAAAAAGCTAAAAACTGTTTTTATTTGTTCAGAATGCGGATATGAATCTGCAAAATGGAATGGAATTTGTCCTTCTTGCGGACAAGGAAATACTATGCTTGAAGAAGTAAAAGAAATTTCTTCTGCAAAATCTAAATCGCCCGAAATAAAATTCACAAGCGATAATATCTCCCAGATAAAAATAAATAATATAGATATATCAAGCGAGGTCAGATATAAAACCGGATTTAATGAACTTGACAGAGTTTTTGGCGGCGGAATTGTAAAAGGCTCAATAACTCTTTTAGGCGGTACTCCGGGTATAGGAAAATCAACTTTGCTACTACAAATCTGCAATTATTTGAATAAAAACTTGAAAATTTTATATGTATCGGGAGAAGAATCAAAACGACAGATAAAAATGAGAGCTTCTCGTTTAAATATAAACAACGAAAACCTATTTATCATGACAGAAACAAATATAAATTTGATTTCGGAAGAAATCAAATTTACAAAACCCGACATGGTTATAATCGATTCCGTACAAACCATGAACAATACGGAATCGTCCTCATTTCCCGGAAGTGTATCGCAAGTAAAAGAATGCACGAATATATTTTTAAAACTCTCGAAAATGCTCGACATCACCATAATTATGATTGGACACGTAAATAAGGACGGAGCAATTGCAGGGCCAAAAGTCTTAGAGCATATGGTTGATGCTGTACTTTATTTTGAGGGAGATAATCAAAATTCATATAGGATTTTAAGGGCTGTAAAAAATCGTCATGGCTCAACAAACGAAATCGGCGTATTTGAAATGAACAACGAAGGCCTTAGGGAAGTTGAAAATCCATCGGCGATGATGTTATCCGGAAAACCAAACGGTGTTCCCGGAATATGCGTTGTGTGTACAATGGAAGGTTCGAGGCCGATTTTAACCGAAGTTCAAGGGCTTGTAACTTCAACTAATTTCGGTAATCCAAGAAGAATGGCAACAGGATTCGATTATAATCGTCTTGCGCTTATACTTGCGGTTTTAGAAAAAAGAGCAGGATATTTTTTTTCGTCAACGGATGTGTATGTAAATATAGTAGGCGGACTAAAATTAGAAGAACCTGCGGCAGATTTATCTGTTGCTATTGCGTTAGTTTCTAGCTTAAAAGACACATCTGTAAATGATGAAATAATATCTTTCGGCGAAGTTGGTTTAGCAGGAGAAATCAGAGCCGTGCCTAACGCTGAATTAAGAATAAAAGAAGCTCAAAAATTAGGATTTAAAAAATGCATAATTCCCTACCACAATTTTAAATCTTTACAGAATACTAAAAATTATAAAATTGAAATAATCGGCGTAAAAAATATTCGTGAAGCGGTCAATTCTGCCTTAATTTAATACAAAAAATTCTCAACTCACATTTTTTCATGTTTTTCATTATTATACTTTATAGAGAAAAAATTGGAGTTGAGTTTATTATGAGTACCGGAAGATTACAAATAAACGTATTCGAAGAAACATTCGGAAAACCTATAAAAAATGCTAAAGTGCAAATTTCGGAATCGAAATCGCCGGAAAATATTTTAGAAGAAGTAATAACTGATATTTCAGGAAAATCGGATATTGTAAATTTAAATTCTCCGCCGCTTGAATACTCTTTGCAAGTAAACGAGCCTCTTCCCTACGGAGAATATAATATAACAGTTACGAATGAAGATTTTGATACTATAAAAATAGAAAAAGTACAAATATTGCCCGATACAATCGCTGAACAAAATGTTTTTATGCAAAAAAAATTAAATAATATTGATGATACATCTACATTTCTTATTTCAGAACACACTTTATATAAAAATTATCCGCCGAAAATATCCGAAGCTTCAGTTAAAGAATTGCCTTCTGCAAGCGGATTCGTAGTACTGGATAAAATAGTTGTCCCGGAATATATTGTAGTACATGACGGCGACCCGAACGACAACAATGTCCCGAATTATTGGGTACCATACAAAGAATATATAAAAAATGTTGCCAGCAGTGAAATCTACGCTACTTGGCCGGAAGAAGCTATTAAAGCGAATATATTGGCTATAAACTCATTCGTTTTGAATCGTGTATACACCGAATGGTACAGAAGCAAAGGGAAAAATTTTACAATTACCTCTACTACCTCATACGACCAGAAATTTATTTACCAAAGAAATGTATTTCGTGAAATTTCGGTAATAGTCGATGAACTTTTTTCCACGTATATAACAAAACCAAATATAAAACAGCCCCTCTTCACTCAATTTTGTGACGGAAAAAACGTTTCCTGCCCTCAATGGCTTTCTCAATGGGGCTCAAAAGAATTGGCCGAAAACGGTAGCAACTATTTAGATATACTAAGATATTACTATGGTTCGGAAATCTATTTAGACGTGGCCCCTCAGATTTCCGGAGTACCGGTTTCATTCCCGGGAGAAACTTTACAAAGCGGATCGACAGGTAACTCTGTCAGAACAATACAACAACAATTGAACTCTATAAGCAAAAACTATCCTGCAATAAATAAGCTTATTGTCGACGGAATATATGGCGATAAAACCGTAAATTCCGTAAAACAATTTCAGGAAATATTCGATATGCCACAATCAGGCATTGTTGATTACGCTACGTGGTATGAAATTTCAAAAATATACACCGCCGTTGAACGCTTATCATAATTAAAATTGATTAATAACACAATTTGTTCTATAATCTACTATTATGACATTAAAATGTTTTGATTAGTTAAAGGAGATTTCAATGCATAAAACGGACATTAGCCGCTACGGAAATTCAAAAGGTAAAAATAAAAATTTCAAAGGAAAACATATCAGAATTTTTGCATCTATATTAAAAATATTCTGGCGGCTTATCTTAAGCTGGAGCATAATCTCAATCTTGACCGGGATTATCGTTTTGGCGTCTTTAATTATATATAAATCTACAATACTTGGGGATGATATTGCTTTAAATATAAAAAATTATAAAATGTCTCTTACCAGCTTTATTTATGTAAACGATGAAAAAGGAAATCCTCAAGAATATCAAAAAGTTCATAACTTAGAAAATAGAATTTGGGTTGATTTCAAAGATATACCGCTAAACATGAAAAACGCTATTATTGCAATAGAAGACAAACGTTTCTACGAACATCACGGAATAGATATCATAAGAACTCTAGGAGCAACTTTAAACGTTTTAAAAGGCTCAAAAAGTTATGGCGGTTCTACTCTTACACAGCAATTAATTAAAAATATTACAGAGGACAGTCAGGTAAGTTTAACAAGAAAAATAAGGGAAATTTTGCGTGCAACCGAATTAGAAAAAAAATATTCTAAAGATGAAATATTAGAACTTTATTTAAATATTGTAAATTTCGGCGGTGGTTGCAAAGGAGTTCAAACTGCAGCTCAGCTATATTTCGAAAAAGATATACAAAATTGCTCTCTAGCACAATGCGCTTGCATCGCCGCAATAACACAAAATCCAACCGCACATAATCCGCTATATCATCCACAAAATAACAAAGAACGCAGAGAAACGGTTTTGGCGGAAATGCTTGCACAAAATAAAATATCCAACGATGAATACAATGAAGCCATTAAAGAATCACAAAATATGAATTTTTCAGAAAAGGCTAAAAAAGAAAAAGATTCCAGCTCTAAAAATGTACGAAATTGGTATGTTGAAGCTTTAGTAAGAGATATTGTGGCGGATTTATGCGAAAAATATCATATAGGTAAATCTGTTGCAGAAAATATGATTTACACTCAAGGATTTAAAATTTATTCTGCTATGGATTTAAAAGCTCAAGAATTTGCAGAAAATGCTATAAAAGACGGTAATATTATGCCTAAAGATCCGAATATGGAAATTGGATATATAATGATGGACTATAACGGCAGAATTTTGGCATCGTTAGGTTCAAGAAAAGTTAAAACCGGAAATCTACTATACGACCGTGCGAATGTAGCTAAAAGGCAACCCGGTTCTACTATAAAACCAATTTCTGCCTATGCTCCTATAGTAGATTTGGGTGTGTACAATTATTCTTCTCTTATACCCGATGAACCACTTCAAGTAAGCAGTGGAAACGGAACTAAAAATTGGCCTGTAAACTGGTATAAAAGTTACAAAGGAAAAGTAACACTGCAATGGGCAATTGAAAAATCTGCCAACGCCCCGGTCGCTCAGGTTGTGAAGCTTTTGACTCCTTTAAAAAGTTACGAATTCTTAACTCAAAAATTAGGAATAACCTCGTTAGACAGCAACGATGCTACTTCTCTCGCCGCATTAGCTACAGGAGGTACACATGTCGGTATAACTCCACGAGAAATGACAGCAGCATTCCAGATTTTTGGAAGCGGAGGAAAATACACAAAACCATTTACGTATTTTTATGTAACAGACCAAAACGGAAAGGTGATTCTCGATAATCGTAAGCAAAAATCAATCGAAGCAGTTTCACCTGCAACCGCAACTATAATGAATAGACTATTAAGAAACGTAATTATAGGTCCGGAAGGAACAGGCCGTGCCGCTAACATACCGAATTGGAATATAATCGGAAAAACCGGTACTACAAGCAATGGATTAGACCATTGGTTTATCGGAGGAAGTCCATATTGCATTGCGGGAATATGGACAGGCTATGACAATCCTAAAAGAATAAAAGACAACGCCGCAGCAATAAGAATATGGAAATATATTATGACGAAATATTTAGACGGAAAACCTGTTATAGATTATTCTTATGACCCAAATATAGTCATGGAGAAATATTGTAAATCCACCGGACTGTTAGCAAATTCAGGTTGTACAAACACTGCAATCGGGTACTATTCTCCAAGCAACATACCCGGACATTGCACATCACACTACGGCTCGCATCGGTCTTTGGAAAGTTCCGTACATTCAGAGCCGGATGAAAACCTTTCCCCCTCAGAGGAAAATTCAGATAACTCTCAAAATTCTTCCGAAAATAGCGAAGAGTCTCAAGACGAACAACCTATAGAAGAATAATAACTTTATAATTTTTATATGCATAATTTGAAAATATAAACAAAGAGGAGGAAATTTCATGAGTCTGATAATCCAAAAGTTCGGAGGAAGCTCCGTAGCCGATGCACATCATTTACTAAACGTTGCTAAAAAAGTAACTAAAGCATATTCCGACGGAAATGATGTTGTAGTAGTAGTTTCCGCACAAGGTGATACCACAGACAAAATGTTGGAAAACCTTAAAAATATAAATAAAAATCCATCTAAAAGAGAACTTGATGCCTATATTTCATGCGGCGAACAAATGTCCGCATCGCTTTTAGCAATGACAATACAAAATTTGGGATTTAACGCCATTTCATTAACCGGTTGGCAGGCAAAAATTTTTACTGATTCTTATTATGGGAATGCTGAAATATTAAATATTATCCCGAAAAGAATCAAAGAGGAATTATCTAAAAAAAACATAGTCGTAATTGCAGGATTTCAAGGAATTGATGAAGAAAACAATATATCTACATTGGGAAGAGGAGGATCCGATACAAGTGCGGTCGCTTTAGCCGCTGCGTTAAATGCCGATAGATGTAAAATATATACCGATGTTGATGGCGTATACACAGCCGATCCACGAATTGTATCGTCAGCTAAAAAAATTGATGAAATATCATACGATGAAATGTTTGCACTTTCAAAATATGGAGCACAAGTTTTACATGATAAATCTATTTTAACCGCAAAAAAAAATAATGTTAAAGTTGAAGTGCTTTCGAGCATGCTATCAAACTCAATCGGAACAATCGTAAAAAATGTTGAAAATCATAGAGCAAATCCGATAAGCGGAATAGCTGTTTTAAACCATATAGCAAAAATAACAATAACTGATATATATGATAAATCTATTTTTTATAATAATATATTTTCAGAATTAAAAAAGTCTGGAATCAATGTAGATACATCATTTTCTACTGTTGAAAAAAAACAAAATAATTTTATAATATTTGCTGTTGATGAAACTAAATTAGACGAAACTATAAAAATCTTAGAAAAATATTTTCCGGAGAAAGATAATATTTTTTACGATAAAAATAAATCAATAATATCTACAGTTGCATTATCTGACACAATAAATATAAATATTGCTTCAATAATATTTGAAATTTTAGAAGAAATAAAAATCAATGTCGAAATGATAGCTTGCGATGATAAACGTGTATCAATTTTAATTTCATCCGTAAAAACACATTCTGCTTTAAATGCAATACACAGTAAATTGTTCGAGGAAGATACTTTATTATAATACAAAAAATAACGCTTTTATAAGCGTTATTTTTTTAAATATCTTTCCTCTTCGCTAAATATGCATCCACAATATTTTTGCATATACATTCCTAATTCCCTTGCTATTTTTTGACCTTCCCTAAAAAACGGTCTGAAATCTTTATACAAAAACTTTACTCCGTATTTTTCAGCCATATCCTCTGCGACTTCATATATCATTTCATGGTTTTGATACGGACTTATCAAAAGAGTGGTGGAAAAATAATCAAAACCTAATTCTTTCGCTTTTTGAGCGGTTTTTTCAAGCCTCACAGAGTAACAATATTTACAACGATTATTAAAATCAGGGTACACACTTTTGATAAATTCCCTCAGACCGTAATTTTCCTCAATTATAATCTGCAAATTTTTAGTTTTAGAGTATTCTATAAGCGTATTTTTTCGTGCTTTATATTCAGTATATGGATGTATGTTTGGATTAAACCAAAAAGCAGTGGGCTCTTCCCCACTTTCTTGAAGCTCATCTATACATTTAACTGAACATGGTGCACAACATGTGTGCAATAAAACTTTCATGAACATTTACCTCTTTGTATAATAATTTTATTTTGCTTTTTCTCTTGTTTCTTTTTTCGTCCAAGAAAAAATTCCTCTTATTGCAAGTATAAAATACGCAAAGAAAAGCAAACTTTCAGGATATGATCCCATTATAAAAAGTTTAATACACATATATGTATTGGACACAATCCAAAAAACAAATCCCCACTTATTTCTTTCTGCGTTAATAACCGTACCAATAAAGGCTATAGTCGACATAGATATAGACAAAAGATTCCAAGGATTACTAAGCCAAGAGATTACCGAATTAAACACATAAAACATCCTTTCTAAAATAAATCGACAATAAAGCTCGGAATAACTTTATTTTCGAATTGGTTATTATTATAATACATATAGTAGCAATTTGTAAATTACCAACTTATTAAAATTAATATGGAGTATATAAAATGAAACAACCATTACCGGATAGATTAAGACCTGAAAATTTAAGCGAAATAGTAGGTCAAGAGCATATTTTCGGAAAAGATAATTTTATAGAAAATTTAATAGCCGAAGACGCTCTCCCGAATTTAATTTTATACGGGCCACCGGGAACTGGAAAAACAACTGTGGCTAGAATAATCTCGCAAAAGTCAGACAGAAGATTATTCAAATTAAATGCAACAACTGCGTCTTTATCAGACATAAAAAATATAATTTCTGAAATAAATCCAATTACTGCACCAAACGGAATAATTTTGTATATAGACGAAATTCAATATTTTAACAAAAAGCAACAGCAGTCTTTGCTAGAATTCATAGAAAACGGGAAAATAACATTGATAGCATCTACAACGGAAAATCCTTATTTTTATATTTACAGCGCCATACTGAGTCGTTCTCAGGTTTTTGAATTCAAACCCGTTTCTTCTGACGACATAAAAAAAGCTATTTTAAGAGCAATAAAATGTTTAGAAAAAGAAGACAATATAGAAATAACTATTTCAGATGAAGCAATGAATGTTCTGTCGTCAATTTCAAATGGCGACGTCAGAAAAGCTTTGAACACATTCGAGGTTTGCTATAAATCAACTAAAACCGAAAACAAAAAGAAAAACATCGTTTTTGACAATGTCTTAGAAAAATTATCACAAAATTCATTTACCGGATACAATAAAACCGGAGACGATCACTTTGATCTTTTATCGGCATTTCAAAAATCTTTAAGGGGCTCAGACGCTAATGCTTCGATTTATTATCTGGCTAAACTTTTAGAAGTAGGCGAACTTACAAGCATTTGCAGGCGACTACTGGTTTGTATGTGCGAAGACGTAGGATTAGCTCATCCGTCGATTTTTCCACAAGTAAAAACTTTGTGCGATATTGCAATGCAGGTGGGATTACCCGAAGCAAGAATTCCTCTTTGCGATGCGGTTATTCTTGTTGCACTTTCACCTAAATCTAATTCAGCGTACATTGCTATAAATAGCGCAATGAAGGATTTGCATAACGGAAAAAATTATGACGTGCCGAGACACTTAAAAAATGTTCATTGCGATAGTTCAAATATAAATAAAAATGATAACAAAAAAAGCTACTTGTATCCTCACGATTTTGAAAATCATTGGATAAAGCAACAATATTTGCCTGACGAAATTAAAAACAAAAAATATTATATTGCTCAGTCAAATAAGACCGAGCAATCATTTGAAGCTTATTGGAATAAAATTAAAAAATCTTTTTAACAGCCCATTTGATACCTTCATAAGTTCCAATTATTGCACCTGTAAAGATAGCCAAAGCTGTTAAAGAACCGGCACGCGCTGATGTTGAGTTCCAGTCATTAAACATTCCAGAAAAATTCACTACATTACTTTCAATAAATACAAAGCCGGCATTCTTATTATAAACCAATCCAAACGGGCTAGTAAGACCATTCAGAAAATTCAAAAAACTGTTTTTTTCAGCTTTTTTTAACACATCATCAAAACTTTCTGAATTCTTATTTTTATTTTCCACTCCTCCTGAAATGTTTTCCAAATCTATGCTATTTAAAACTTGAATTTTTGTGTTCATTTTGAACATCCTCCTTAAAATTTATTTTATATGTAAACTCAACTAACATAAATATTATATCATATATTTCCAAAAATGTAAATATTATAATATGTCAATGTTTACTTAATAAGATTAATAGTATATGTACATATTTCATAAAAATATGCTATTGGTTTAAGTCGAATCCCAAAAGTTACAATAATACTCCTGCAAAGAATGATTATTAAAGATTCCGAAGAATTTTTTTGTCCGCTTCAATTTTAATTTTATTCCGACATGTCTATATCCCAAAAACGAAAACGGAACTTTTGTTACAATATCGCCTGGGTTTTCTATTCGTAAAGTCTTAAAAATTCTTAAATCATAAGATTTTTTAAACGCTCTGTTTCCCACTCTCGGACAACCAAAAACTACAACCTCGAAATCTTTTTGGGGAAAATTATACTGCAAATCTACTCCGCACAAGATTGCCAAAGCTGCGCCGTAAGAATGACCCGTTAAAACTATTTTTTGTATATTATCTGTAACGAATTCATGGATTTTATCTCGAACATTTTTACTTTTATAAGTACCAATAAACCCTGAATGAACACGTATATTTGACTTTTTATTTCCATAAGGAATTATTGTTTTTTCAAAAGTCATGTCGGCTTTCCAATCTTTTTTAGAATCCGAACCCCTAAAAACTATAGTTAAAACATCATTTTTTATTATCAAAAAGCATTGTATATCAGTATCCTTATCATTAATAAAAATAACTTTTTCGTTTTTGTTCCTCGCTTGAATATCATTGTAGGACATACCGCAATATTCAAGCAGTTTTAACACCTGAATCTTATTCATATTTTTACCTCCCAATAAACAGTAAAAATATAATTCAAATTGCTTATATAAAATCAAAAACCGAAAAATTTTAATATTCCGTCATAAATCGCTTCTGCAAACTGATACTGATTATTTCGTAATTTTTCTGAATCGCTCAAATTAGTTATGTAAGCAAGTTCCAAAAGTACTGCCGGCATATTTGTTTTTCTTAAAACATATAAAGAGGGTCGCACTTTCATACCATTATTTTTTGTACCTAATTTAGAAACTATGGAATTTAAAATATACTCTCCGAAATAGTACGACTGCGTATACTCTGAATAAACGTAAACTTCTGTACCGTTAATATCGGGATTCACATTTGCATTTACGTGTATGCTAATAAAGTAATTCGCACCCCAATCATTTGCAGCATCCACCCTCGCTTTTAAGCTTGTTGCATTACTTGTTCCCAAAATTTCATTCGGAGAATTTCGTGACAATTTAACTTCAAATCGATTATCTTTTTTTAAAAATTCTTCCAAATATTTTCCGACGTTATATGTTATGTCTTGTTCTCTTAGTCCAAATCCTTCCGCTCCGGCATTTATTCCGCTTGGATTATGCCCTTGGTCGATAAATATTTTTATAGCCAAAAAATCACACCCTTTTGATAATAATATTATTTTTACTATCAAAAAAGTGTGAAATATAAAATCACGATTTAACAAAATGATTTTTTGAAAATTTTATCTATCACAAAACACAAAATCAAATTGATTATTGATTGCGGCAAAATATAACTTAAATTGTACAACAAAACAAAAGGGAAAATTAATTCACCTGACGGAACATACTGTTTCCATACATAAATTCCTGAAAAAACCGTGCTAACTAATTTTACTAAGCCTGATAAAAAAATTATAATCGCAAATGATACATTCACATTAGATATTTTAAACGTAAAAAATGGCGAAAATCCTAAAAACGCATACGGTAATATGTAGTCAAATAGAATGACAATAAAAAAACATAAAAAACTTTGCGTCGGAGGAAGATTAAACGAAATAAAAATTTTTAATATCCCGTATAATATACCAATATTCACTCCTGCTTTATGTCCGTACTTTGAAGAAAAAAATATAATCGGTAGTGCTTCGCCAAGATTTATCGAACCTCCAAGTGGCATTTTAAAAATCGGGGAAAAACTTAAAATCATGCAAAGCGACAGTACCACAGACATAGAAACAACTTTTTTTAATTTACTAATTTAAAACATCTCTCTTTGTATGATAGAATAAAATTTGTAAACACAAAAATAATCAAAAGGAACGATGCGATTTGAAAAAAATATTTGACGAAAAAAATTCTGCTTGGATAATGTATAGTGCAGAAAATAACGAACCTTACTTTTCTAAATTCATAACCGATAAAACAATTGTACCTTCTGTTGCAATTTTAAGCAACGATGGTAATTATCTTATTGTACATACACTGGACATAAATAACGTAAAAGATTTTGACGGAGAAATTTTAGTTTATTCGGGAGAAAATTCATTAATAGAAAATATTTTTTCAGTTTTGAAAAAGCTTAATTTTCCAAACTCAATTTATTTTAATTTTTCCGACAAAATGGATTCGCAGACAGATGTAATCGG
>JAUNCP010000016.1:0-1568 GCA_030526535.1 Clostridia bacterium | reverse complement strand
TAAATTTTATAACATTAATTCTAAAAAAATGCCTGATTTTAAATCTGCGGATGAATTAATTTATGCTCTTATGGACACAAAAACCGAAGAAGATATTAAATATCTAAAAATAGCGGCAAATCGTGCATTAGAAATTTTAAATATGACTTTTAAGCACTTAAAAATCGGCATGACCGAAAAACAAATCGTAGCATTAACTCATAATATTTTCAAATCCAAACCGGCATATTTCAAAAAACATGGAATTATTCGTGAAGAATTTTCTTGGGAAAAAGAACTTTGCCCTGTTGTGTTAATAGGACAAAATTTAAAAAAAGGAGGACATTCTTGCGCAGGAAATAACCCTCTGAAACGTGGTCAGACGATTTATTTTGATTTTGGTGTAAAAATATTTTTAGCGAATGGGGAAAAATATTCAAGCGATATACAAAGAATGGGATATGCGCTTAAATTAGGAGAAAATCACGCTCCTAAAGAAATTCAAAAGGTTTTTAGTACGCTAATTTCAGCGATAAATTTAGGAATAGAAAATTTTAAACCCACTAAAAAAGGATATGAAATAGATAAGCTTGTCAGAGAAACTATAACGTCAGCGGGATATCCAAATTATAACCACGCCACAGGTCATCCGGTAGGTGAAACAGCACACAGTCCCGGAACGAGTATTTCCCCAAAAGGTCATAAACGTTCGGCTTTAAATTTGTGCGAAAACGGAGTTTATACAATTGAGCCAAGAATTCAAATTGAAAACGGCGGTTCTATTGAAGAAATGGTTATGGTAACAAAAAACGGAGGGCTTACTCTCTGCCCTCCGCAAAAAAATCTTTATTTGATTAGGTGAAAATTTATTACATAAAATAAAATAAGTTTAATAATTAACCTATACTAATTTTTACTGGCTTTCGTATAAGCTTTATATCACTAGAACTTTTTCTGTCTTTATTTTTTTCAGCATTTTCTAATTCGTCATTCAAATCTTTCTTCATTTTTGCATTAGATTGTTCATACTGTTTAATAAGTTTTTTTACATCAACGCCTGACGTTTCGCTTTTCATTTTGTTAAATATATCGTTCTGTTTATGAATCTCCGTTAATGTACGTTGTTGTTGAGATTTGTCTATTTTACCATTTTTATATAAATCTCTTACTGTTTTTTCTTTTTTATCTAATTCTTTTTGTGCATTTTTAATTTTTACTCTATATGACCCAATTTTTATTTTTGATTTTTTTTCTCCACTAGGCATTGTTGCCTTTTTCCAATTTGACTTTTTTAACTTTTCTAGCTCAAAACACCTGTTGTTGAATTTTTCTTTTTCTTTTTGATAATCTTTATTTTTGAATAATAAATCTGGAAATTCACATATTTTCTTTTCAATTTCTTTTTTTTGTTCTTCAAAAGTTTTTTTCCCCTTAATTCCATTTCGTAAGTCTGCTAAACGTAATCTCTGAGTTTGTAATTCTCGTATCAAAAATTCTTCTACATCTTGCTTGAAAATTTCACATAATTTCTCATCGTTTTGAATTTTTTTTAATTTTTCTTTATATTCCGGTAATATTGTTTCCTTAAT
>JAUNCP010000069.1 GCA_030526535.1 Clostridia bacterium | reverse complement strand
AATCGTGCCTACACCGACCACAGAATGAATATAATATTCTCCTGAAAGTGTATCAACAATCGAAGCTGCAAGTTTTTCAAGAGCTATAAAATCCGTATCTTCCGGTATTTCTTTTACCAAAGCTATATCAGTTTCGTTTATACTGACAACAAAATCCTTCGACCTGTCGGGGAAAAGCTTTTGTATTACATCATAAGGTGATGCATCTGATTTCGAAAGAATTTTTATCATAAAACAAACTCTATTTACATCCGTATTAAATTTAAGCTCACGAACTCTAAGATAAATATCTCCTGGTAAAATATTATCTAATAAAACATTTTTTATAAAATTAACTTTATCATGTTTTTCATCATAGTGTTGCTTGACATTGTTAAGCAATATCGAAAGCATAATAGCATCTTTTTTTGCTGTTTCGTCAGAACCGGAAACAAAAACAACAAATCCTTTACGTGAATTTCCGCCAAAAGGTTTATATGTAATACCTTCTACTACAAATTCTTCACCTTGCATAAGTAAAATAGGTTTAACATCATTCATCGTTTCACCGATTTTGTTTGGATCACTGCATGCGACGACAACACATGATTCGTCTATTACCCCCACAGTTCTATCCAATACACCCATCGTTTGATGTATTATATTTTGAAATAACCTGTTAGACATACTGTAACCTCTTTCCTTTGTTTATGAACGTAATTAAAAATTAAAAACGAACATTGAATGATTGTCCTTTAGTTAATTGTATATAATTAATGGATTTTTTGCAAGATATTTATCCCTAATATATTGCCAAAACGAAAAAGAATTACCTTTTGCACAATAATTTCTTATTTATATTTCAAAAATTGTCAAATAATCCATGGTTTTTGACGTGAAATAGTCAAATATCTATCTTCACAATTTATAAACTATTATTCTCCTTATCACTATTTTCACCAAAAATTTCTAAGTTTTTGAACGCTAACATTGTAATGTCGTCGGTTCTGTTTACATCTTTGGAAAATATTTCCAAATATTCACGAAGTTTTACTATAGTTTCCTGTATACTCAGTTTTTTAACTTGCTCGCTATTCAAAAAATTTTTGAGATTATTACTTGAAAATTGATTGCCTTTTTTGTTTATAGCTTCAGTAACACCATCAGTATATAAAAATAAAATATCATTTTTACTTAATTTTATAGTTTTTTCGGTATATATTTGTTCTTTTATTCCGCCGAGAACAAAACCATGATTAAAATTCACAAAATCATATTTATCTAAAACTTTTTTGTAAACCAGAGGTAAATTATGCCCCGCATTAGCCACTGTAACTTCTCCGGTATTTATGTCTATTACTCCTATAAAAGCAGTCACAAACATGCCTTCATCGTTGTTCTCACAAAGTCGCTTATTTACTATTTCAAGAACTTTCGCAGGAGAATCTCCGTTTTGAAGTTGGTTTTTTATCAATATTTTTGTAATTGCCATAAATAAAGCCGCTGAAACACCTTTATCTGAAACATCTGCTATTACAACCGCAAAATGTGTTTTATCCGTAAAAAAGAAATCATAAAAATCCCCACCTACTTCTTTAGCCGGATCCATAATTGCATAGATATCAAAATCTTTTCTATCAGGGAAAGCCGGAAAAATGCAAGGTAACATACTACGCTGTATTTTACGGGCTATCATCAACTCACTGTGTATTTTTTCTTTTTCAGCGGTAGTTACTTTTAAATTTTCCATATAATTTTTTAAGTCTTCTGCCATTTGATTAAAAATTCCAGATAATTTTCCCAATTCATCATTCGAACTGACAGGAAGTTTAATATCAAAGTTCCCTTTACCGATTAATTTTGCTTTTTCGCAAAGTAATTTTATGGGAGCCAATATTTTATCAGTAAGATTAACTCCGATAAAATATAAAATTATCGAGCATACAATAAATATTGCTAAAAACAAAATATAAATACCAAATAAATTTTTCTTTATGCGAAAATTTGTTTCGTCATATATAGAATTAATATAATTTTTTATTTCTTCTGAAGGTTCTATTGTTTTATCTACTTCTGAAGCTATTCCAATAGACCAACCGGGTGTTTTCAAAGAACTATAGGAAACATAATAATTTTTTCCGTCTATTATTGCTTCTTCAATTCCTTGACCATTTAAAGCCATATTGCATAATAAATTTTTATAAGATTCATCGATATTTTCAAGATTATCATTAAAATTTTCTTCCGTATAATTCGAATGCATAATTATTTTTGAATTTTTATCCACGACAAATGCATATCCTGTATTTCCTGCGTTATTATTTAAAATATATTTATTGATTTCGTCGAGATACATATCTATTGCAACAACGCCTAAAATATCACCATTACTTCCGACTATAGCTTTAGAACATGTTATGCATAGCTTACTGTCACTTTTACTTGTGTAAGTGCTTTGCCACACAGGCAAATTTTCCCCATTTCTGTAAGAATTTACAGCATCTTTATACCACTCTCTTTGGCAAGGATCATAATTTGAATTTAAATTTTTTGAATCATATTTGTATAAAATTCCGCTTTTTGTTCCGACATAAACTGAAGAAATTGCGATATTACTATTATAAACAGATTTCGCACTATATAGAAAATTACTCAATAACCTCATTTCTTTTTTTATATTTTCGGGAATGACATTTTTTGAAACAACAATATTGTTATTTTGAATTTTATCTCGTTCTAAACTGTCTAAATCAGACCAACTGTTTATGTCGGTTTTATAAATATTGTTATTTTTGTATCCTAAATCATATGTCAAAAATATATCTTTTTCTGCATTTGAGTTGCTATAATCAATCGCATATATTTTTTCACATGCATTTGTTCTATCATTTGAATTATTATTTTTAGAAAAATTTATATCATGCCCTATAAAATTTTTTTCGTGCATAT
>JAUNCP010000015.1:18516-20047 GCA_030526535.1 Clostridia bacterium | reverse complement strand
AGAAGCTCCGGAAATTATTCCAACACTATCAAATTTATAAGAAATATCATTAGGCAAATCATCCTCATTTTCAACTAAAATCGTATTCGTATTTTTAGAACATATTTCATACAATTTAGTAGTATTGGAACTGTTTTTGCCGCCTACAACAATCATCAAATCCGATTTTTTCGACATTTCTTCAGCTTCTGATTGCCTTAAATATGTCGTCTTACATATTGTATCAAATATTTCTAGTTTTTTCAACTGTTTTTTGAACAATTTTATATATTTTATCCATTTTTCTTTTGAAAATGTAGTTTGCGAAACTACAATACCCGATTTATTTGCAATTTCAGGATTATCATCTAAAATTTTATTTAATGACTTTACATCATCAAAAACAAAAACATTTTTATAAAAAAAACTTTTTATTCCAATTACCTCAGGATGATTACTATTCCCTGAAATTAAAAGAAAATCTTTTTTATCTGAATTTTTTTCAACTATTCTATGAATCTTTTTAACGAACGGACATGTAGCATCTATAAAATCAATATTATTTTGTTCCATGTATTCCAGATTTTCTTTTGTCGTACCATGAGCTCTAATTACCAAAATATATCCATTTGGAACTTGATACGGGTGATCTATAATTTTTACACCTTTATCTTCAAACTCTTTTATTATTTTTGGATTATGTATTATAGGTCCGAGTGTGCACACTTTTCTGTTTTTAGATAATAAATCGTTGACCGCATTAACTGCACGGTCAACTCCAAAACAATATCCTATCGTCTTCGCTATATGTATTTTCAAAACGAAACCTCTCTCTTTAAAATTTTAATTTCGCATTTCTTTTATTTTTTCCATTATCATGTTAGTAGCAGATTTGATTTCCGAACGCGTCCCTGCTACTATACCAAAATCTTTCGGAAAAATTCCCGGAGATATTTTTATCAAAGTTTTCTTAAAAGCTTTAACTTTATTATTTTTTCCTCCGCCGGTTATGCAAACCGGTATTACAGGAGCATTACATGAATATGCCAAAAATGCCGCACCCGACTTCGGTCTTAAAAATTCTCCCGTTTTTGACCTTGTACCTTCTATGAATATTCCTAAAATATCATTATTTTTAATTATATTCTTTGCAACATCTAAAGCACTTGTGTCACCTTTCCCACGTTTAACAGGGAATACACCCAACATAGACAAAATCAAACCCAATAGTTTATTTTTAAAAAGCTCTTCCTTAGCCATAAAACATATAGTATTTTTTAAGCCTACTATTAAAAAAATTGCGTCCATATTAGATAAATGATTTGAACATAACAAGCAACCTGTCTTTATTATACTTAAATTCTCAGCACCATATATTTCGTAAGGAAATATAAGTTTCACAAAAGGCTTTAATATTAAACTTACAAATTTATAGAAAACTTTATTTTGCATCAATTTTTATACCCTTCTTCTCTATTATTTCCATTAATTTATCCACCGTATTTTTCTGATTTAAGTTTGAATTATCAACTAAAATCGCATCATCAGCTTT
>JAUNCP010000015.1:0-18506 GCA_030526535.1 Clostridia bacterium | reverse complement strand
AACGGAGAAATCTTTCTATGTATATCATTATAATCTCTCTTATTTATTAATTCTAAAATTTCATCAAAAGTGGTTGACTGACCTTTTGATATCAACTGATTGTATCTTCTTTTAGCACGCACTTTTGGGTCTGCAGTCAAAAATATTTTTACATCGGCATTTGGAAGCACCACCGTTCCTATATCTCTTCCATCTATAACTACATTATTTTCTTTTGCAATATTTCTTTGAAGTTTTAAAAGAAATTGCCTTACTTCCGGAATAACAGAAATTTCAGAAGACACCATAGAAATTTCATTCGTTCTGATTTTTTGAGTTACATCTACGCCATTTAAAAATATGGTTTGGGAAAAATTTTCATTTTTCAAACTTACCGATATATTATTAAGATTTTTTAAAACTTCTGATTTTTCCTTATAATTAATCTTATTTTCCAAAAAGAAATAAGCTATTGTACGATATAGAGCACCTGTATCTACATTTATAAATCCAATTTTTTTAGCGATAATTTTTGAAATTGTACTTTTTCCTGACCCTGACGGACCATCAATTGCAATTGTAATCAATTTTATACTCCTTTTTACAAAATTTAGGTTCTAATCTTTTAAATAAAGATAGAACCTATTTCACCTGAATTATAAAACTATTTTTTATTTTTTATATCATTCAAAATCATATTTATAAATTCGTCTTTATCCATAAGCCCTAAATCGCCTTTTACACAACTGCGAACAGAAATTTTCCCACTCTCCAGTTCTTTATTTCCTAATATTACCATATAAGGAATTTTACTCAATTGTGCTTCGCGAATTTTATAACCAATTTTTTCATTACAAAGATTAGCAGTAACACGTTGTATTCCGGCAGAAATCATTTCTTTTTTTAAGTTTTCTGCAAATTCTGTCATAGATTCATTAAGCGGCAAAATTCTAACTTGCTCCGGCGCCAACCAAATCGGTAAATTACCTTTTGTTTCTTCAAGCAAAAATGAAATAAATCTGTCCGATGAGCCTAATACTGCCCTGTGTATTACAATAGGCATATGTTCTTGCCCATCTTTTCCCACATATTTCAAATCAAATCTTTTCGGCAACGCAAAATCAAGCTGACAAGTCGGAATCGTGACATCATGCATTAGTGCGGACTTTATTTGTATATCTATTTTAGGACCATAAAAAGCAGCTTCACCTTTAGCTTCATAAAAATCAATCTTTAATTCTTGCAATATATCTCTAAGTTGATTTTCTGCAGTTTCCCACATTTCATCATTATCAATATATTTTTCTTTGTTTTCTTTATCTCTTAATGAAAGTCTTATATCAAATTTATCAAATCCAAAATCATTTTTCCAAACATCGAATATAAGTTTTAATACATTTCCGACTTCTTCCTTTATTTGTTCCGGTCTTACAAACAAATGAGCATCATTTTGGCACATTTGCCTTACTCTTTCTAATCCACAAACCGCACCTGAATTTTCATACCTAAAGTCGTGAGCCAATTCACCTATTCTTATCGGTAAATCACGGTAGGACCTAAGCTCGCTTTTATATATAAGCATATGATGCGGACAATTCATTGGTCTTAAAACAAATTCTTCAGTATCCACCTTCATGACCGGAAACATGTCATCTTTATAGTGATCCCAATGCCCGCTTATTTTGTACAAATCCGTCGTTGCTACACTTGGAGTATAGACGTGCTTGTATCCTAACTCAATCTCTTTATCTTGAATATATCGCTCCAAATTCCGCCTTATCGTTGCACCATCGGGTAAATATATAGGCAACCCGGAACCCACAAGAGGATGAGTCATAAACAATTTCAAATCTTTTCCGATTTTTCTATGGTCTCTCAACTTTCTATCTTGAAGAACTTGTAAATATTCTTCCAACATAGATTTTTTAGGAAATGAAATTCCATAAATTCTCGTAAGCATCTTATTTTTGGAATCACCTTTCCAATAAGCACCGGCTCGGCTAAGAAGTTTAAATGCTTTTATTTTTCCCGTAGACATCATATGCGATCCGCCACATAAATCTATAAACTCCCCTTGTTTACGCAAAATCAGACTTTTATCATTTTTATGTTTTTCAATAAGTTCTATCTTATATGGTTGATTACGCTTATTCATAATATCAACCGCTTCTTTTTCAGTAGTTCTTATTATATCAACTGAAAAATTTTCATCTATGATTTTTTTCATTTCAGCTTCTATTTTTTCGAAATCTTCTTCATTTATTGTTTCTTCCATATCAAAATCATAGTAAAATCCTTCATCTATTGCAGGACCAATCGCATATTTAGCGTTTGGATAAAGTCTGCAAACAGCTTGTGCTAAAATGTGTGCAGTTGTGTGCCAATATGTTTTTCTTCCTTCTTCGGAATCAAAAGTCAAAAACTCTACGCTACACTCTTTTTCTATAGGTGACTTAATATCTTTAAGTTCACCATCCACCTTTGCGGCGCAAACATCCTTGTATAAACTACCACCTAAATTTTTAGCTAAATCAAAAAGGGTAGTTCCCAAGTTCACTTCTTTCGTATTGTTATTTTTCAAATGTACTTTAATCATAAAGGAACATCCCTTTCTTAATTTTATTTTTCAGTCATTTTTTTCTTTTTGTATAAAACAACTAACAGATACATTATAACAAATACAAATAAAATTACAACAAGAAGCCATGAATTACCTGTTTTTCCCCCCGACTTTACTTCTATCCATAATTCATCCATAAATTTGTTAACATTTTCCGGAAGATTGACAAATATCTGTGCATTTTTTAATGTTTCGTCATCAGGATAAAAAATTTTATTATTTTTTATATCGTCGCTTAAAAGCTCATATACTTCTCGTTGCGGTGTTGAATAACCTGTTTGCTTAACATTTGCAAGTGCAACAGATGTGCTACACATAAAGTTTATATATTTTTCCGCTTCTGCTTTACGCTTTGAATTTTTGGCAATACACATTGAATCCACAAATTTATTCGTACCATTTTTTGGTATAACAAATCCTATATTACTGTTATTTTTTAAAACAATAGCAGCATCACCTGCGTAATACGGCGCCAAAACTGCCTCTTCGTTACCTATTTTGTCAAAAATCTGATCCATTACATACGCCTGTACCAGTGGCTTTTGTTTTATAAGCTCGTCCGCAGCCTTTCTCCAGCAATCTTTATCTTTAGAATTTATAGAATATCCTAATCTTAACAAAGATATTGCAAAAGAATCTCGTGCATTATCAAACATTAATATTTTATTCTTATATTTGCTATCCCACAAAATATCCCACGTAATATCACTTTCCGGAACTTTAACTTCCTTTTTATTATAAAATATTCCAATCAGTCCCCACATATACGGAACAGAATAACTATTTGTAGGGTCAAATTCAAGATTTTTAAATTCATCACTTATTAAACTATAATTAGGAATATTATCAAAATTTAATTTTGCGAGTAAGCCCTTGCTTATTAATTTAGAAACCATATAATCTGACGGAATTATTACGTCATAGTCTGCTCCGCCACTGGATATTTTTGCATAAAGTTCTTCGTTATTTTGAAAAGTTTTATAATTAACTTTTATACCTGTCAAAGACGTAAACTCTTCATTTACATTCATATTTCCGTCAGAACCGTTCGAAATAAACTCTCCCCAACTATAAACATTTATACTATTATTGGTAGCAAAACATAAGTTAATACTAAAAAAAGCAATAATCAAAACAGAAAAATAAATTTTATTTTTCAAGTTAAATATTCATCTCTTCTCTATATCAATATTCAGAATAAATGCTACTGTTTTTATCTTTTTCTCGACGTAAATTTATTACTATAAGTAAAACAAAAACTACTAAAAACAATATAGTAGATAACGCATTTATTTCAGGACTTACCATTTTTCTCGTCATAGAATAAACCGCTATTGGTAAAGTTTGAGTCGTTCCTCCCGTAAAATAACTTATTACAAAATCATCAATAGACATTGTAAAAGACATTATAAGCCCTGTAACTATCCCCGGCATAATTTGTGGCAAAACTACTTTAAAAAACGACTTTGTCGGATTACATCCTAAGTCAAGTGCCGCTTCATAAATATGAGAATCCATTTGTCTGAGTTTTGGCATAACGGACAGTATAACATAAGGCAAGCAAAATGTTGTATGCGCAAAAATAAGTGTTACTATCCCGGGCTTGAATATTCCGAAACGATTATATAAAAACACAAAAAGTAACATTAATGAAACGCCTGTTACGATTTCTGGATTTATCATTGGCAAATTTGTGATGTTCATAATCATTTTTCTTTGCCATTTTTTACTTTTCATTATTCCGACCGCAGCCATTGTACCTAAAATTGTAGCTATTACCGATGATATAGCTGCTATCAACATAGTACTGTAAAAAGCTGATAAAATATCATTGTTTTCAAAAAGCCTATGATACCACTTAAAAGTAAATCCGTGCCATGTAGCTCTACTTTTTGAATCATTAAATGAAAAAACCATGAGTACAAAAATAGGAGCATACAAAAACAAAAATATAAGGAACATATATATTTTTCTAAAAAATTTCATATTTTTCACTCCTATCTTTACTCTATGTATTTGCGTTTTCTTCACTGTCAAGTTGATTCATTATCCCCATACAAATAACTATCATTAACATTAAAACAAGCGATATAGCCGAGCCTAAATATGGATTATAAGTATTTCCTAAAAATTGCATTTCAATAAGGTCACCTATTACGAAAATAGAGCCGCCGCCCAGCATTTTTGAAATTATAAACGTACTTACAGACGGAACAAAAACCATCGTAAATCCCGAAACCACTCCGGGTATACTGAGCGGAAAAATAACTTTCCAAAAAACTTTCAAATTATTAGCTCCCAAATCCTGTGCCGCTTCGATAACTTTTTCATCCGTTTTAGCAAGAATTGTATATATAGGAAGTATCATATATGGCAGAAAATTATAAACCATTCCTAAAACTATAGCGCCGGGAGTGTTTATCATATTTATTTTTGAAATTCCAACAGAACTTAAAAATTTATTTATAAGTCCGTTGTATTCTAGAATCGTCATCCAAGAATATGTTCTAAGCAAAAAGCTTGTCCACATGGGTATCATTAAAAGCATAATTACCACATTTTGATATTTAGCCTTTATTTTTGATATAAAATATGCCATGGGATAACCAATACAAAGACAAACAATAGTCGAAACTAATCCTAAAACGATAGATTTTAAAAATACATACGAATATTTTCCGACCGAAATAATGTTATTAAAGGTAAAATTTCCTTCAGGCGTACTAAAAGCAAAAATAATAACCAACATAAGTGGAATAATTACAAAAACTGTAGACCAAATTAAATATGGCAACAATGTCAATCTAATTCTCAAAATAATTTCACCGCCAAACTAATTTTATTCTCTATGATGCTGTTCTTCGTAAAATTCATCACTAAATGCACTGTAATCTCCGATTTCTGAGGAATAAGAAGACTTTCGCATTATATGAATATCATCAGGATTAATAATCATTCCGATTTCGTCACCTGTTTCTTGACTTTTGGTAGTTTGTATCATCCACTTAAATCCGTCAACGTCTACAATTATTTCGTTATGTACGCCTTTAAAAGTTACAGACGTTACTAAGCCGGAAATATCTCCGTTTTCAGGTAAAGTAACTTTTATATCCTCAGGTCTTATAACAACGTCCACAGGACTCATTTTTTCGAAATTTTTATCAATACACTTGAATTCTTTCCCGGCAAATTTAACACGATAGTCGTCTATCATTATTCCTTCAACTATGTTACTTTCGCCAATAAAATCGGCAACAAATGCGTTTTTCGGCTCATTGTATATATCTTCGGGAGTACCGATTTGCTGAATTGTTCCTTTATCCATTACAACGACTGTGTCAGACATCGAAAGTGCTTCTTCTTGATCATGCGTAACCAAAATAAAAGTAATTCCTGTTTCTTTATGAATATTTTTCAATTCGGATTGCATATCTTTTCTAAGTTTTAAATCCAAAGCTCCTAATGGTTCATCTAAAAGCAAAACTTTCGGTTCATTTGCAAGAGCTCGTGCGATAGCTACCCTTTGTTGCTGACCGCCTGAAAGTGATGTGACACGACGATTAATATATGACTCAAGATTCACCATTTTTAACATTTCTCTGACTTTTTTATTTATCTCATTTTCAGGTTTCTTTTGAATTCTAAGACCGAAAGCAACGTTTTCGTATACATTCAAATGAGGAAAAAGTGCATATTTTTGAAAAATTGTGTTGACTTCTCTCTTGTAAGCGGGGACTTTATTTATAGTACGACCACGAAAAAATATATCTCCGCTGTCTTGTTTTAAAAATCCCGCTATAATTCTAAGCGTTGTGGTTTTTCCGCAACCTGACGGACCTAAAAGTGTTACAAATTCCCCTTCTTTTATATCTAAACTTAAATCTTTAAGTATAGTTTCTCCGTTAAATGAAATGCTGATTTTATTTAATGAAATAATTGATTGTTTTAATTTCATATTCTTTTGTATTTTCACCGCTTTCATTATTTAAAAGTATATTTCGTTCCATTAGGTGTATCTTCTATTAAAACATTTTTTGAACTAAGATTATCCCTGATTTCATCTGCACGTTTCCAATTTTTTTCTTTACGAGCCAAATCTCTTTCTTTTATAAGACGCTCTATTTCCTCTTTACTTATAGAACCCGTTATATCTTGATTTTTTTGCACTATGCCTAAAACATACGTAAGCTTTTTAAATAAATTCGAAATTTTTATTAAATATTCATAATCGGAAAAGATTTCACTTTTCGATAAAATTTTTGTATTGACATCTTTTACCAATTCGAATATTGCGGATATTCCATCGGCGGTGTTTAAATCATCGTCCATAGCAGATTCAAATTTATCTTCATAAACTTTTAAATTCAAAACCCTGTCGCCGACAATATTTTTGACTTTAGAAGAATTGGAAATTGCGAATTCCAAATTATTTTTAAAATTGTAAAGCCTTTCAAGTGAAGCATTACACTGCTCTAAAATTTCTCCGCTAAAATTAATCGGACTTGTATAATGTGCCGACATAATTAAATATCTAATCGCTTCATATCCGTATTTTTCTGAAATTTCTCTAACTGTGAAAAAATTTCCGAGCGATTTCGACATTTTTTTGCTATCGACGTTTATATATCCGTTATGTAGCCAATAATTTGCAAACTTAGCGTCATTGCAGCATTCGCTTTGCGCAATTTCATTTTCGTGATGAGGAAAAATTAAATCTTGTCCTCCGCAGTGAATATCTATCGTTTTTCCTAAATGTTTTGACGCCATAACAGAACACTCTATATGCCAACCCGGCCTACCTTTTCCCCATGGACTTTCCCAATAAGGTTCGCCCTCTTTTGCTGATTTCCAAAGAGCAAAATCAAGCGGGTCATTTTTATCTTCGCCAACTCTAATTCTAGCACCTGATTGAAGATCATCTATTGTTTGTTTAGAAAGTTTTCCATAATCTTTAAACGCTCTCGTTTTAAAGTAAACGTCACCATTTGCGGCTTGATAAGCATAACTTTTATCTATTAAATTGCTAATCATGTTTATTATTTCTTGTATATTCTCAGTAGCTTTTGGGTGAAAAGTAGCCTCTTTGACATTAAGCCCTTCAGCATCTTTTTTATATTCTTCCATATATTTTTGCGATACGGCAAAAAAATCTGTCTTTTCTTCGTTCGCTTTTTTTATTATTTTATCGTCTATATCCGTAAAATTCTGAACAAAACAAACTTCGAATCCTTTATATTCAAAATATTTTCTCAAAGTATCAAAAACGCATATCGGTCTTGCATTTCCGACGTGTATGTAATTATAAACTGTCGGACCGCAAGAATATATTTTTACCTTTTTAGGAGTAATCGGAACAAACTCTTCTTTCTTTTGTGTAAGCGTATTATAAAGCTTCATGGCTCTTTTCTCCTAACTATAAAATTTTAATTTATTTTTATGTATTTTCTACTATCAAAAACATATATTGCTCCGGAAAGTACCGTCATTACAGAACAAATTAGTATAAGCGAATTTTTCATAAAATAAAATATCATATCATCAAAAGGTAATACTACTAGATTATTCAAAAAATCTGTAAACAACCTTATAATTAAAATTCCAAAAATAGTTGCCATTTGAGAAACAGTTTTGAGTTTACCGTAAATATTTGCAGAAATTACAATTTTTTTACTTTCTAAGACTAAAATTCTTATTGACGTAACTAAAAACTCTCGAACAACAACTAAAATTGTTACAATTGCCGGAACGTCTCCTGACACAGAAAAGCAAATAAATATTGACATTACCAATATTTTATCTGCTATAGGATCCATTAATTTTCCGAAATCGGTTATTAGATTATTTTTTCTTGCAATTTTTCCGTCAAGATAATCTGTATATGATGCTACAAAAAATAATAGTAAAGCCATAAAATATCTTCCGGGTATTTGTTCACACAATAAAAATAACACTATAACCGGAACTAATATTATCCTAAAAACAGTAAGCTTATTTGGTAAATTCATGCTTTTAACCCACCATTCAACCAATTTTAAGTTTCTATATCAACGACATTCTTTATAACATCCCAACTATACCCCAAACGTTGCAATGAACTTATAAGCCTTTTTTTAATTTTCTCATCTAAATTTAAGATATTTTGGCATTTTTTTTGAACAAATTTTTTCGCTATTTCGAATTCATCAAAATCCATCTCTTCCAAAATAACATCTACAATATTTTTATCTATTCCTTTTTTTGAAAGTTCATATTTAACCCTTGAACCGGAATAAAATTTTCTGAAAATAAGTTCATTTGCCAGACTTTTAGCAAACTCAAAATCGTTCAAAAGCCCTAGTTCGCTCATTTTTTCAACCGCTTGTCTAGCTGAACTTTCGTCGAAAGACTTTTGCTTTAATTTTTGCTCCAATTCTTTTTTTGAATGTGCTCTAAACGAAAGCAAATTCAGCGCTCTTTCTTTCGCTTTATAATCACTAATATCGGTAAGGGCGACGGATAATATTTTTTCGTCAATATATCCGCCTACTCTAAAACCTTGTTTTATAAATACTTCATCGGGTATGCTGGCAAAATATTTTTCATCGGCATAAATCAATATATTACCACGTTTACTCTTTTTTAAACCTGTAATTATCATCTTACCTCACGCACCCCTTTACCGTACCGCAAAGCATTTAAAAAATTTTATTCACTCTCTTTTTCTTCTGCATCTTCTGTATTAGCTTCCGTATTTCTCGCCATAGATGGTTTTGCATATATAGTGCTTGCACTGCTACGAATTTGCTCTTCTAGATTTTTGGTAAATTCAGGATTTGCTCTCAGATATTCTTTTGTTTTATCTCTTCCCTGAGCAAGTTTCTTTTCTCCAAATGCAAACCATGAACCGCTTTTTTGAATTATATCGAGTTTAACAGCTAAATCTAAAATTTCACCTTCGTGTGATATTCCTTGACCATACATAACGTCAAATTCAGCTTCTCTGAATGGTGGAGCGATTTTATTTTTTACGACTTTTGCTCTTGTACGGGAGCCTATCATTTCTCCGTTTGATTTCAATGTTTCTATTCTTCTTATATCGATTCTTACTGAAGAATAAAATTTGAGTGCACGTCCGCCGGGGGTTACTTCCGGGTTTCCGAACATTATTCCGACTTTTTCACGAAGCTGATTTATAAATATTGCTACGCAATTTGATTTAGAAATTGCTCCTGCAAGTTTTCTTAACGCTTGTGACATAAGTCTTGCTTGAAGTCCAACGTGGGAGTCTCCCATTTCTCCCTCGATTTCAGCTCTCGGAACGAGTGCTGCAACAGAGTCGACAACTATAACATCAATTGCACCTGAACGAACGAGTGATTCTGTTATTTCGAGCGCTTGTTCTCCTGTATCCGGTTGAGAAACAAGTAATGAGTTAATATCAACACCTAAATTTGTCGCATATACAGGGTCCAAAGCATGCTCAACATCAATAAATGCCGCATTACCACCATTTTTTTGACCTTGAGCTATACATTGAAGTGCTAATGTTGTTTTACCTGATGATTCTGGACCATAGATTTCTATAATTCTTCCTCTTGGAAGTCCGCCTATTCCGAGAGCTATATCAAGAGAAAGTGAGCCTGTCGAAATTGCATCTACATGCATAGCTTCGTTTTGTCCAAGTTTCATTACTGCGCCTTTTCCGAATTGTCTTTCAATTTGTCCTAATGCTGTTTCTAACGCCTTGCTTTTATCGAATGCCATAATCTTACATCTCCTTAGTTTTTTAAAATTTTATAGTTTTCAATCTTTCTACTGCCTTTGCTGTACTTTCATGGCTTCCGAAAGCAGAAAGCCTTAAAAATCCTTCGCCGTTTTTTCCGAATCCGGAACCCGGAGTTCCAACAATATTTAATTTTTCCAAAAGATAATCGAAAAATTCCCAAGAGGTCATATTGTTCGGACATTTTATCCACAAATAAGGCGAATTCTTTCCGCCTATACTCCAAATACCTAACTCACTAAATACTTTAGATAAAATTTTTGTGTTTTCTTTGTAGTATTCTATGGATTTGTTTATTTGCTCCTGACCCTCGTTCGAAAGTGCTACAAAAGCAGCTCTTTGAGTTATATACGATGCACCGTTAAACTTAGTCGATTGTCTTCTCGCCCACAAATCTCTAATGCTTTGCCCATTTATTTCGAGTTCTTTCGGAACAACTGCATAACCACATCGTACACCTGTAAATCCGGCGTTTTTTGAAAACGAACAAAATTCAATCGCACATTCTTTTGCACCTTCGATTTCAAAAATACTATGCGGTAAATTTTCATCCTCTATAAACGATTCGTATGCTGCGTCGAATAAAATAACAGCCTTATTTTTTTTGGCATAATCTACCCATTGTTTCAATTGCTCTCTGCTATAAACCGCACCGGTTGGATTATTTGGAGAACATAAATGAATTATACCAGCTTCAATATTATAATCCGGTAGCGGTAAGAAATTGTTACTTTCATCAGCATTAATATAAACAATATTCCTTCCGGACATTACAGCTGCATCGACATATACGGGATATGCCGGGTCAGGTATTAAAACATTTCCGTTTGATGAAAATATGTCTAAAATACCCGAAACATCGCTTTTGGCTCCGTCTGATACAAAAATTTCATCGCTAGAAATACTAACGTTATATTTTTTATAGTAATCAGCTATTGCTTCTCTTAAAAACTTATATCCTTCATGCGGGCCATAGCCTTTGAAAGTTTCTTTTTTTGCCATTTCGTCAACCGCATCATGCATAGCTTCTATTATTACAGGACAAAGTGGAAGCGTAACATCGCCTATCCCCAATCTGATTATATCCGCATTCGGATTTTTTGAAACATACTCATTAACTTTTTTTTCTATTTCCACAAAAAGATAATTTTTCTTTAAATTATAAAAATTTCCATTCACTTCTACCATTTTATTCAAAACCTCAATAAAAATTTATTTTCCGCAAGCTTTTACAAATTCTCTGAATAAAGGATGTGCACGATTTGGCCTACTCTTAAATTCAGGATGGTATTGAACCGCTACAAAAAATTTATGATTTTTTATTTCAACCGCTTCAACTAATACTCCGTTTGGAGATAAACCTGTTATTCTCATTCCATTTTCTTCAAACAATTCACGATATTTATTGTTAAATTCATATCTATGCCTGTGACGCTCTGAAATTTCAGACTCTCCGTAACAATGTTTCATCAAAGAATCATCTTTGATATGGCAAGGATACGCACCTAATCGCATCGTCCCACCTTTTTGAGTTTTATCTTTTTGGTCATTCATAAGATGTATAACAGGGTTTTCCGTTTCTCTGTCAAATTCTTCTGAATTGGCATCTTTTAATCCTAAAACATTTCTTGCAAATTCAATTACAGCAGATTGCATACCCAAACATATTCCGAAGTATGGTACATTGTTTTCTCTTGCATATTTTATAGCCGATATTTTGCCATCTATTCCTCTTGTTCCAAATCCTCCGGGAACTAATATTCCATCGCAATCTCCTAAAAATTCTTTAACTGTATATTCGGTAACGAGTTCGGAATCGATCCACTTTATATCTACATTTGTCGAAGTTTCAAAGCCGGCATGATTGAGCGATTCGGCAATAGACAAATACGCATCATGAAGTTTTACATACTTTCCAACCAAAGCTATTTTCACTTTTTTACTTCTATTTTCTATTCTTTTAAGCATTTCATTCCACTGATTCATATCGCAAGGCGAACAATTTAAATTAAGTTCCCTACAAACTATATCTGAAAAATTGCTTTCTTCAAGCATAGACGGAGCATGATAGAGCGATGAAACCGTTACATTTTCAATTACACAATCTTGTTTAACATTACAAAACAAAGAAATTTTATCTCTTATGTCTTTTCCTAAAGGTCTGTCACAACGTGTAACAATTATGTCCGGATTTATTCCAAGCGAACGCAATTCTTTTACTGAATGCTGTGTCGGCTTTGATTTATATTCTCCCGAACCTGCAATATATGGAACGAGTGTGACGTGGATAAATAAACAATTTTCTTGCCCTATATCCAAAGATATCTGTCTTATGGCTTCTAAGAATGGTTGACTTTCTATATCTCCTGTTGTTCCACCGATTTCAGTAATAACAACATCAGCTTTCTCTTTTTCACCTACAGAATAAATAAATTTTTTTATCTCATTTGTTATATGAGGAATGACTTGTATCGTATCTCCCAAATATTCCCCGTTTCTTTCTTTTCTCAATACATTCCAATAAACTTTTCCGGTTGTAAGATTCGAATATTTATTCAAATTTTCATCTATAAATCTTTCGTAATGGCCAAGATCCAAATCAGTTTCTGCACCATCTTCAGTTACGAAAACTTCACCATGTTGATATGGACTCATTGTACCGGGGTCAACATTTATATATGGGTCTAATTTTTGAGCCATTACTTTAAGGCCTCTCGATTTTAAAAGTCTGCCCAAAGAAGCAGCCGTTATCCCTTTTCCTAAACCTGACACAACTCCACCTGTAACAAAAATATATTTTGTCATACCTCTATTACCCCTTCGAAAACTTTTACCGCATTTCCTGTCAAAAATACTTTTTCGTCTGTATAATTTACAATAAGTTTTCCGCCTCGCAAATGCACTGCTATATCTTCGCATTTATTACAAAATCCATTTTCTACCGCAGCAACAACACTTGCACAAGAACCGCTACCACACGCAAGCGTTTCTCCGCTACCACGTTCCCAAACTCTCATTGTAATATTATTTTTATCGACAACGCTCACAAATTCAACATTAACGCCTTCGGGAAACATTTTATGAGAAGAAAGTTTAGAACCAATTTCTTTAACTCTTGCCGAATAGACTTCATCACAAAAAATAACACAATGTGGGTTTCCGACAGATACACACGTAATATTAAAGGTTTCATCACCCAATGTAATTTTTTCGTTTATAATTTTATCTTTTCCGAAAATCGCAGGTAAATCGCTAGAATTTAAACTCGCTTTCCCCATATCAACTTTTATCAAATCCCCTTTTTCGGAAGTTTCCATAATATCAATTATTTTAACGCCACTAAGCGTTTCTATTTTTATTTTATTCTTTTCTCTTACGATACCATTATCATATAAATATTTAGCAACACATCTTATACCGTTCCCGCACATTTTCCCCTCGCTTCCGTCTTTGTTGAAAATGCGCATTT
The DNA here is from genome assembly GCA_030526535.1 of Clostridia bacterium. Lineage (GTDB taxonomy): Bacteria > Bacillota > Clostridia > Oscillospirales > Acutalibacteraceae > UMGS1491. The sequence goes on along the minus strand of JAUNCP010000015.1, from coordinate 4,676 downwards.
TAGCATCTGCGATTTTTGATTTACAAATTAAAATAATTCCATCTCCACCTATACTGTAACGTCTGTCTGACAAAATCATACTTAACTTTCCGGGCGAAGATATTTCTTGCTGAAAACAATCTATATAAACATAATCGTTTCCGCAACCATGCATCTTGGTGAATTTTATTTCCATGTAGCCCTCCAAAAAACATTTATATTCGTTAACCATTTTATATTAAATTAAAGTTAATTGCAATAAGCAAATATTCCTCAAATTTTATAATTTAAACTATAAAAATCTGACCGAAGTCTTAAATTTAAATTTAAAGCTTCGATCATACATACATATGTACAGATTTTATATCGTATCATTATTCTTGCACGGCATTTTTCCTCCTCTGTACTTTGTTTTCTCTTTAAAATCCCCAAGTTTTTCGTCACTTGCTTTTTTAAATTTGGAAAGCATATCTTCAAAACTGCTGGAAGGAGAATCTTTTTGAAGTTTGTTTTTAAAATTACGCTGGCTCTTAAAAAAATCTTTTTTATTATTGCTTTTTGCAAATGAAGACTTCGTATTACTTACAGACAATGCCCTTTTTATAGACAACTCTATCTTGCCAGAAAATTTTTTTGGATTATCATTTTCCTCCATTTTAAGAACCTTAACTTTTACAGATTGACCTTCTTGCAAATGGTCATTGATATTTTCGACATATTCACGAGAAATCTCCGAAATATGAACCAATCCCGTTTTGCCATTTTCAAGTTCGACAAATGCTCCAAATTTTGTTATATTCTTAACTTTTCCTTCCATTATAGCTCCGATTTCGAAACTCATAAAAAATTTATTTCCTCCTTAAATTATATACTTCCTTATTCAACGGCGTTTTCAAAAACTCTACGTTTGATTTTGCTATCGCCGGAATTCTCACTATTTTCAACTTCATTAATTCTTTGGCGAATTTCTTCCTCTTTAGCCTTTTCACTTGCAATTTGTTCTTTCATTTTCGCAAGCTCTTCTCTCTTTGTCCGTATCTTTATGTTTTGGTCTATAAACAAAAACAAAGCAAAACCTATAATAAATAATATTATTACTTTAAAGACAAATTTCCTACCTTTTTTTGCTAAAAACTTCATATGATAGCAAAAGTTCCTTTCATATTTTGAAAATTCGCACAAAACCCATCTATATTATGCACGTTCACGAATTATAAATTCAAGTGATTTTTTGAATTTATGTAAAATTAATCAGTATTATAATTTTCACTGATTATCCGGTTTGTTTTTGTTGAATATTTTTTTAATATATCGGTATATATTATTACTAAAATTTCTGAATTTAGTATGAATCATTTTCACAATATTTTCTGAACAATGATAAATTTTTTCTCCAAGTGTTATATGATACACAATCCAGCCTATACCTTCACCTGCAAGAATATAGAATCTTGATTGCCCTTCGTTTATCCCCAAAACAAACAAAAATGTCACAAAACCGCTAACAATGAAATATATAATATCTTGCAGAAATATCGTTATATTTCTTGTATTTATAAGCATTCGAATTATTCTAAAAACATCGTATAAAATTCCGAGTCCTACACCTAATAAACAGGAATATCCAAGTATCCATAATTCTTTCAAGAACATCTCACTCATATTTTTAAATAAACTATTAAATATTTTAGATAAAATTCCTTTTTTTGAACAATCTTTTTTGCTATACACAAGTGAATCTATTTTTCCTGTAACTTCCAATTCTCCTAATTCAAGACTCAATTTTTTTATATTTAATCTTTCCCCTTTTATCATCAACGCTCCCATATTTGTATAAGTTGTTATAGACTTATCATCAAAATTATCTACTTCCGACACTCCGTTAAGAATTAATTTTTCACGATTGTCTAAGCTTAAGCAATGCGGAATTTTAGAAAAGTTTCCGGATACTTCGTTCAATATAATTCCTCCTAAAAACGTAATTAATATTAAAAATATTTATGAGCAAATAACTTCAAAATAGTACTCATAAAAAATTGCTATAAATTTTACAAAAATTTCAATTTGTAAAACTCATAGCAATATGTAATTAAATGTGGTTAATCGCTCAAAAAATATTTATTTCGCCATAAATTTCATTACTTGCTCAACGATAAATACTGAAGCTGTAGAGGAAAGTGCAACAACAATTAAGCTTTGCTCAAAATAAGATAACACTATCGCTACTATTACACCAAAGACTGCCGAAGTTACAGTAGACGTAGAGTGAAACACTTCCGGAAATGTCATTGAGGTAAGAACCGCATATGGAACGTACGCCAAAAATGAATTTAAAAACTTATTTTTTATTTTTCCTTTAAAAAACAAAAGCGGTATAACTCTGAAAAATATCATTACCGCTGCCATTGCCAAAACAGCAAATATAAAATTCGTAGTGCTCACTCTATTTTTCCCCCTTTTCTTCTTTTGCCTTATCGTTTACTTTAATCTCTTCCGAATCTTTATCTTCTACCGGGAACAAAATCGCCCCAATCAACGATGTTATAATTGCACAGATTATGATAATCCAACCTGCAGTGAAATGTTGCTTTATAAATGGTATACACTCTAAAACAAAGCTTATCGTTAAAGCTATAATCGTTACGGCTAAAACAGGTTTTGAATCTCTTGCAGGAGGAACAATTATTCCTATAAACATCGCAAAAAGAACTATTCCAAGTGCTGAACTAATCGATTTTGGTAAAATATCATTTAATAAGCATCCTGCCGCATTACCGATTAAAAATCCTATGTAAGGTGGTATAACCAATCCGATTAAATAACTGAAATTAAGCTTTCCTTTATTTTTCATGGCTATCCCAAACGTTTCATCTGTATTGAAAAGTCCGAATAAAATTCTCTGTATTGTTCCCATGCTACTGTCAAACCTCTGGGCTATCGAAAGAGATAACAATAAATATCTACAATTCATAACAAACAACGTAAGAGCAAACATAAAAACGGCCGTTTCTCCACCCACCAACAAATTTATGGCAGCGGCTTGCCCCGATGCTGTATACATCATAATACTCATAAACTGTGACATCCCGAAAGCGATTCCCGCTTTACACGAAGCCACACCACAAGCCATCGAAACCGGCAAATATCCAAAGCCCGCCGGAATACCTTCCTTAAGTCCTCTTCTGTATTCTCCCCTATCCAATTTTAATTTTTTATTTTCCAAAAATATCACACCTTTTCTATTTTTAAAATATAATTTTATCCATTTAGTTGTAAAGCGAATCTAACCACAGTATTCTTTCTATTATACTATAAATTCGACTATTTGTCAAATATTTAATTCTAACAATTGATAAAAACATTTTTAAATACTATTAATCCAAAACAATGCAAAAACATGTAAAAAATACGGGCACTGCCATCCCGTTACGGCATTGCAAAAAGCAAATAGATAGTATAAAATGAAGAACATGGAAGATAAAAAGATATGTCCGAAATGCGGACGAGAGAAAAAAGTAAAAAACGGATTCAATAGAGGAAAACAAAGATATTTGTGCAAAAATTATAGAACATTCAGATGAGTTAAAAGAGCTAACAAATAAAGTGATAAATTTGAATTGAAAAGCTGACTTTTTATAAATCGGCAATATGGTTAAATTAATTAATTTTGAAAATGCATAAATTATATCGTATTTAATATGTGTTATAGTTTGGTTTTTTGTGCCAAATAACAAGTGAGGTGGGTAGAAATGTCTGATAAATATGTGAAAAGTGTCGAATACATAGGTGGGCTTGATAAAAATTCACATTTGCAACATTTAAATATTGTAAGACAGTTGATAAATGGCTATGTAATAAATTTTTCTAGCGATGTTACTTTTTTTGTTGGAGAAAATGGAACTGGTAAATCAACTTTAATAGAAGCTATTGCAAAATGTATGGGATTTAATGCAGAAGGTGGTTCTAGGAATTTTAATTTTTGTACTCGTGACACAACTTCTGAATTGTTTAAGTTTATAAAAATAATAAAATCAAAATTTCCTAAGGATGGGTTTTTCTTTAGAGCGGAAAGTTTTTATAATGTAGCATCCAATATCGAAGATACAGGTGTATCGGGATATGGAAATCGTTCTTTACACGAACAGTCTCATGGGGAAAGTTTTTTTTCTTTATTTACAAACAGATTTAGAGGGAATGGCATTTATATTTTAGATGAGCCAGAGGCGTCATTATCTCCATTTCGTCAAATGGCCTTCCTTTCATTGATGAATGATTTAATAAAAATGAACTCACAATTTATTATAGCTACACATTCTCCTATTCTTCTCAGTTATCCGAAAAGTGATATATTTGAGCTAACTAATTCAGGAATTTCTAAAACAGATTTTAAAAATTGCGAACTGTTTAAATTATACAAAGATTTTTTGAATAATTCTGATCAAGCCTTGAAATATTTATTAGACTAAATGCCCAATGGTACAATTTTCAATTTATTGTGGTATTTTCTTTTCGCTGTGTAGTTCTTCTGACAACTTCTGCTACTTGACATTAAGTTTATTTCGATTTCACTTTTAAAAAATAGAATTTTTCACTATAATGGAATAGAAGCGGAAAAGTGGAAGTTCTAAAATAATTGTTACTCAAGGCATTGCAAAAAGCAAATAGATAGTATAAAATGAAGAACATGGAAGATAAAA
>JAUNCP010000068.1 GCA_030526535.1 Clostridia bacterium | reverse complement strand
GCCGAAAAAGATTCTAAAAATCCAATAAAAAATGATAATACGGATATTACAAGTGATGATGAAAAAAAAATTTTAATACCTCCAACACATGTACAGAAAGAAGATCGGATACCACGACAACGACAACAGAATCAAAATATAACGAATAATCACTCTAAAGCTTATAATTTTAAGAAAGTATGTTTATATGCTACAGGAGCATTTATTATTTTAGGAACAGTTTATGGAATATATAAAGGCGCTAAAAAGCTGTGCAATAATATTATTTCAAAATTTAAATAGAAAATATTAGCAAAGATAAATATTGACTTATTTTTACAGATTGTGATAATATTTTGATTATGGTAGCAATATATTATTATTTATATTGAAAGGTTGAATTTTGGTTATGCGTAATCTAACAGAATTCGAAACAAGATCTCTTAGGTGGTTAAAAAATATTTTTTGTGTATACGCAGTGGCGTTTTTAGGTCTAGTAGCATGGTATATTTATAAAAACGGTTTTAATGGGTATAACGATACAAGTATGTTTTTGATTTTGATGTTTATTGCTTATGTTATAGTTGGATGGATGTTTCATAATTTTATCGATAGGCATAAAGGCAAAAATATAACTACTTTTGAGTTAAAGATTATTTTATTTAATTATGTCCAAATTATGTATGCTCCATTTGTATATTGGTCGATAACTAATTATACTTTTGTCAATTTATTATTGTCGATGTTGATTTTGACAGTTATAATTGGAGGAAGATATTTGGTGATTTATGTAGAGAAAAAAAGACAGAAAGATTTAATTGATAACAAGAGCAAAGAAGACGAAGACAATATGTAAAAATTCTAAAAAACTTTCCTATAAAACAGCAAAAAATATTGATTTTGTAGTGTTTTATGGGGGTGTTTTTTTATGGAATATAAAGGAATAGACGTTTCAAAATGGAACGGTGAAATTGATTGGCGAAAAGTTAGAAACGCAGGAATTAACTTTGCGATAATCCGCGAAGGTTACGGAAAAGAAAGTCCGAACCAAATTGATAAAAAATTCGAAGAAAATTATAACGGCGCAAAAAATAGTGGCGTAAACGTTGGGGTTTATCATTACAGCTATGCAAATAGTATAGAAAACGCCAGAAAAGAGGCTCAGTTTTGCCTAAAAAACATAAAGGGAAAGCAGATTGATTATCCTGTAGTTTTTGATATCGAGGATAAAGAACAATTAAAACTAGATAATCGTCAACGAACGAATATTGTCAGGGCGTTTTGCGGCGAAATCGAGAACGCCGGCTATTACGCAATGTTTTACTGTAATCTTAATTGGCTGAATAATTGTCTTATCAAAGACGAATTGCTTCCAAAATATGATTTATGGCTTGCGCAGTGGAACTGTAAAAGTCCATCAAATTCTTGTGGTATTTGGCAATATTCGAGTTGTGGCAAAATTGACGGAATAAGTGGAAATGTTAATATGGATATTTCTTATAAAAATTACTCTGAAATTATCAAAAATAAAGGCTTGAACGGGATATCTGATTTGAATAGCAAAAGTTATTCTATTTATACAGTAAAAAAAGGAGATACTCTTTGGAAAATCGCAAAAGAGTATCTCGGAAATGGCACTAAATATAAAGAAATTAAAATTTTAAATAATCTAAAATCAGACACGATTTATGTAGGCCAAAATTTAAAAATACCAATTTAAATTTATAGTTTATTAACTATGTTTTTGAAGTCTTTGCCACGTTCTTCGAAGTTTTTGTATAAATCAAAACTTGCGCAAGCAGGGGATAGGACGACTATATCTTTGGGTTTGGAAAGTTCAAAAGCCTTTTTAACAGCGTCTTCCATGCAATTTACTTTGAAAATATAAATATAATTGTTAATGTCAATTTTTTTTACTTGCTCTTCTATTTTATCAGCCGTATTACCCATAAGTATCAACGCAGATACTTTTTGGGTTATTTTTTTTGCTAATTCCTCAAAAGGGATTTTTTTATCATATCCTCCGGCTATTAAAATTATTTTTTGTTTGAATAACGAAAGCGTTCCGCTAATTGTTCTTGTCGGGCTGGAAGCTATCGAGTCATTATAAAATCTAACGCCGTTTAATTCCCGAACAAATTCTATGCGATGTTCTACTCCATTAAAAGTATTTGCAACCTTTTTTATATTTTCAGCGCTTACAATTCCGTAAACAGCTCCGATTGCCGTTAAGAAATTTTCTTTGTTGTGTTCGCCGGCGATTTTTATTTCCGAAGCGTTTATTATTTTTTCATTTTTATCGTTTGACGAATAAATTACATTGTTATCATCGTCAATCCATACACCGTTTATATTTTTAGAAGTTCGGCTGAAAAATACCTTTTGACCACGAACAATATTTTCAAAATTTCTGGTTATTTCGTTGTCAAAATTTATAATTGCTTTTGAAAATGCGTTTTGATGTTTGATAATTTGTTTTTTCGCACAAATATATTCTTCCATGTTTTTATGGACATCCAAATGATTTGGAGAAATATTAGTTATTACGGCTATTTCAGGGCTTTTTCTCATGGAAATTAATTGAAAGCTTGATAATTCAATTACAGAAATGCTGTTTTTATTCATTTTTTTAATTTGAGGTAATAAAGGTTTTCCGATATTCCCACCCAAAAATACGTCTAATCCTTGTGCCTTTAACATTTCATAAATTAAAGTAGAAACTGTAGTTTTTCCGTCACTTCCTGTTATACCGATAATTTTACCTGGAAATATATCAAAAAATATTTCCATTTCTGAAGTTATAACAGTACCGCAATTTTTTAATTTAATTATCTTTTCAGATAAAAAATTCATACCGGGCGTTCTTATTAAAATGTCGATGTTTTCGTTGAATACCGATTCGTCGCCTGCCCTTAAAGATACAAGAGAGTTGGATTTTAAATCATCTATGATAGATTTATCGATGTTTTCGGGAGATTTTGAATCGTAAGCAATAACTGGAATATTTTC
>JAUNCP010000014.1:5008-20347 GCA_030526535.1 Clostridia bacterium | reverse complement strand
ATAATATTAATTGTTCGTTTGCGTTATTATAAAAATCAAATTTTGTTATATTTACTATATAATTGATTAATTTATATCAATTTTCTAATAATTATCGTTATATCTATCATCATATAAATTTCATTAAAAACCTAATTTTGCAAATAGTTCTTCTTTGTTTTTAATTTGATCTTCGTAAATAAAATGCGCTGTACAGTCATTTGCTATAAATTTTTTTAAATTTTGATTGTTAATATCATTTTTTATTATAAACACATCAAAAGATAATCCGCTTAATTTTTCTCCTAATTGTTTTAAAATGTTTTCTGTAATTTTTTGTGCATATTGTCCTGTGCAATTATTACAACCACAACAATACTCATGATACATTTTTTCAAAAATTTCCGAACTCATATAAATTATGTTGACGCCTATTGCTAAGTCCAATATGTTTGACGATTTCAAACAACAACAGTTTCTAGGTGCAATTTTGCAATATTTAATATCATTTATCATCTTTTTTTTAAGAAGAAAATTTTCGTCTCTTGTTAATCGATTAATTTCACTTAATTCATTTTCCTCTAGCAATTTCGCATTGCATGGAATCGAGAGTGATAAAACACTTGCGAGCGTTAAACATAAAGATATAATTTTTTTAAGCACAGAAAATAACCTCCTAAAAACTTTTCATCAAATAAAGTATATTACTTGAAATATATTTTTATTATAACGAACTAAAAATAAAATGTCAATATTTTTTGATTTGTATGCGTTGACAAAACAAGCAACAAAACAGAAACTATATTATATAACATGCATAAAGCAATTTTGAAAACGATGATTAGGTTGGTATTGCTAAAAACAGGTAGAAAAACAAATTTATAGTATAAAAATTCAGATAATAATATTCAAGATTTTTAGTGTAAGAATGCGTTATGTGATTAAATTTGTCAAGATGATTATTAAATAATTTTCTCACTAACTATTTGCTTTTAGCAATGCCATCAGGTTTAAAAATTTTTGGTATATTTAATAATTATAAACAAATTTTAATAAATTTGTGTTGACAAAATTTTATTGCCGTGATATCATATATTCGTGGTATGCGCCAGTAGCTCAGCTGGATAGAGTGTTTGGCTACGAACCAAGAGGTCGGGGGTTCGAATCCCTCCTGGCGTACCATTTTTTTGTGTTTTTTATCGAGGTGTAACTCAGGTGGTAGAGTGCTTGGTTTGGGACCAAGATGCCGCAGGTTCGAGTCCTGTCACCTCGACCAGCTCAGAATCTCGAAATGCAATTCGCATGGTTGAGGTTCTTACTTTTTTATCGCATATTAAATCTGTTATGAATACCGGTATCACGAAAAATATCCGGAATTGCAATTTGCGATAGGCGATTAAAATTGTTTCTAATCTATTATATCAATATATATTTTTTATTTAGACTATCTGCTGATTAACGAATTACATAAAATTAAAATATATTGTTATTTTCAGGTTTTGCGACAAAAAATTAGAACTTATCATAAAGATAAATTCTAATTTTTTATTTATTTGCTTGACATTTTGTCTTTTAATTCTAAAACTTTTTTGTGAGCTACATGGTAGGCATCTTTTAATTCTTCTTTGAAAATATATCCTAAACCTAATAAAGCTGCAACCCATCCGCTACCTGCTAAAAATAATAGCTTTTTATTACTACTATTTACTTTATCTGAATTTTCTACTTTGATGTTTAGAGTATTTTTTATTTTCTCTAATTCTTTAACTTGAATTTGTATATTTCTTTCCTCGTTTTGGATTTGTTCGATTTTTGTAAAAAGATTAATATTATTAATTATTTGTTTGAGTGTTTTTGTATATTTTTTTATTTCTTCTTTGTATTTTTTTATATTTAAAGCAATATTTTCTTGTTCATTTCCTTCATTTTGTGCAATAATGCTGTTTAAAGCAATAGGTCTTATATATTCAATTTCTCCAATAAATCCTGATTCTTTCAATTCTTTTACCAATCCATTGATTGAAAATTCTTCTGGTTTTTTATTATATTTAAATTTTACATTGCTTAAAAATTCACTATTATCATTGTCGATTAATTTAAATTTAGTTTCTTCACATATCATATAATTTTGTACAATATCTAAGCTATTAGAATCTTGTTTTAAGTATTTTGATGAGTTTTCAAGTAATTCAACTAATTTATTTAATATATTCGATATACTTTCACGATTAGAAATTAATTTAATAATTTTTTTATTATTTAATTTTTCTCTATCTAAATTTTCGATATATTTTCTATATTTTAAATATTTAAAATAATTTTCAATATTTCCACTATAAGAATTATTAATATTTTTAATAAACTTAAGTACATCTATATTCACGAACAATAATTTACTGTCTTCAATATATGTATAATCAAATGAAGTATATTCATTTTTGCTTATATCATTATACAAAATAAAATCTAAATATATTCCATCACATACTTCTTTGTTACACATAAAACTCTCTATTGTTTTAATGGTGCTATATGAATTAATACCATTTAAAATTTCTAAATATGCAATATAAAAATTCTTTTTATAATTAATATTATTGCTATATTTATATATATGAATTTTTGCGTGATTGTATTTTTTGGTACATATGTATTCACATGAATCTTTTTTATTGATAATATTTTCTGCTTTGGTAAGTTCTTTATTATCTAATTTTGATAGATCAAATAAATTTGATAAAAAATGTAAGTTATTAGCAATTGTTTCCAATTCATCTACATTGTATTTATTATAATCAAATGATGACATTGTGGACATTTTTAAATCATATGCTTTACCTGAATCGCCGGCAAAGTTGGAAATACTTATAGCTGCTAAAAATGCTGCGATTGATCTTTTTAAAAAATTTTTTTTATTATTCATGATAAATCTCCTAAATACATTTTTATCTTTTTAAAAGTTTAATTTTGGATATTAAAAAATTTATATAAAATTAAAATCTTTTATTTTGGATTCGTTATTAATCAACATATAGTATAAACCTTAAATTATTCAAAATATTACTTTTATCAAAGAAAGAAATTAGAAATTGTCATAAAGATAAATTCTAACTTTTTGTTTATTAGTTTGAAAATTTTTCTTTTAACCATGAAACTTTTTATAAGTTTTATCATATGTTTTCTTTGAACTATTTCTGAAAATATATCTTCCTAAACCACAAAAAGCCAAGACCCATCCTGAAACCGTTGCAAATAAAAGTTTTTTATTACTATTATTTACTTTGATATTTTCTTCTTTTAATTTTTTATTGTCATTAAATAAAGTGCAAGATTGATTTTCTAGAATCATATTTTTTGTTTCTAATTCACGAACGTTATTTTTGAGTTTTTCAGTTTCTTCATAAATACTAATTGAATTAATTATTTTGTTTAATGTTTCTATATATTCATCTATTTTTTCACAATATTTTTCGTTATCTATTTTATTGTTTGTAATTAATTCTTCTAACTTAATACATTTAAGTTTTTTAATATTTTTTTCGTTAATTTTTGATAAATCATCTATTAAACTGTTGATTGAAAAACTATTATCATGATCATATGTAAAATACACATCGCCTAAAAAATCAGTTTTTTCTGATAATTCAGATAATTTAAATGTAGTATCTTTATACTGTAAACCGTTCACTAACATATAATTTTCTAATTGTTGTTCTGGATGATTTCTATAATTGTCTTTTTCTATTTTAAGAATTCCCACTAAATCTTTTAACACATTTGATATCGCAATAAATTTATCACTTTTTTTTATGAGTTCTTTGAAAATATCTTTTAAATTATAATTTTTTATTTTTAAAGCCAATGTTGAAAAATTATCTATATTATTAAAATTCCCCAATTCGTCTTTTGGATTCATTAAGCAAAAAATTTCTTGAAAAAAATTTAATATTGTTTTTTCACTTTCTGATTTTTCTTTTTTTTCAGAAATTGTACAATTATTTGAAATATATTCATTTAAATAATTAATATCTATAAATAGTACTTTTTGATTCTTTGAAAATTCTTCCATTAAAGCACTTACAATAAGTTGATTAGTTCCTTCTTCAATTTCATAAATACAAATCCCATGAGGTGGATAACTAAGTAATGTGTGTGAATTAATTAAATCACATTTATCGTTAATTTTCAAAAAATAAATTATTTTATCTTCTATTCCGTCAATATATTCATAAACATATTTTGAGGGATTGTTATATTCAATTTCTTGTAAAATTAATTCATCTAAATTAGATTTTGAAATAGATGCTAACGATTGTTTTAATGTATCACTAAGAGATAATTCATTATCTGGATGATACAATATAGCTTTACCCGAACCGCCGGCAAAGTTGAAAATGTTTACAGCTGCTAAAAACGCTGCGACTGTTCTCTTTAAAAATTTCTTGTTATTACTCATAACAAACCTCCTAAATATATTGTTATTTTATTATTTAATATCACGCTGTTGTAACACTATGTTCTCATTATACAACAAAAATCAAATGTTGTCAATATATTTTTTTAACTTTAATATATTGGTATAAAAACATCGAATAAACATCGGTTAATATATACATATTTGTGTATTATTTCAAATTTTATTTTAAAAACCAATATTTTTTACGCTTATGTTCAAAAAATCATTTAAAAAGTTTTCATTTATGGGAATTTCAATTTCGTTGCTGGTTTTCATATTTTTTAAAATTGCTTTATTTTCAGAAATTTCATTTTCACCTATGACCAAAACATATTCTGCGCCAAGCTTATCGGCGTATTTCATTTGAGATTTAATATTTCGGTCAATTATATCCATTTCCGCAAAAATCATCGCATTTCTTAATGTCTTACAAAGTTTGAATGCTTTTTCTTTGGCCGCCTCTCCAATCGAAGCAATATAAATCTCCGGGGGTTTTTCTTTCGGAAACAAAATTTTTTGAGATTCCATAATATTTAAAATTCGTTCAATACCGAATCCGAGGCCTATCGCACAAAGCTTAGGCCCGCCCAAAATTTCGGAAAGGTCGTCGTATCTTCCTCCGCCACAAATTGCGAGTGTTTCATTTTCATTAATATTACAAACAAATTCAAAAACTGTTTTGGAATAATAATCCAATCCTCGAACAATTTTAGGATTTATTTTAAAATTCATATTTTGAGACTTAAGATATTTCTGTAAAATTTTAAAATGTTCCGAACATTCGCTGCAAATATAGTCGGTTATAATTGGTGCATTTTTACAAATTTCCGAACAGGTTTCGTTTTTGCAATCCAGAATACGTAACGGGTTTTTTGTTAAACGATTTTTACAAGTTGGGCATAATGAATTTATTTTGGAATTAAAATAATCGATTATGGCTTCAATATATTTTTTTCTGCAATTTTTACATCCTATTGAATTTATCTCAAGACTCACATTTTTTATCTTCAGCCTTTCTAAAATAGAGTGTGCCAGAATTATAAGTTGAGCATCTGCAGATGCCGAAGAAGAACCGAAAATTTCCAAACCGAATTGAAAAAATTCACGATATCTTCCGGTTTGAGGTTTTTCGTATCTGTAGCATGAGGATTCATACATTAATTTAAGTGGCATAGGAGAGTTATGTAAACCATTTTCGAGTACTGCTCGCAACGCTCCTGCGGTGCCTTCCGGCCGTAAAGTTACGCTTCTGTTACCTTTGTCAACAAAGGTATACATTTCTTTTTCAACAACATCAGAGCTGTCTCCGACTGACCTTTCAAAAAGCTCAGTATGTTCCAAAATCGGCGTGCGTATTGATTTAAATCCGTGTATTAATGCTTCCTCGGTCATAACTTTTTCTATAGTTTGCCATTTTTTCATTTCATCGGGTAAAATATCTTGCATTCCTCGTATTCTTTTGGTTTTTAGGTTCATAATTATTATTTCTCCTTTTTTATAAATATTAAAAACTTCTCTGGTTTAACAGAGAAGAAAAGATAAATTTATTTTATAAATTAACTTTTTTACACACTGGGTCTTCCGACAGTCAGCCAATCCAAATCTCCTCTTTCAAGACTGTGTATTAAAGCCTCCGCCGTAGCTATATTCGTAGCGCACGGTATAGTGTGAACGTCGCAAAGTCTCAAAAGATCGTTTTCTTCTCGAACGAAATTAGTACTGGAAGAACCGCGAAAAAATATTACCATGTCAATCTCACCGCAAGAAATTCTTGATGCAATCTGTTGACAACCGCCCTGCTCACCGCTTAAAAAACTTACAATTCTAAGACCTGTCGCATTAGAAATCAATTTACCGGTAGTAGCTGTTGCACAAAGTTTGTGGCGACTGAGTACACCCACATAAGCTATACAAAATCTTACCATCAACTCTTTTTTTGAATCTTGTGCTACGAGAGCAATATTCATAGTATTCCCTCCTGAATGAAAAAACTATTGTTTATGACATTTATTTAACTCTTATTTTCTAAAAAATATATTTTAGCATATTGAAGAATCGCAAAAAAATTTCGATACGAGTTAAAAAAACTACAATTACTTGCATTATATCACATTTTCAAAAATTGTCAATTTACTTCTAATGTAAATAAACTCTAGAACGTCATTTTGGTTAGAAAAATTTCGATGTTTAGAAATACAACATATTTTTCAAAACGAAATTGAAATTCCCATAAATGAAAACTTTTTAAATGAGTTTTTGAATATAAGCGTAAAAAATATTGGTTTTTAAAATGAAATTTGAAATAATACACAAATACGTATATATTAACCGGTATTTATTCGATATTTTTATGCTAATATACTAAAGTTAAAAAAATATATTGACAACATTTGATTTTTGTTGTATAATGAGAACATAGTGTTACAACAGCGTGATATTAAATAATAAAATAACAATATATTTAGGAGGTTTGTTATGAGTAATAACAAGAAATTTTTAAAGAGAACAGTCGCAGCGTTTTTAGCAGCTGTAAACATTTTCAACTTTGCCGGCGGTTCGGGTAAAGCTATATTATGGGAAGAAAATATGAATTTATCGTATATTGGTTTTGATTCATTATTTGATCATATTTTTGATAAAATCAATTTAAAAAATATTTCTGGAAGCAGTGGTTCACCATGGACATATTATTATAATGAAAATAATCCAGATGATCATTTTTATTTTTTGACAATTGATGATGATGAATTTGATTTTAACGAATTGGACGAATTAAGTAAAGATGGTGGTACACTTAAAAAAATTTGTTTCTATAATATTGATGAAGATGTTTCAAAAGAAATAAAAGATGAATTATATAAAAAATTGGGTGAAATAGAAAATGTATTGTTTATAGAACGGGAAGAATTTATTAAAAAACACTGTAAAGAAAAATTAAATGGATCAATATTATTTCCAGAAGATGAAACAAAAGTGTTAAGTTTTTTCAAAGAGATTTCAAGTTTAATATCTTCGAAATTAGAGAAAAAATTTCCAAATGACATTTCGAAATTGATTTCAATAATAAAAAACGATGAATTTAATGAAATTTTATTAGAATTAGAGAAAAGAAAAGATTTTTTTATTTCGATATCAAAAATATTGAAAGGTTTAGTGGAAGTTCTTAAACAAAAAAAAGAGAGTTTAGAAATAGATCAAAACAAAAAATTAACCCGTGATGTGTTATCAAACGGTTTATCATATAAAGACAACAACAACGAATGTACATTTAGTTTAATAGATGAAGATGAAAATAAATTCTTAGGTAATATAAATTTTAAATTGTGTTATAGTTATACATTTAAAATCAATCAATTTATAAATAGATTGATTGATAAAGGATTTATTAATTACGTCGAAATTGAAGTACTTAAACCTATTAAATTAAATGATTATGATGAAGAGAATGATAAAGAAATTTCAAATAAAGATATATATATTAAAAAAATAGATGAATATATAGAAACATTAAAAAAAATAATTGAAGTGATTAGTGTTTTTTATGAATTTAAAGAAATAGAAACAAAAAATAAAGAATTGAGCGAAGAAAATAATAATCTAAAAATTCAATTGGAAAGTTCAAACAAAGAAAACCAAAAATTAAAGAGTAGTAATAAAAATCTATTATTTGCAGCAGGTTGTGGATGTGTCGGAACTTTATTAGGTTTAGGATATATTTTAAAAAATGAATTAAGTAATAAATGTAGTACAGCTCACAAAAAAGTTTTAGAATTAAAAGACAAAATGTCAAGCAAATAAATAAGAAAATAGAATTTATCTTTATGATAAGTTCTAATTTTTTGTCGCAAAACCCGAAAATAATAATATATTTTATTAAAATAAAAAATGGTCCGAGTGACAGGAGTCGAACCTGCGGCCTCTTGAACCCCATTCAAGCGCGCTACCAAACTGCGCCACACCCGGACATATTTTCTATGCCACTTCATTATACTACTACTCGCTTTTTAAAATCAATATGTAATCAAATTATTTTATTAAAATATATTGACACTTTTGTTTTTATGTTGTATAATCCAATATACATGGGTTTGTGTATAAATATAATTATTTTGGGAGGGAAAGAAATGTTAAGAACTTATCAACCAAAAAAGATTCACAGAAAAAAAGAACACGGGTTCAGAAAAAGAATGTCAACTCGCAGTGGAATAAAACTTCTTGCTCGCAGAAGAGCTAAAGGAAGAAAAAGATTAACATATTAATTTAAATTCTTGGTTTAAAAAGAATTTGCTCTTAATACTGTCAAGCAAACATTGATTTCTGAAAAAAATTAAGACCTTGGCGGGTCTTTATTTTTTATGTATTGTAAATTTATGTGAAATATTTACGCATATTAATTTTTGTGGTATATTATTTTTGAGTTTTTTCAAAAGGCTGAGTTTAATATGAAAGATACTAATATTATAAAAGAAAATCGTGATTTTCGCAGAGCATACGCTAAGGGTAAATATTGTGCATCGCCTTGTATCGTTACATATATACTTAAAAATCGGTTTAATAAAGTAAGATACGGTATAACAACCGGCAAAAAAATCGGGAATGCTCCGCAAAGGAATCGTGCAAGAAGAGTTATACGAGCGGCATATAGTGTTTTGAAAAACGATATAAAAAGCGGGATAGATATAATTTTTGTCGCAAGAAATAATTCGCATGAGGTGAAAATGCAAGAAATTTTCAATCAGATGAAATATCAGCTTCGGAAGTTGGGTGTTTTAAAATGAAAAAGCTCTTAATTTTTCTTATAAAGTTTTATCAAGCTTCATTTTCATCGCTGAAAAAACCTTGTTGCAGATTTTCCCCGACATGTTCTAGTTATGCTTTGCAAGCTATTGAACGATTTGGTGTGATTAAAGGCTTATATTTAACTTTAAAGCGATTAATCAGGTGCAATCCATTTTTTAAGGGTGGATATGACCCCGTGCCTGAAAAAGATGATTTTTATATTTAAATTAAAAAAGAGAGGTTTTTAATTTGGGTTTTTTATTTGATGCTTTGAGTAGCATTTTTGGTTATGTTCTTTGGTTTTTCTTTGATGCTGTAAGTAACTATGCTGTTGCGATAACTATTTTTGTGGTTGTTTTCAATATTCTAATGTTCCCACTTGCAATAAAACGCCAAAAATCTATGGCTAAAAACGCAAAGATAGGTATTAAACAGCAGGAAATAAGAAAAAAATATGAAAAAAATCCTAAAAAATATAACGAGGAGATAGCAAAGCTTTATGAAAAAGAAGGGTTTAATCCTATGAGCGGTTGTTTAGTTACAATGCTTTTGCCACTTTTTCTATGGCCAAGTGTTTACGGAGCAGTAACCAAACCACTCCAAAATGTTTTGCATATTCCTAACGAAAAAGTTGTTGCAGCGGTTCAAGTTTTACCTGAATTAGAAAGTCAATCTAATCGAGGATATGAGCAATTAAAGTTAGTCCAGCATTTTTCTGATGTAAAAGATAAGCTCACAATGCTTAATGAAAAAGAGTACAGTCAGCTCGAAGAGTACAGTAACGGATTTAACTTTTTAGGCCTTGACCTATTGAAAAGCCCTAATAAATCAGAATTTTCAGCTATGTTATGGCTTGTTCCGTTATTTTGTTTCTTGAGTTCTGCGCTTACAGCTTTTATAAGTCAGAAAACTATGCAAAATCCGGCACAGAATCAAGGTTGTATGAAATATATGCCGTATATGGTAATGTTCATCCCGGCTTATTGGTCTTATACAATTCCCGCCGCAGTTGGTATTTATTGGATTGCAAACTCACTTTTTGCAGCGTTTCAAGCTGTAATTTTGAATAAGTTCTATAATACATATACTATAAACGCACAGGAAGAGGCAGCTAGAGCAGCGCTTTTATTCGAAGAAGAATCAAAAGTTGAAAAAATGTAGATTTTGTGGAATTAAAATAAAAAAAATAATTTATAGTATATTTTTTTGTAAAATTAAACCAAGATTGACAAAACTTTAAGATATAATTATAATACATAATAATAACATTTTTGTATTAATAGTAGTGTATAATCCGGAGGAGCGATAAAATATGGTAGATGAAGTATATACTTCAGGAGAAACGATTGAAATAGCAAAAGAAAAAGCATGTGATATGCTTGGAGTAACTGAAAAAGATTTAGAAATAGAAATTTTGCAGATGCCGTCAAAAAAACTTTTAGGTATGTTTGGTGGAAAAATAGCACAGATAAAAGCATCAGTCAGAAAGCCAGCTTCGCAAAAAGCAGTAGAATTTTTAAAAGAAACATTGTATTATATGGGACTTAAAGATTTGAAGATAGAGATTACGTCGGACGAGCCTGACTGTTGCGAAATAAAAATAACAGGTGACGATGTAGGATATGTTATCGGGCGTCACGGAGATACGTTGGATTCTTTACAATATATTACAGCTTTGATTGCCAATTCCGGCAATAAAGGACGTTTTTGTAAGATACATATAGCGGCGGCGAATTATCGTGAAAATCATAGCCAAGTTTTGGTTTCGATGGCAAAATATTATGTTGACCAAGTTTTGAAAACAGGTAAGACATATAAGCTTTATCCCATGCGTAGCTATGAAAGAAAAATAGTTCACAGCGCAATAGGAAAAATCGATGGTATAAAAGCGTGGTCAGAGGGTGAAGGAACTTGTCGTAGTGTAGTGATATCTCCCATAATTAATACGAATAACGAGAGTGTTACAGTCGGAAAAGATAAAGAATACGATATTTTTGAAACAGAAGATGCTTGATTTTAATTTAGTTGTGTTTTAGCTCCCTTTTTTTAAAAAGGGAGCATTAAATTTAAAGAGGAGGTAAAATTTTTTATGAGCGATACAATTGCGGCGATTTCTACAGCACAGGGAGTCGGTGGAATCGGAGTTGTAAGAATATCGGGCGAAGATGCCTTTAGTATAGCGGAGAATGTTTTTAAGCCGTATTTTGGTCAGCAAAAAGGATGCATTAGTGATTTAGGCGGATATAGAGCAAAATACGGAAAAATAATTCATAATAATGAATTTATAGACGAAGCAATAGCGCTGGTTTTTAAAGCTCCGCACAGCTATACGGGCGAAAACGTTGTAGAAATTTCCTGTCACGGCGGAATGTATTTGACAAAAAGATTGTTGAGAGCTGTATTTGAATCCGGAGCGAGGCCTGCAGAACCCGGAGAGTTTACAAAAAGAGCGTTTTTAAACGGGAAAATGAATCTTTCACAAGCTGAAGCAGTAATGGATTTAATATCCGCAAAAGGCGAAAAATCCAATAAAATTGCGTATAGTTTTTTAGAAGGAACAGCAGGTAAAAACATAACTAAGATAAAAAATAATATAGTCGATATAGTAGCAAATTTAAGCGTTTGGGCGGATTATCCCGAAGACGAAGTTCCGGCGGTAGACGAAAACACGCTCAAAATAGGCGTCGAAAAAGTATATAACGATGTTTTGAGTTTAATAAAAAACTATGACACTTGTAAAATCTTAAAAGAGGGCGTAAAAACTGCAATAATTGGCCGTCCGAATGTTGGAAAATCTACGCTTATGAATTTACTTTCGGGCTTTGAAAAATCAATTGTAACCGATATACCCGGTACGACAAGAGATGTAATAGAGGAGTCTGTAATGCTCGGCGATATTCCGTTGTTGTTGGTCGATACAGCCGGAATACGTGATACGGACAATGTAATAGAGCAAATCGGAGTTAAAAAAGCAAAAGAGAGTATAGATATGTCTGACATCAATTTTCTCGTTTTAGATGCATCTGTTGGAATTTTAGAGCAAGATAGAGAACTTTTGAGTAAATGTAACCCTAAAAAGACGATAGTAATACTTAATAAATGTGATTTAAATAAAAAAATCGAAAAAGAAGAATTGTTATCAACATTTTCGGATAGAATTGTTGAAATCTCTGCAATAAACGGCGAAGGAATAGAAAAACTCAAAGAAATTTTCGAAAATATAGTTGGAATATCGGATATTGAGCCGTCGAATATGGTTATTTCGAACGAAAGACAGTTAAACGTAATGAATAACGTCAAAAAAATATTGGAAGAAGCGCTTGAAGAAATCGACCAAAAAATGACATTTGATGCCGTTACGGTACTTCTGCAAGATGCTGTTGAAAAAATAATGGAGATTACAGGAGAGAGTGCAAGCGAAACAGTTGTTAATAAAATATTTTCTAAATTTTGTGTAGGAAAATAAAAATTTTTAAGAGGTGTAATTTTAAATTGAGTTACGTAGAAAATTATGAAGTGGTTGTAATCGGAGCAGGTCACGCAGGAATCGAAGCGGGATTAGCTTCTGCAAGACTTGGTTGTAAAACAGCGGTTTTTGCAATAAATTTGGATTCTGTCGGAAATTGTCCTTGCAATCCGTCTATCGGGGGTACTGCAAAAGGGCATTTAGTTTGTGAAATAGACGCATTAGGCGGAGAAATGGGTCGCACGACTGACGAATGTTTTTTGCAAAGTCGTATGCTTAATTTAGGAAAAGGGCCTGCGGTACATTCTTTAAGAGCGCAGATAGACAGAAATCGCTACAAAGAAACTATGAAAAGAAAGCTGGAACGTCAAGAAAATTTATTTTTAAAACAAGCTGAAATAGTTGATATTTTAAGAGGAAATGACGAGTGGATTTTAACTTCCCGAAATAATATTAGATATAAAGCAAAAGCTGTTGTAATGGCGACGGGAACGTTTTTGGAAGGAGTTGTACATATCGGCGAAACGTCGTATAATAGCGGTCCTGACGGTGTTTTTCCGGCAACATTGCTCGGAGAATCTTTAAAACGTTTAGGTGTTAAAATAAAGCGTTTTAAAACCGGAACTCCGGCAAGAGTTTTGAAGTCGAGTATTAATTTTGAAAACTTAGAACCACAATATGGCGACGAAAAAATCGTACCGTTTTCGAAAGATACAAAAAATATCGGCGAAAATAAAATTGTGTGTTATATTTCTTGGACAAATGATAAAACGAAAGAGGTTATTTTAAATAATCTGCACAGGTCACCGATGTATAGCGGAAAAATAGAAGGTGTAGGGCCGAGATATTGCCCGAGTATAGAGGATAAAATAGTAAGATTTCCCGACAAAAAACGCCATCAAATGTTCATAGAGCCGTGTGGATTAGGAACAGATGAAATGTACTTGCAAGGTATGTCGACGTCGCTCCCCGAAGATGTCCAGATTCAAATGTACAGGACTATTCCGGGATTGGAAAACGTAAAAATAATGCGTCCTGCGTATGCGATCGAGTACGATATCGGCGACCCGGAGCAGATGTACTCTACGCTTGAATACAAAGAATTCCCTGGACTTTTCGGAGCAGGACAATTTAACGGAAGTTCGGGTTACGAAGAAGCCGCCGCACAAGGATTAGTCGCAGGGATTAATGCGGCATTGAAAATAAAAAAAGAAGAACCATTGATACTCGACAGAGGGACATCATACATCGGAACGTTGATTGACGATTTAGTTATAAAAGGCGCAAATGACCCGTATAGAATGATGACGTCTAGGTCGGAGTATAGACTTGTTTTAAGGCAAGATAACGCAGACGAAAGATTAACTCCAATCGGCCGAAAAATAGGACTTATAGGAGATAAGAGATGGGAAGAATTTAGCGAAGTTCAAAGACTAAAAGAAGAAGAAATTAAGAGGGTAAATACGGTTGTTATTGCTCCGTCAAAAGAACTCAATGACGTACTTGTTTCACGTGAAACATCGCCAATCGAAAGCGGAGTGAAATTAGTTGATTTACTTAAACGCCCGCAAATTTCGTACAAAGATTTAAAAGAATTTGACACAACAAGGCCTGAAATTCCCTCTGAAATACTTGAAAAAGTACAAGTTGAAATAAAATATGAAGGATATATAAATCGCCAAAATCGCCAAATTTCCGAAATGAGACGACTCGAAAAGAAAATCTTGCCGAAGGATTTGGATTTTTCAGAAATAAAAGGTTTGCGTTTGGAGGCAATAGAAAAATTATCAAAATTAAAGCCGAATAATATCGGACAAGCGTCGAGAATATCGGGCGTAAGCCCTGCGGATATATCTGTTTTGATAATCTGGTTATCTACAAAGTTTAATAAAAACGAGGTAAATAGCGATGAAAATTTTATTTGAAGAGGCAAATAAAAACGGGATATCGTTAAGCGAAAATCAGCTCGAAAAATTTAAAATTTATATGGATTTTTTGATAGAGTATAACTCGCATACAAATCTAACAGCGATAAAAAATCCCGAAGATATAATGATTAAACATTTTTTTGACAGTATAATAATTGATAAGTTTTTGAATATCGAAAAAAACAATAAAATTATTGATATAGGCACCGGAGCCGGATTTCCTGGCGTTCCGATAAAAATTTTAAAAGAAAATATAGATTTAACGCTTTTAGATAGTCTGAATAAAAGAATAGTTTTTTTGGATAAATTATCAGAAAAAATAGGCGTTGAATATAGTACGATTCATGGTAGAGCGGAGGAATTCGGACAAAAAAATGATTATCGTGAGAACTTTGATTTAGCAGTTTCAAGAGCTGTCGCACCGCTTAATATTCTTTGTGAGTACACCTTACCTTTTGTAAAAGTGGGTGGATATTTTGCGGCGCTAAAGGGACCTGATTTTGAAAAAGAGCTTTCAAATTCCAAAAACGCTATTGAAATTTTAGGTGGTAAATTAGAAAAATGTGAAAATTTTGAATTGCCGTACGATAAAGGCTCTAGAAATATTATTATTATCAAAAAAATAAAGCATACGCCGAAAAAATATCCTCGCACTAGTTTACAAATTTCCAAAAGTTCTTTGTAATGTCATGATTTTGTTTAGAAGTGTTTCACGTGAAACACTTTTTTAT
>JAUNCP010000014.1:0-4908 GCA_030526535.1 Clostridia bacterium | reverse complement strand
TCTTTGTAATGTCATGATTTTGTTTAGAAGTGTTTCACGTGAAACACTTTTTTATATATAAAAATTATTTTTTGTGATATAATTAATTTTAAAGTTAAAAAATTAAATTTCATAAGGAGAAAACATGGGAAAAATCGTATCTATTTCGAACCAAAAAGGTGGAGTGGGAAAGACAACCACGTCAATTAATCTGTCGGCAAGTGTCGGAATTTTAAACAAAAAAGTTTTAGTAATAGATTTAGACCCACAGGGAAATACAACAAGTGGGATGGGTATAGACAAGCGAGGAATAAAGCTATCTGCCTATGATGTTTTAGAAAAAGAGATTTCCGCCGAAGAAGCTATCATCAACACCGGTTTTAAAAATTTAGATTTAATACCATCGCATATAAATCTTGCTTCCGCAGACGCCGGAATAAGTCTGTTTTCCGGGAAAGAATCTAAATTAAAAAATAAAATTTCTCATCTAAAAAATAAATATGATTATATATTCATAGATTGTCCGCCATCTCTCGGAATTATAACTATAAACGCTTTTTGTGCGAGTGATTCGGTTTTAATACCGATTCAATGTGAGTTTTATGCTTTAGAAGGTCTTTCACAGCTCATAAATACTATAAAAGTTGTAAAAAGACATCATAATTCTGAATTAGAATTAGAAGGAATTTTGATGACAATGTGCGACTTAAGATTAAATCTTACAAAACAAGTTGCAGATGAAGTTAAAAAAAATTTTCCCGAAAAAGTGTTTAAAACAGTTATACCTCGTGCCGTGAAATTATCGGAAGCGCCCGGATTTGGCAAACCTGTTGCGTATTTTTCTAAATTTAACAAGGGCACATTTGCATATAAAAGTTTGGCGAAAGAATTTTTGAAAAATAACAACGATAGGTAGGCGAAAAATAATATGTCAGCGAAATCGAGCGGACTTGGCAAAGGCTTAGATTTAATTTTCATGGAAAATAATCCCGAAAACGAAAACATACCGGTTACTTTAAAAATCTCCGAATTAGAAGCAAATAAAGACCAGCCGAGAATAAATTTTAATGATGATTCGTTAAAAGAACTTGCAAGCTCAATAGCTTCACATGGCTTAATTCAGCCGATTGTGGTTAAACCTCTTGCAAGCGGTAAATATAAAATAATAGCAGGCGAAAGACGTTTTAGAGCTTGTAAAATGGCAGGAGTTACAGAAGTCCCTGTAATAATAAAAGATATTAATGACGCTGAAATAATGGAACTTGCGTTGATAGAAAATTTGCAAAGAGAAAATTTGTCAGCAGTAGAAGAAGCAAAAGGTTATAAATCTTTGATAGATAGTTATGGATTTACTCAGGAAAAAGTTTCGTCATCCGTCGGAAAATCCCGTTCATACGTAGCAAATACATTGAGACTTCTGAATCTTCCTAAAAGCGTGATAGAAAGACTTGAAAATAACGAAATATCAGTCGGACACGCAAGAACATTGTTATCCCTTGAAAATGAACAGGATATTGAGCGAGCATTAATGTCAGTTTTAAATAATGGTTTAAATGTTCGTCAGCTTGAACAATTAGTAAAAAATATAAACTCTAAGGCTCTTGAGGGAGAAAATTCATCAAAAATCAAGATTCAAGATAAATTGATTCAAAAAATCGAGTCTGACTTAATGAGTAGATTAAACAGAAAAGTAAAAATACTTTCCGGAAGCAATAGAAAGAAAAACACAGTTCAGATTGAGTTTTCCGATAAAGACGATCTTATGGCGTTTTATGATAGTATTGTCGGGGGAAAATGATAGAAAAATTTAAAGGTAAATGGTTTTTTGGTATGATATATAAGAAAGTGCGAAATTTAATACTTATTCTAATAGCGGCGGCGATTTTAGTGTGGATATTTTTCAACCCGTACGTCGATAATGAAGTAAAAAGCGAAAAATTGGCGAATAACGTGAATGATTTTTTTAATTCATTGAAGCTAAATTATAGATTTAAGTCCGCAGATTTTTCAATTTTTATGCGAGCAAGTGAATATTTTTTATTAGGAGTGATAGCAGTAATAATAACGAATATTTATTCAAAAATTACGTTTAAAAATATAATAATGGTGCTATTTTTCGGACTTTTTGCGTCAGTTGCAGAAATATATGTAAAGTTTTTAAGTCATATAAATGTAAATGTCGGGGAAATAGTAATGTCATTTGTGTTAATGTGTTTAGGAATGACTTTTTGTGCTATAATTTCAGGTATAGGGTTATCAAAAGGCGGTAGCTCTAAATATAAGGCTAAAAAATACGATAGGAGACGATAAATTATGTTGGACATCAAAGTTATAAGAAATAATCCGGAAATGGTAAAAGCGGCGATGAAAAATCGTCAAATGAATTTAGATAACGAAATTGATAAGATTTTAAAAATTGACGAAGAAAGAAGAAATATTTTACAGGAAGCCGAAAGTATGAAAGCTCAGCAAAATGCTGTAAGCAAAAAAATACCTGAGATGAAAAAATCAGGAGAGGATATTTCAAAAGTAATGGTAGAAATGAAAGAGCTTTCGGATAAAATTTCGGAAAAAACTAAACTTCAAAGTGAATTGGAAGCGAAACAAAGAGATTTAATTTCTTGGATTCCTAATATTCCAAATGAAACTGTGCCAATCGGGAAAGACGATAGCGAAAACGTTGAAATAAGACGCTGGGGAGAGCCGAGGAAATTTGATTTTGAGGCAAAAGCACATTGGGATATAGGCAAAGATTTAGATATTCTAGACCCGGAAAGAGCAGCAAAAGTTACAGGCGCGAGATTTAATTTTTATAAAGGGTTAGGAGCAAAACTGGAACGCAGTGTAATAAATTTCTTTTTGAATACGCATACACAAAACGGTTATACGGAAGTATTTCCGCCCTTTTTGGCGAATGATGATTCACTTTTCGGTACAGGGCAATTTCCGAAATTTAAAGAAGATGAGTTTAAGGTAGAAAATACTAATTTGTATTTGGTGCCCACGGCAGAAGTACCGGTCACGAATTTCCATAGGAATGAAATTTTAGAAGGCGAAAGTTTGCCGATAAAATACTGTGCATATTCAGCGTGCTTTAGATCGGAAGCGGGCTCGGCAGGTAGAGATACACGTGGACTTATCCGCCAACATCAGTTTAATAAAGTAGAGTTAGTAAAACTCTGTAAACCTGAGAATTCATATGAAGAACTCGAAAAGCTGACAAATGACGCAGAAAGAGTATTACAATTATTGGGATTGCCATATAGAGTAGTAGCACTTTGTACAGGTGATGCGACTTTTTCGTCGGCGAAAACATATGATATAGAAGTATGGATGCCGTCATATAACAGATATGTAGAGATTTCGTCATGTTCGAATTTTGAAGATTATCAAGCGAGAAGATTGCAAGTAAGATATAAAGATAGTGCAAAAGATAAGGCAAAATTAGTGCATACGCTTAATGGTTCGGGATTAGCAGTTGGAAGAACAGTTGCGGCAATTTTGGAAAATTATCAAAATGCAGACGGAACGGTAACAGTTCCGGAAGTGTTGGTATCTCTAATGGGAACGAATATTTTAAAATAAAATAAATTCCCCTCGGGCGTCAGAAATAGCGCCTTGGGGGAATTATTTTGCGAATTTTTATTAAATTAAAAAATGTTTTTATCGAAAATAGCAGAGCGAAAATGCCGTTTTTGACAATTTTGAGTTAAATTTAAAAAAATATCGATTTTGCATAAAAAAACACTTGATAAATAAAAATATATAGTGTATTATATATAACGAAGTCGATTTGCGACGACAAAATTTTTATTTAGGAGTTGATATTTTATGTTTTTAGATGATTTTGAAAAAGTAGAAAAAAAATTTTTGGTTTCTATTAAGAAGGATAGGAATGTTAAGGTGTTGGAAAAATTCAAAAAGCACTTCGTAGTGTGTCTCGGATTCGATACATTTAAATATTTACATGATGCACTTTGTGCAGAACTAGGGGCCAATGTAACAATGGAAGAATTGTATAATGATACTGGAAAAATGCAAAGATTTAAAGAAATTCTTGAAGAAGTAACAAATGATGAAGACGATGAGGATGGTGATAAATATGAAAGTATAGATAAACTTATTAGAGAAGGTGCGTTTGAAAGTCTGGGAGAAAAAATCGAAAGACAACTAGGAGAAATATATCAGAATGAAAAAAAAGATGAGGAGTTGGCATTACTTGTAGATATTAAATGTTTACACAAAATAATTAAAGAAAAATTCAAAAAATTTGATCATGGTGAAGGCAAAAATATATATCAATTTATGGAATTATCGAATGAAATTGCGAATGAAATTGACCGATATTTACAAAGGAAAAGAAAGACACGTTATGTATATTCATCATTAATGAGAATATCTTATGCTTTTCGTAATATATCGATGAATAGATTAAACCCTTTCGACGGTAATTTGTATCAAATATTATTATTTGACAAGGATATCCAATTGAATGGAATGTTCGATAAAAACGAGAAAAACGCTATAATATCAAAAATAATTGATATTTGTAAAAAAACACAAAGTCAAATTGAGAACATATTTCATAATATTAAACAAAAAACATGAATTCAAATATAAATATTAAATATTGCTTTAATTTATATTATTTTTTGGGAATTTCTCAACAATATGTTTTATAACTTTCCTCTTGAACGTATTAAATAGCGTTTCAAGGGGAGTTATTTTGCGAAATAAATGTCATTTAAGTGTAAATTTAGTACTCCAAAACAAAGCATCTGTTTTTTTACCGATTTTATCGCCTATAGAAAACGACTGGAACGTATTTTTTAAATATTTTAGACTAATAGCCGTGAAATTAATTTAGGCAATTTTTTGGAGCTACTGGGCGGACTCGAACCGCCGACCTGCTGATTACGAATCAGCTGC
>JAUNCP010000013.1 GCA_030526535.1 Clostridia bacterium | reverse complement strand
ATATTATCACCTTTCAAAAAATTATTATTTGTATAAAAAATATCTAAATTCAATTTTTTATTAATCCCCGATATTTTTTTAAAATTAAAAAATTTTAGCATCGCAATATTATTATATGGAAATACATTCAAAAGTTGATTGTTTACTCCACAAGCCCAAATTTTTATATTATTTATTTTTCTAAAATCAAAATACTTAAACATATTTTTACTTAAATATAGAATCGGAGTATATCCGTTTCGGAAAATCACATCGCAAAACGCTGAAATAACATCTGAAAAAAATGATTTCCCCATCTCCATAACAAATTCATCAGAAATTTTAACGGCTAATGGATAAGAAATCTTTTTGAATTTTATTACATTCAAAAAATATTTCGCCTCGTCAATGGCTTGAGAAATGCTTTGTGCAAAACATTCGTGATAAGCACCTACTTTTATACATGTTTCTGATAAATCCAAAATATTTTCAAAAAACTGTCCGTCAATTCCGGAAGTTCCATATGTTGCACGCAACATAACAAATTCAATTTCATTACTTTGTGCTACCGCTTTCCAATCAATTTTTCCATCTTTTTCGGAAATATCAACCCCGAAGTGTTTCATATGCGTCACCGGCTTTTATATGGTTAATATATGATATGGAATAAAAAAGTATTTTGATAAAAAAATTTTTCGAAAAATTTTTAATTTTTTTCAATTTAGTCCTTGACAGGTATTCAAGCATGTGATAGAGTATAAACATAACATTTATATATTTTATAAATTTTTAAGTTTTATTTTTGCTGGTGTAGCTCAGTTGGTAGAGCAATTGATTTGTAATCAATAGGTCGGGGGTTCAAGTCCCTTCACCAGCTCCATATGTATGGGAGATTTCCCGAGCGGTCAAAGGGGGCAGACTGTAAATCTGTTGCGTTTCGCTTCGGTGGTTCGAATCCACCATCTCCCACCAAAAATAAACACCGACTATAAGGTCGGTGTTTGATTTTTTAAGTAATCTAAAGAGCTATGTCAATATTTCAAAATACTTTGCACCAAAAATATCGTTTTTTATAATTAAATAGTATATATTTTTTCATGTAATTTGAAAACACATTAAAATTGTTATGCGTTACATTTAGCAAAAATTATTTTTTCTGTTTCAGCGTTCTTTATTACAAATTTTTCAGAGATTTATTTTTTCTGAGCAATTGGAAGAAAGATGTCAGTATTTCAGAGCACTCTTTGCCAAGCACACCGCTTGTTACAAACGGTTTATGATTATACGGCAACTCGAACAAATTTATAACAGATTTACAAGAGCCGGACTTCAAATCTTCTGCACCATATATAACTTGCTTTAAACGAGAATTGATTATAGCACCACAACACATTGGACAGGGCTCTAAAGTTACATACAATTTACAGTTCAACAGTCGCCAACTTTTTAACTTTTCACACGCATTGTTTATAGCTTCTATTTCAGCATGGCACAGGGCATTATTCAACTTTTCTCTTCTGTTTCGCCCTCTGGCTATTATTTCATTTTCCAAAACTATAACCGCACCAACAGGAACTTCGCCTTCATCCGATGCTTTTTTAGCTTCTTTTAAGGCTTCCGCCATAAAATATTCATCTGTAAAATTTTTAATATTTTCAGGTTCCATCATTTGTTCAAAGGCTGAGATTCAAAATAAATTCTGTCTATTTCTATAATACACTTATACTTTGGATCTAATGCCTTTATACTCAATTCAACAGCGGATTTTATTTCACTGTCTTTTTGAATTATATAATAAGGAACAGAAATGTGAAATATGAGTGTTGGCTGATTACCCGGTATTATTCTTAAATCATAAATTTGAGCATTTTTGTGAACAAGCTTTATTATTTTAGATAATTTCTCTTTCATGTCAACTACATGTTCATCATCCGTAACAACAGGATCCATATGAATTATCGCAGAATATCCGAACTTATTTTTTAATTTTTTCTCAATATCCTCTATTTCTTCATGAAGCTCCATTATATTTTTATTCGCAGGCATCTCAGCATGAAAAGAAACGGCACTTCTTCCTGGCCCATAGTTGTGAACTAACAATTCGTGAATTCCAAGTACATCCGGATAAGAAAGTACAATCTCATTTATTGTTTTTATGGTTTCATCATCCGGAGCTTGCCCTAAAAGCGGATTTATAGTTTCTTTTATCATACTTACTCCGGTAAAAATTATAAACAACGCCACAACTACGCCGGTATATGCATCAATCGATACACCTGTGCAGTAGGTTATGAGCATCCCAACCAAAATCGTCAAAGTTATTACACAGTCTAATATACTGTCAAACGCCGTAGCCTTCATAGCCGCTGAATTTATCATAGCTCCCGCTTTCTTATTAAATAATCCGAGCCATAATTTAACAAACAAAGACAACAACAAAATTAATATCGGAACAAATCCTGACGAAACAGGTTCAGGATCAAAAACTTTTTCTATGGATGATTTAGTAAATTCCACGCCGGTAAATATTATCGCAACCGAAACAATCAGTCCCGAAATATACTCTATTCTACCATGACCGAACGGATGATCCTTATCGGCCGGATTTCCGGAAGTCTTAAAACATATTAACGTTATAACCGACGAAACGGCATCCGAAATGTTATTAAAAGCATCCGCACTTACCGCTATCGATGAAGTTGCTATACCGACAAAAAATTTTCCTATTGAAATGACCACGTTACACAAAATTCCGACCACACCGCTAAGAACTCCGAATTTTTCCCTTACGGCAGGATCATTTTTGTTCTCATGATTCGGAATAAACTTATTTATAAGTAAATTTGTAAGACTCATAACACATAGCGAAAATCGCCCTTTCCCCCTTTTTGTACATTGTTTAAGAGATATTCTACTATGTTTATTTAATTTCGTCAATGTTAATATTAACACCATTATTCTTATTATTTAACGATTTACGCTTTATAAATTTTATAGATAAGTAAAATATTGTTGCTATCAAAAGTATTATTAAAACTATAATGTATATTGTTTTCGAGTTTTCTATTACCTTTGAAAAGATATTTTCATCATTGCATGATGCATTCGGCTGTATTATTTCGTCTGTAATTTCATTTTCATCGTCACAATCATTGTCATCACTGTCATCATTATCATAGTGATTTGATTCTTCGGAATTGCTATCGGATTTTTTCAAAGAAGACCTCCGGGATTTCGTAGATTTCTTTCTTCCTCTCTTTGCGGTTAGTTTTTTTTTACACGATTTTTCAGAAAAATTTTCAGGGCGATTCGAAAAAACATTTGTATTTTTTTGTAATTCAACATTATTTTCGTTGCTATTCGCCTCAGGCGCACGGTTGACTTTAATAACATAAACATTTTTAATACCACGTTTTGGTCCGTGCACAGTTATAAATATCTCCGTCGTTTCTCCAGCTTTTAATAATCTTTTGCGATTGATATTTACTTTTAGTCCTTCCATTGCAGGGCAATAATCAAAATAAATTTCTTTTTGATTTGACGGAACATTTATACTATACTCAAAAATGTTTGAGTCAAATTTTGGATTTAATTCCCCACATGAAGACACTAAAGAAGATAATTTACAATTTTCAACAATCGGACTTTCAGTTAATCTCCCAAAAACCTCATTCGAGCTTATAATTTCTTCATTATCAGGATTTATAAAATCGCATTTTATAGAAAAATCTCCGGCTTTAGCATCACTCTTGGTTAAAAATACCAATTCAAAAAGCTTCGATTTTCCGTCTTCCGAATAATCTATCTCACGAGGTCTTTTTTCAGGAGGAGAGAAAGTTAAAAATAATTCATTTGGTTTATTTTTATCTTTATTTACTCTTATATTGCGGTTGGTTTTTGTATCGGCAATTCTTTTCTTGTAAGTTATGTAATCGCTGTTTATAGTTATTTTACAAGAAAATTTTTGTGCGTATCGGTCTTGAATCGAATCAGATTTGATTAAAATCGGTAAAGAAAATTCTTCACCTGCTTTTATTTCATTTTTTACCAAATCGGTTTCGTAAGTTGCAGCCTTTACCGATAAACTTATGCAAAACGGTATAATTGCCATAATCATAAAAGAAAATAATTTTTTTAATTTATATGAATTCATAACGATTATTCCTTTCTTTAAATCTATGAAATATGATATAATTTTTTTATAAGGAGGAGATATTATAGAAAATATTAAAATCTTTTTTGAACCCAACAAATCATATTTTTTAAATTGGATAGGACAGTTTTCTTTGGGACTAACTGTTTTGATATTAGGCTGGTGGCTTGTAAACAAACTTTGTAAAGCAATGGTGATTATTTTAAGAAAATCAGTTTCAGACGAAAGCGCAATTTCATTTTTAAACTCGGCAGCTAAATTTTCTGCAAGGACCATCTTAATACTGCTATTTATATCAATTGGTCTTAATTTTAAAAACGAAACTTTAATGTCAATATTTACGGCGATAGGCGCTTCAGTTGTCGCAATCGGTGTTTTATTCAAAGAAAGCATATCAAATATGACGAGCGGGCTTGTTTTAATTTTTACAAAACCGATTCATATCGGAGATTATGTAGAAGTTGATGGATTGAGCGGAACAGTCGTAAAAATTGAAATGCTTTTTACAACTCTTCAAACAAAAGAAACACATAAAACCGTTGTAATTCCAAATTCAAAATTGATATGTAATAACGTAACCATAGAAAGTGGATATAATTCAGAATGTAAGGAATTTACTTTTGAGTCGAAAAAATTTAGCGATAAATATTCTGAATTTCGTAAATTTTTAGAAAAAGAAATTATTTTGAATGATAAAATCCTGCAAATACCAGCTCCTACAATAGAAATAATTCCTCAAAAAGATGTTTCTGTGCGTATACATATAAAAGTTTGGGCTCAGAATCAATACATAAAGGAACTAGATTCTAAACTTATAAAAATTATTGAAAAACTTTCTAAAAAATACGGCGTAGTTTTCGAAAAATTAAAATAAAACATACACCTAAATAATCACATAACATTTATATTATAACATAAAATTAATCAGTTTTCAAGTGTTTAGGAGATAAAAATGTCAAAAAATACTTTTGTAGAGGGAATATCTCTCGGAGGACTTACAGATAAGCAAGAAATAAAAATTTTAATATGTTTTTTGCTCGAAAAGCTGAACAGGTCGGTAAGGAAAAATGATATAATTTCCATATTACAAAACTATGGACTTGCAAACTATTTTGAGGCAAGTCAGGCGTTTTCTGATATGATTTTCAATAAAAACATTACATCAGACGACGAAAACAAAAACTACTATAAAACAACCGAAAGCGGAAAGATGATAGTGTCTGAGCTCAGCGGTTCTTTACCTGCTTCAATAAGAGAAAAAGCGATAAAATGT
The DNA here is from genome assembly GCA_030526535.1 of Clostridia bacterium. Taxonomy (GTDB): domain Bacteria; phylum Bacillota; class Clostridia; order Oscillospirales; family Acutalibacteraceae; genus UMGS1491. Next base: position 15,234 of record JAUNCP010000013.1, on the reverse strand, counting down.
GCAAATGATTATTTCTTGCGTTTAAAGCGTGAACAGGAAAATAAAGTCATAATAAGAAAATCACCATGGGGATATAATGTCGTATGTAAGGTTTCGGGTGGCGATTTCAATATGATGGAACTAAAACTTTACGCTCCGGATATGCATGCGGCGGCGATAATAAAAGACAATTTTTATAAAGACCCGGCAAAGGTTTATGGTATCATAACAAAGCTTTTGTCGGATAATAACAGCGAGTTTTAATAGAAAGTAGAAACTGTCAAGAAATCAAACTTGACAGTTTCTTAATTTAATGTATAATAAATTAATATTAATATTTGAAATTCTTGAGAGGTGGTTTGATTTTAATAGGTGAATAAAAAAGATATAAAATCAATGACACTTCAAGAAATCGAAAAAGATTTTGCGGATATGTCAGAGCGGAAGTTTCGTGCGAAACAAGTTTATCAGTGGCTCGTTAAATCGGTAAATAATTTTGATGATATGAAAAATATTCCTCAAATTTTTCGTGATACTTTAAAAGAAAAATATTTCATTCCTCATTTAAAAATAAAGGAAAAAAGAATTTCGTCAGATGGTACGATAAAATATTTGTTTGAGCTTTTTGATGGTGAATTGATTGAATCTGTATTAATGAAGTATAAGCATGGATATTCAATATGTATTTCTACGCAAGCGGGTTGCAAAATGGGCTGTGTGTTTTGTGCAACGGGCAGAAACGGATTTAAGCGAAACTTGTTTGCATCGGAAATTTTAAATCAAATAGAAATTGCTCAAAAGGATGCAAATATAAAAATTTCTAATATAGTTTTAATGGGAATGGGCGAACCTTTAGACAACTATGACAACGTAATCAAGTTTTTGAAATTAGTTTCGTCAAAAGATAATTTAAATATAGGCATGCGTCATATTTCGCTTTCAACGTGTGGATTGGTGGATAAAATATATAAATTATCTCAAGAAAGATTTCAGCTTACATTATCGGTTTCTTTACATGCACCTAATGACGAAATAAGAAATAAAATTATGAAAATAAATAACAAATGGAATGTTTCGGATTTAATAACTGCGTGTAAAAAATATATAGCCAAAACCGGACGAAGAATTTCTTTTGAATACACCATGATTAAAAATCTGAACGATACGCCAAAATGTGCTATGGAACTTTCTAAGATTTTAAAAGGTATGCTTTGCCATGTAAATCTAATACCACTAAACGATTGCAGTTTTAACGAACAATTTGGGAAAAGCTCAGCCAACAGAATGTATAAGTTTAAAGATATTTTAGAAAAAGAAGGAATAAACGTTACTATAAGGCGTACATTGGGGAAAGATATTGAAGCCGCATGCGGCCAATTAAAGGGTCGGTACGTCAAGAAGGAGGACGGTTTACGAAATGGAATGCGTAAGTAAAACAGATATTGGAATGGTTCGCAAGACCAACCAAGATGCAGTTAAATTTAATAAGGTTAATGATGAATTTGCTTGGTCTGTCGTATGCGACGGAATGGGAGGAGCAAACGGCGGAGACATAGCCAGTGCTATAGCGGTAAATGAAATCGAAAATTATATTAAATTAAATATTAAAGAAGATACAGATGAAAATAAGTTTGAAGAAATTATGCGTTCAGCTGTAAATAAGGCCAATTTTGAAATATTTGCAAAAGCTTCTAAAAACAAATCTCTGAGTAATATGGGAACTACGATTGTTCTATGCATTATAAAAAAATCAAATTTGCACATTATCTATGCCGGCGACAGCAGAGTTTACTTGATAAAACCCACAAAAATATCCCAAATAAGCAAAGACCATTCTGTTGTACAAGAAATGGTTGATATGGGAGAAATAACTCAGCAAGATGCCAAAAATCACCCGCAAAAAAACATAATAACACGTGCGCTCGGTGTAACAAAAAATATAGAGCCTGATTATATAAAAATAAATATTTCCGAAAATGATATAATTTTATCTTGCACGGATGGGCTTACAAACAGTATAAGTGACGATTTAATTTTGGAAATTTGTACAAGCTGTGAACCATGTTTAGCTATAGAAAAACTAATTAAAGAAAGTAATTTAAAAGGTGGAAAAGATAATATAACGGCTTGCATTATAAAAGTTTAGATAAATATGTAATTTTTCTTTTGAGAATAGGAGAAATTTGAATATGGATAAATATACAGGAAAACGATTGGACGCAAGATATGAAATACAGGAATTAATCGGCGTAGGCGGAATGGCTATTGTGTATCGTGCTTACGACATTGTGGACAACAAAACGGTTGCCATAAAAATATTGAAAGATGAATTTTTGGGTAATAAAGAGTTTATAAGACGTTTTAAAAATGAATCAAAAGCTATTTCAGTTTTATCTCATCCAAATATAGTCAAGGTCTATGATGTAAGTTTTGGAACAAAAATCCAGTATATAGTCATGGAATATATTGACGGAATAACATTAAAAGAATTTATCTCTCAAAAAAAATCGGTAGATTGGAAAGACGCAATTTATTTTGTTATACAAATTTTATCAGCTCTAAACCATGCTCATTCAAAAGGCGTAATTCATAGAGATATAAAACCTCAAAATATAATGCTTTTAGAAGATGGAACAATAAAAGTTACCGATTTCGGAATAGCAAGATTTTCAAGAAACGAAACTCAAACTATGACCGATAGAGCTATCGGTTCTGTTCATTACATTTCACCTGAGCAAGCCAAAGGCAGCGTAATAGACGAAAAAGCGGACATATATTCCGTCGGTGTAATGATGTACGAAATGCTTACGGGAAAATTGCCGTTTGAAGCAGACAATGCCGTCTCTGTTGCAATAATGCAAATGCAGGCAAAACCAAAATCTTTGAGAGAAATTAATCCGGATATTCCTATCGGATTAGAACAAATAACACTTCATTCAATGGAGAAAAATCCTGTTAACAGATATCATTCCGCAGAAGATATGATGTCTGACCTTGAAAAAGTTCAAAATGACCCATCAACACATTTTGACTATAAATATTTTATAGATAACAGTCCTACCAAATATATGGATTCTGTAGGAAAATCCAAAAATTCAAATTACGGTGACGATTACAACTATAAAGATAATAATGAAGAAAAAGAAAAAACTCAGAAGCGTAAATCCAAAGTTATAATCAGTGGAATAGCAATTGGTGTGATGATTTTTTCGCTCCTAATTATATTTTTTACGATGTTTAAATCATGCGGAAATAATTTAGCGAAAGACGTAGATGTTCCGAATTTTATAGGAATGAAACTCTCCGATGTTCAAAATAATCCGGAATATAAATTTGTCTGGAAAGTCGAATCAGTTTACGATTCTACTAAATCCGAAGGAATAATAATTGATCAAGACCCCTCCCCGAATTCCAAAAAAGTTAAAGAAGGCTCAACAATAACGCTAAAAGTAAACAGTTCCGGTATTTTAGTGACTGTGCCTCCTCTTAATGGTTTAACGGAGGATGTTGCAAAGTCAAAACTTGCAAATGTAGGATTGAAAAGTGAAGTATTAATGATAGTAAATGACAGTGTAGATGCCGGAATAGTGTGTGACAGCGACCCAAAAGAAGGAAGTAGAGTTACCTCCGAATCAACAGTTAAATTATACATCAGTAAAGGAAAATCAGATGAAACAGTGGTTATTCCGGATGTTTTAAACAAAACACTTTCGACGGCAAAAAATGAAATTACATCTGCAGGACTTAAAGTTTCGGAAAATATCATCTATGAAGAAAGCGACAAAGCAAAAGACATCGTAATTTCAATGGACCCACTTCCCGGAGTTAACGTCGGAAAAGATTCAACCGTAAAACTTACCGTAAGTTCCGGAGTAAAACGTGAAAAAAGCTTTGAAATATCGGTAGATTTACCCGCCGACGTTGACAAAGAAGTCACACTTTCGGTCTATATCGACGGTGTGTTGGACAGTACTAAAAAGGTCGTACCTTCGTATAACGGAGTTTATTCGCTATATATAAAAGGTACAAGTGGCAAAAAAACTGTCAATGTAAATATAGACGGTGCACAATACAGAGTATATCAAGTGGATTTTGACGCTTCTTCCAATAATGTGAAGAAAACAAAATCTTATAATTATGAGTATAGTATCACAGCACCATCCGATGACGAAGATGAGGAGTATAAAAATTAATTAATAAAAATTCATATGATTAGAGGTGTATGTCGCTTTGGAAAAAATAGTTATATCCGGAGGGCGAAAATTAAAAGGTAAAGTATCTATCAGCGGAGCGAAAAATGCAGCGGTGGCGATTTTGCCCGCAGCGGCTCTTTCTGACGGAATTTGTAAAATAGAAAATGTTCCGCATATCAGAGATATTGTTTTGATGTGCAAAATTTTAGAAGATATGGGAGCAATTGTAAAATTTATTGATAATAACACAATAGAAATTGACCCAAGAAATATGAAATCTTCTTCCGCACCTTGTGACCTTATGCGTAACATGCGGGCATCATGTTACTTACTTGGAGTATTACTTGCTAAATTTTCCGAAGCAAATGTTTATTTACCGGGAGGTTGCAATTTTGGTTTAAGACCAATCGACCAGCATCTTAAAGGATTTAATGCACTAGGAGCAGATTACAAACTGGAAAACGGAATGGTGAAAGTAAAGTGCGAAAAGCTGGTCGGAACGCATATTTATCTTGATGTTGTTTCGGTCGGAGCAACAGTTAATATTATGCTTGCAGCCGTAAAAGCTGAAGGATTAACCGTAATAGAAAACGCCGCAAAAGAACCTCACATAGTCGACCTTGCAAACTTTCTAAATTGTATGGGTGCTGATATTTTCGGAGCAGGAACAGACGTAATAAAAATAAGAGGCGTTAAAACTCTTAAAGGAGTAAATTACTCAATAATTCCTGACCAAATCGAAGCAGGAACATATATGGTTATGGCGGCCGCAACAGGCGGAGATGTAACAATAGACAACGTAATTCCAAAGCATTTGGAATCAATCACGGCAAAATTGCAAGAAATCGGTGTAAATGTAGAAGAATACAGCGAATCGGTCAGGGTATATTGTGATAAACCTTTGAAAAAATGTAATGTTAAAACAATGCCACATCCGGGTTTTCCGACGGATATGCAACCGCAAATAACTGCACTTTTAACAAAAGCCGAAGGAACAAGCAGAATTAACGAAGCAGTTTGGGATAATAGATTTAAATATGTAGAAGAATTGCAAAGAATGGGCGCAAATATTTCGGTAGACGGAAGAGTTGCAAGCGTAGAAGGCGTTAAAGAGCTTAATGGTGCTATAGTTAAAGCTACGGACCTACGAGCAGGAGCTGCATTAATCATAGCCGGATTATCAGCCAACGGTACCACAACTATTGAAGAAATAAATCATATTGAACGTGGTTATGAAAATATAGTACAAAAGCTTTTAAACTTGGGTGCAGATATAAAAAAAATTTCTGAATAAATTTGGAGAAATAATAGATGTTAAAACTTTACCCACTTTTCAGTGGTAGCGGTGGCAATTCTACATATATCGAATTTGAAAATAAAAAAGGAATTTTAGTTGATATCGGTAAAAGTGCAAAAAAAATACATGATGCGTTAAGAGCGAGGAATATAAGCGTAAATAATGTAAAAGCTATTTTTATAACGCACGAGCATACGGATCATATTTCCGGATTAAAGGTTTTCATTTCAAAATATAATCCGGATGTTAAAATTTTCGGCTCAGCGGGAACGATAGGGTCAATGAGAAAATCAGGGTATTTGACCGATAAAAATAATGTTTTTGAGATAAAAAATAATCAAGTTGATTTAGAATTTGTGCAGATGAAATCGTTTTCAATATCGCACGATTGTGCAGAGGGATTAGGATATACTTTTACTTCTAAAAGCGGTTCACAAGCCGCAATATGTACGGATTTAGGATATATATCAAAAGATGTACAAAGCAATTTAAAAGGCAGCAACGTAGTTGTGATGGAATCCAACCACGATGTTATGATGCTACAAAATGGTAGATATCCGTATTTTTTAAAAAGAAGAATTTTGTCTGACAACGGGCATTTATCTAATGATACTTGCGGAAAATTCTTACCATTTTTAGTTAAAAACGGAACGAAAAATATAATTCTGTCGCATTTAAGTGAACATAATAATATACCTGATTTGGCGCTTCAAACATCGAAATATTACTTGGAACAAGAAGGAATGACGATCGAAAAAGATTTTCACCTTTCCGCTTCATCAAAAGAGGTACCGCCGGAAAATTTCCACATTATAAAATCACCACTTGATAGTTAAGTTTATCAAGTGGTGATTTTTTTGTGTTTTTTACTTATCAAGTTTTTTCATTGTCGGGAAAATTATTACGTCACGGATAGAAGCGCTGTCTGTTAATAGCATTACAAGTCTATCTATCCCCATTCCCAGTCCTCCCGTTGGAGGCATGCCATATTCCAGAGATGTGACGAAATCTTCGTCTATCATATTCGCTTCATCGTCTCCAGCGTCACGTAATTTCATTTGATGCTCAAAACGTTCACGTTGATCCATAGGGTCGTTTAACTCTGTATAAGCATTTGCGATTTCTCTACGGGTTATGAAAAGCTCGAACCTCTCTACTAAATATGGTTTATCGACTTTGCGTTTTGTTAGCGGAGAAACCTCGACGGGATAGTCGCATATGAACGTCGGTTGGACTAAGTTTTCTTCAACTTTTTCTTCGAAAACTTTGTTTAAAATATCTCCCCATGTGTCAGTTTCTTTTAAATCTATACCTAAATCTTTTGCAATGGAAATTGCTTTTTCGGTATCGCAAGCAAATTCTGAAAAATCTATACCTGTATATTTTTTTACAGCATCTATCATAGTTATGCGTTCAAATGGTTTAGATAAATCTATTTCTTCGCCTTGATAGACAATTTTATCTGTGTTTTGGCAAGCTTTAGAAGCATTTCTAATAAGATTTTCCGATATATCCATCATTCTTCTGTAATCAGAGTACGCTTCGTAGAGTTCTATACTTGTAAATTCCGGATTATGCTTTGTCGACATACCTTCATTTCTAAAAAGACGTCCCATTTCATAAACTTTATCCATTCCGCCTACAATAAGTCTTTTTAAGTAAAGTTCAGGAGCTATACGAAGATATAAATCTATATCTAATGTATTGTGGTGTGTTGTAAAAGGTTTAGCTGTTGCTCCTCCCGGGATAACGTTTAATATAGGCGTTTCAACTTCCGTAAAACCTATGTTATCCAAATATTCTCTAATGGATTTTATGATTTTACTCCTTTTTACAAAAGTATTCTTAGTTTCGGGTGAAGATATCAAATCTAAATATCTTTGACGATATCTAGTATCGGTATCTTTTAAGCCATGAAATTTTTCGGGAAGTGGTAAAAATGATTTCGAAAGTAATGTTATGTTGTTAGTGTGAACAGAGATTTCACCACGCCGAGTTTTAAATACAAAACCTTCAATACCTACTATATCTCCAATATCCCAATAAGACATATCTTCATATTTTTCTTCGCCAATATCATCAATTTTTAGATAAACCTGAATTTTTCCGGTAGAATCAAGTATATCCATAAAAGACGCTTTACCCATTTTACGCCAACTTGTTATTCTTCCGGCTATCGAAACTGTTTTTCCCTCTAAGTTTTCGAAATCATCTTTTATTTTTTGAGCAAAATGGCTTTGATTGAATTTTGTAATATCGAATGGATTTTTACCGGAATTTTTTAAAGAAAAGAACTTTTCTCTACGTATCTTCATCATTTCACTTTCCGGTATAACGTTTTCTTCTAAAGAATTATTTTCAATTTGCCTGTTTTTCATTAATCTCTTCCTTTACTTGTATATTTCTAGTAATTCATATTTGCATATTCCACCGGGAGTTTCTACTTTTACGATTTGTCCTTCTTTGCAACCGATTAAAGCAGCTCCGACGGGAGATTCGTCTGAAATTCTTCCTTCTCTTGGGTCGGCTTCGCTAGAACCGACTATTTTATAGTCTAAAATTTCGTCAAAAGCGATGTCTTTAACTTTAATTTTAGAACCTACATGAACAGTGTCTGTTCCGAGTTCGTGTTCGTCTATTACGGAAACGTTTTTGAGCATTGTTTCGATTTCAACAATACGAGCTTCCATTATCGCTTGTTCATTTTTTGCCTCGTCGTATTCACTGTTTTCGGAAAGATCGCCGAAAGATAGTGCTACTTTAATTTTCTCAGCAACCTCTTTTCTTTTGACAGTTTTCAAATTATCTAATTCTGCTTCTAATTTTTTTAAACCTTCTTCGGTTAAGATTACTTTTTTACCCAATATAATCACTCCATATATTTAAATATTACCAAACAATACATATATGTACTGCTTAACATTTCTAACTAAAGCTTACATATAATTGTATTTCATTTTGATATTAACTGTCAATGAACTTAGTTAATTTATTTCTTTTAAAAAATTAAAGGTCTATCTAAAAATTGCAAATTCTGTTTCTTATATAAACAGTTGAATTTTTTTAAAATTTGTGTTATAATTATATTTACAAAACAATTTAAAGGAGAATTTGTGAATGAAAAAAATAAAATATTTTTTATCTGTTATGTTATTTTCTGTTCTTACTTTAATTTTTATAAAAAATGCAAATGCCGATGTAATTGTTATCACAGTGAAAAGGCCTAATCATATTGGTCATACTTCAATAATATCACAAGATAAAAACGGCAAATGGTTTTATTTTTACTGGGGAAATGAAGTGGCTTATGCTACGGAAGTTCCCGACGAATATATGAAAAATATCGATACACTCAATAAATGGTTCTTTATAAACAGAAAATCATTTGAAAAAAGCAGCAGATTTTATGCATACGGAACATACATAAAGGGAGACTTTACCAAAAGCACGGAATACTACAACGATGTCGTAAAAAATTATAAAACATGGAAATATAATCTTCTTTTTAATAATTGCACAAATGTTTCTAACAAAGCACTTGAAAAAGGGATTTTATTAAATGGTAAGCCTTTCAAGAGTCAAATGAAATACAATTTGAAAGAATATATACCTTTTTGGAGTATTTTCCCACATAATTATCGTAAAATCATTGAAAGAAATTTCATAGGCACAGAACACCATGCTTTTCCTGATTGGGGAAAAGTAACAGACAAAAAAATATTGTCGCTAATTGATGGTACATACAAATCTTCAAAAAAGTAGTTTATAAATATTCAATATGATCCGAACAGGTTTCGCTTATATTAAATTCAATATGAGCGAATTTTTTTTGCAAAATTTCATAAAGCGGTTTTATTACAACATTTTCGGTCTTAAAATGCCCTGCGTCGACAATCATTAAGCCTATTTCGTTTGCTTTTAAAATTTGACTATGCTTTATTTCTCCCGTTACAAACGCATCTGCTCCTAAATTTTTAGCGAGTTCTACAAACTCTCCGCCTGTTCCAGAGCATACTGCCACTTTATTAATTTTACAATCAGTTTTAAAAGTATATCGTACGCCATTACAATCAAGTTTTTCCTTAACTGTTTCAGCAAACTCTTTGCAATTTAAACTGCTAGATAAATCGCCTATTAATCCTAATGAACAGCCGTTTTCTATTGCTAATGATGATAAATTTTCCAAACCGATTTTTTTCGCCAAATGAAAATTCACGCCTTCATTAGCTAAATCTAAATTCGTGTGTGCGCATATTGCACTTATTCCGAATTTGCATAGCAAAGAAACCGGTGTGTTGAATTCTAAATTTTTTATACCTTTAAATATAACAGGATGGTGGCTTATTATAAGTTCAGCGCCTGTTTTCTGTGCTTCTTCGACTACTTCCGATGTGATGTCCAGAGCTAACAAAACTTTTTCTACGGATTCATTTTTATCTCCGACTAAAATGCCACAGTTGTCGAAATCCATAGCAAATTCAAACGGAGCTATTTTGTCTAAAAAATCATATATACATTTAACAGTTGCCAAATTAATCACATCCTAAATAAATTTTTCTAGAAAAGAAATTATATCGCCGTAATATTTTTCTTGAATTTTATTTTGCTTAGAAATAGCACCCTTTTGGTGATTTTTTAGGTCTTTTATTTGCTTTCGTAAATAAGCTTTTGTTTCAAAATTTATTTCTGAATTTTTGTTGTCTAAAAGTGCGCCAATATATTCTTGCTCTGGGGTAAATGATATTTTCTTTCCAATAAATTTAACTAACATAGCGGTATAAACTTTTTCGGAGCAAATTACAGCTTCTTCTTTTTCAATTTTGTATCCGCTTTCATATAAAAATTTTCTTAATCTGTTTTCGTATTTCATAGGTTGAATTATAAATTTTTTCGAGATTTTATCTTTCCACGAGCAATTTTTTAGAATGTTAACAATCATATTTCCGCCCATTCCGGCAATAATTATTTCGTCAACTTCATTTTCATTTATATTTTCTAAACCGTTAGAAATACGTGTTGATATAACACTATTCAGATTGTAATCGGAAATATTTTTTTGAGCAATCCTAAGCGGACCCTCTCTCAAATCGCAAGCAAGAGCAAAAGATATATATTTATTTAACGCAAGATAAATCGGCAAATATGCGTGGTCAGTACCGATGTCAGCTATTTTAGAACTTTTAGTCACCATATCTGCACATTTTTGCAATCTATTGCTAAGTTTAAAATTTTCAATCATTTTTCATCACATATCAATTATATATTTTATTGAAAAAAATAGATAGAAATAATTGAAAATATTTTTTGAATAATATATAATAGTTTTCATGGACGCATAGCTCAGCCGGTTAGAGCGTTCGCCTCACACGCGAGAGGTCAAGGGTTCGAGTCCCTTTGTGTCCACCATATTTTTTAAAAGTAATAAATTCAAAACGATAAGCTTATAATTAAGCTTATCGAAATTTTGTAAATTAAAAAATTTTTAGTCATTTACATATTCTTTTATCAAAATTTTCAAAAGTTCGTACCTGTCTATCTTTTGTATAAGAGTTCTCGCACCATTGTATGTGGTAATGTAAGTAGGGTCCTCCGACAAAACATATCCTGCTATTTGATTTACGGGGTTATATCCTTTTTCCGTTAAAGAATCATATACAAATTTCAAAATTTCCTTTACTGTTTCTTTTTCTCCATAATTAACCGAAAAAGTTCTGGTTTTATCATCAAAATTAACATTCATTTCTCTATTTAAATCCGACATATGTAAAATCCTCCATTCAATTCAAAAATTTCCATAATACAAATCATAATATACATAGTACGAATAAAATTCAAGTAGACAGGTTAAATCTTTTCACCGATTATAACTCTGGGTATATTATTTATGTCATTAAAAAGTTTTATATTTTCAAAACCATTTTCTTCTAAAATGCTTTTTACGAAATCATTTTGTTCAAATCCTATTTCAAAAGCTATTATTCCACGCTTCTTAATTTTAGAATACCAATTCAAACAAATCTTTCTATAATATTCCAATCCGTCCTTTCCGCCATTTAAGGCAATTTTAGGTTCCAACAAAACTTCTTTCTGCAACTTTCCTATGTCTTCTTCTTTTATATACGGCGGATTGGAAATAATGGCATCAAAAGAATTATCGTCAAAATTTTTATAAATTTCAAAAATGTCGGCCTTCAGCGTCTTTATATCGCTATGTTTACTAGTGACATTTTTACGAAAATAATAATATGCTTTATCTGAAATTTCAATTCCGTAAACTTCAGCGTTATCACCAAACATTTTTTTTAAAGTTATTGCGATACATCCGCTACCACTACACAAATCCACAATCTTTAAATTATTTTTATGTTTCAAAATATTATAACTTTCTCTAACCAAAACACTTGTATCTTCTCGAGGCACTAAAACTCCTTCTCCTACAAAAAATATCTCTCCCATAAATTCACATAAACCCAAAATATATTGCAACGGAATCTTAGACTTGCGTTTTTCTGCTATTTCCACAATTTTTTCAAATTTATCCTCCGAAAAAATTTGATTACCATTTAAAATTATGTATTCATAGTCTATTTTGAAACAATGGTAAAAAATAATTTTCGCTTCGGATTTATAACCGCTTATACCACTGTTCTTTAATTTTCCAATTCGTTATAGGCCTGACGCAAAGTAATCAATTTACTTTCTCTCCCGTATAAAAAATTCAGCCTTCATTATATATAGGCAATTCTATTGTAACTGTCGTTCCGAAACTTTCTTCGCTTATTATATTAAGCTTTCCGCCATGAAGTGCCACAATTTCATCAACAATTGCAAGTCCTATTCCCGAACCTCTTTTTAAATAATTTGCTTTATAAAACTTTTTCGTCACATTAGGTAAATGCTCTGCCGGTATACCACATCCATTATCTGTAACGGTTATATAAACCATTGATTCATTTTCACCGGCAGTTACACTGACTCCCCCACCATCTGAAGTGTATTTAAGTGCGTTATCTATAATATTTATAAAAACTTGTCTTAAACGGTTTTTATCACCCATAACAGGCAAAAGAGATTTCGGTTCATTATAAATTAACGTTTTATTTTCTTCTTTGGCTCTGTCCTTAAACATATAGACTGCTTCGCCTAGTTCTGCCAGAACATCTATTTTCTCTTTTATAAGGCTCATTCGTTTATCTCTTATACCGGAAAAGTCCAAAAGCTCTTCCACTATTCCCGAAAGTCTTGTTGCCTCTTTTGCAATTATGACAGTACCTTTTTTGATAGTTTCGTCAGTAGTTTCGCAATATTGCATGGTTTCCGCCCAACCTTTTATAGCTGTCAGAGGTGTACGCAATTCATGTGAAATAGAAGAAATAAACTCATTTTTTAATTTTTCGGAAGCATCTAATTCTTGTGCCATGTAATTTATTATATCGATGAGTTCGCCAATTTCATCGTCGTATTTTTTTTCTATCTTAATATGAAAATCACCTTTTGCAATTTGCTTAGCTTTAACGCAAACATCGTTTATAGGGTTTACTATTGATTTTATAAAATAAACTCCCGAAACTCCCATAAACAAAACTATCAAAGCGCCGATAATCGTTAAAGCAAACGAACTCCAAACTATTCTTGAATTTGCTTCTTCCATTGAAACTATGTACCTTATAGCACCGATATATTCACTGTTTTCGTTATAAATACATTTAGTTACCGCCATTATTTTTTCATCAAAAAATGATCTGCCTTCCCAAATTCCAAGTCCGCTTTCCGATTGCTTAGCTTGAATATAATCAGGCATGGTTTCAAACTTATTCGGTAAAAAACCGGAAGACGACATAATGACATCCCCTTTGCTGTTTATAATAAAAAGATCCATCACATCGTCATCGGAAAAATTGTCGACATATATTTTGGCAATATCTTCAAATTTTAAATCGTTTTGCGATAAACAACCTTTAAATATGCTATAAAGCTCGTTTGACCGTGCAAACAAAGTTTGCCGTATACCGCTATAAAAATAACCCCTTACTATTACCAAAAAGCTAATTATTATCAATGCGAATATTCCGATTGTAGCTCCCAAGCTATTAAAAACCCAACGTTTTTTTATTCCTTTAATGTTCATAAAAAATTCCTTTATAAAATTAATTTTCCCATTTATAACCCATTCCCCAAACAGTTATTATATGTTGTGGAACAGATGGATTATCTTCGATTTTCATCCTTAAACGACGTATATTGACATCTACAATCTTTTCTTCTCCTTGCTTGCCGCTACCCCAAACATGTTCCAATATTTGAGTCCGACTGAGAACCGTACTGGGATTCGAAAAAAAATATTCCATAATTTGAAATTCTACTTGTGTAAGTTCTATAACTCTCCCGCGTTTTTTAAGAGCACGATTTTTTAAATTTAAAACAAACTCACCAAATTTTATTTCTTCATTAAATTTGTTATTCGAACGCATAATATTGAGTGCTACACGTCTATACAGAGCATCAACCCGTGCAACAAGCTCTGAAGGGCTAAACGGTTTTGTTATATAATCGTCAGCACCTAGCATTAACCCACTTATTTTGTCCATTTCTTGAGTCTTTGCGGTTAAAAGAATTATGCCGATAGTATCACTGCGTTTTCTTAATTCTTTACAAACCTTCATTCCGTCTATTCCGGGAAGCATTATATCCAAAACCGCTAAATCAAAATCTCTGTTATATCTGTCAAAAAGTTCAAGAGCACTTTCACCATTGTCTGTATCAACAACATCGTATCCGGAACGTTGTAAATTTATAACCTCGAATTCTCTTATTGCTTCTTCATCTTCTACTACTAAAACACGCTTCATAAAATTCCTCCCAATGTCACTTAATTGTTATTCAAACTATTTATAAAATCTTTGGGTATATGTACCTCTTTTATGTGTCCGTTACTATATTTATACCCATAAATTGAACTGTAGAAATCATCTTTACTCTTAGTCGAAACTATAATTTCCGGAATAAAATCATTATCGATATCTTTGATATAAAATTCATCGATTTTTCCGTTAAAAACGAAATCTTCGAATATTTCGAAATTTTCCTCTTTGAAATTTAAAAATACGATATGTGTTTTATATATCTCATCCGGTTTACTCAAAAACATTACATAAAAAGTATTTGCACCGTCAAAATTTATAATTTCCGATCCGCAAACATATTTACCATCAATTAGAGGTCTTTCCCATTTAAAATCGTCACCAAAGTAATTTTTTATAGTGTTCGTTATCTTTTTTTGATTTTCCGAAAGTTCGGTCGGATTTATAACACTTTGAATTTCAAAAAAGCTTCCTTGACTGCAACCGGGTAAAAATATCAAACAAAATAAAACCAAAAAAACAAATATTCTATCTTTCAAATCTACCACCCAAAAATAAATATCTATTTTTATTATACCACAATATCGTTACAAGTTAAAACTTTTAACAAAGATTCACCCGCAAAGCGGGTGATATTTCCATTTCGAACAACGTCCTAATATTACTGGCAATCCACAAGTAGCTCTTTTATTGGCCTAACAGCCATGAATTTGTTATTTTCTATCCTTAAAATGGTCTCTTGGGTCATAAAAACTTAATTAATCACTTTCTTTATCTTGTTTTATCTGGTTTTTATGTACTCTTTTATCATCTTTTTATTTTTCCGGTATTTCTAAAAACGAATATAAATAATAGAATCACGGTATGAAAATAAAAGGACAGAATCTTCGATCATGCTTAAACT
>JAUNCP010000012.1 GCA_030526535.1 Clostridia bacterium | reverse complement strand
CTGCGCAAAGATAAAAAGGAGGATTATTTTGAATTTTTTTAAGAATAAAAAAACAAGTTCAGCATCAGTCCAAACCGCTCCGGTGGCTATTAAAAACGATTATCCGTTTAAGGTTTTAGAAAAAAGCACAGCGTGTTCGAATTCGGAACTAAAACTTTATAAAGTTTTGAAAGAAGCAGTTCCGATAATAGACGCCGCTATATCCAAAATATTACGTCTTACAGGAGAATTTAAAATAGTTTGCGAGACGGAATATGTTCAAGAAAAAATAAATAGATTTATTTCCGACGTACAAGTTAATGCGTGTAGTAAAGGTGTAAATAATTTTGTTTTATCGCATTTAAATCAGCTTCTTACATACGGAACAGCTGTCGGAGAAATAGTTTTAGATGACTTTGGCGAAAATATTTCGGCGCTTTATAGTGCATCTTTGTCTGATGTCGAATTAAAAACAGATAGCAATCCGCTTGATTTGAAAATATATAGAAAAAAATCAGACGGCGAAACGGAATTAATAAAATATCCGGATTTAATTTTAATTTCGACGCTTAATCCGGAACCGGGTTGTATTTACGGCGATTCAATAATGAAAGGATTGCCGTTTGTAAGTAATATACTTCTAAAAATTTACAACAGTATCGGAATAAATTGGGAAAGATTAGGAAATATCAGATTTGCCGTTACATATAAACCGCCACAAGATGCCGGCGAAAGAGCTTATTCAAAAGAAAGAGCACACCAAATTGCAACGGAATGGAGTAAGACAATGCATAGCGGTCCGTCTCCTAGCGATTTCATAGCAGTTGGTGACGTTTCGATAAAAGTAATCGGGGCTGATAATCAAATTTTAGACAGTCAAATTCCGGTAAGACAAATGTTAGAGCAGATTATAAGCAAGCTTTCAATTCCGCCGTTTTTACTCGGACTAAATTGGTCGACAACCGAAACAATGTCAACTCAACAAGCTGAAATTTTAAGCAGTGAATTAGAAGCATATCGTAGAATTTTAAACCCGGTTATTAGAAAAATTTGCGATATGTGGATGCGGTTAAACGGAATTTACGAAAAGTATGAAATTTTTTGGGAAAAAATCGACCTTAAAGACGGCGTACAGTTGGCAAACGCTAGACTTTTGAATGCAAAAGCGGAAGAAATCGAAAAAAGAATAGCGGCTATGTAAATTTTTAAAAATAAATTTTGGGAGGAATTTAGTTGAAAGGTTATATTGTTAAATCTAAAACCGGTTCAAAAGTATCAGATGAGGACTTAAAGCTTATAAATAAGCTTACGAGAAGAAATTTTTCGGAAGACGAAGTTTATATTTTTTCGGTAGTTCTTTGTGATAACGACATAGACAGAGAACACGAAAGGTTTACTGACAATTCGCTGGAAAAATTGTCGGAATTGTTTGTAGGTAAAACAGGAATTTTAGACCATAATCCTACAAGTGATAACCAAACCGCCAGAATTTATTCTTGTAATACAGAATTTGTAAAAAATAAGCTTAATCGTTTGGGCGAACCATATAAACGTCTTTTAGCTAAAGCGTATATGCCAATATCTTCTAAAAATAAAGATATTATTTTAGAAATAGATTCCGGTATAAAAAAAGAAGTCAGCGTAGGTTGTTCTGTAAATCAAAGAATATGTTCGATTTGCGGAAAAGATGTTGGAAAAGAAAATTGTGCTCATATAAAAGGACATAGATATAAAACTTCCGATGGATATAAAATCTGCCATACCGTTTTAGACGACCCAACAGATGCTTACGAATGGTCGTTTGTGGCGGTTCCGGCTCAGCGTGAAGCCGGAGTTATAAAATCGTTTACCCTGACTAAGGATGGAGGTGATATAAAAATGGAGGATATTATAAAAAGTCTGAGCTATAAAAAAAGCATTACGTTTAGTGATTTAGAAGCTAAAAAACTTTTTGAATATATTGAAAACTTGCGTAAAAAATCTCTAGACGGAGAATTTTATAAAGATGAGCTGAAAAATGAGGTGTTAAAACTTTCCGCTGCCGTTCAACCTGAACTTGATATACAAGTTATGAAAAACGTAGCGGACAAGTTAAATATAAAAGAGCTTAAATCTTTTAGAGATTCATTTAAGTCAAAACTCTTAAAAAGTTTTCCGTCAAAACCTCAGTTTGCAAAAGAAAACAATAACCATACTTTTAAAGACTTGAACCAAGAATTCAAAATATAAAATTTTTCAAAAAATATTAGGAGGAATAATAATATGGCATTTTGTGACACAATAAAACTAGAAAAAGGAATGTATAATATAAGCGGAAAGAGCTTTACCTCTGTTTTAGAGGATTTAGATCCATCAGAAAATTACAAAGGAACTTCTTTGGAAGGATTAGACGCATATCAACGTCAGTTGAAGAGGTTTAATATTAAAGTTAGCGGACGTGGCTGCGATAAAGTCGAAAAATTTTTCAGCACGCCTGATTCAGCAATTCTTTTCCCTGAATTTCTGTCCCGTGCGATAAAACAAGGTCTGACAGCTTGTGATGTAATTCCGGAAATAACCGCTGTAAATACAATTATTGACGGAATTGATTATAGAGCGATTAAATCCGAAACCGCCACAGCAACTCAAAACGATGCAACAGAAGGAAACGCTTTGAGAGAGGTTTCCGTGCGTACAAACAGTTCATTGGTTTCGTTAAAAAAATACGGAAGGCTGTTTTCGTCTTCTTATGAAGCATTAAGATTTCAAAATTTAGATGTGGTCGCAGTAATATTTAAAAAAATCGGAATGGATATAGCAAATGAACAAATGCTAGACGCCGTAAGTGCACTTGTTTCATCAGGAAGCTCTGCGGCGACGGAAGTTGAACCCGAAACTCCCGGAACGCTTACATATACAGACCTTTTAACTTTATGGAAAAATTTTAATCCTTACCGTCCAAACGTTATGATGGCATCGAGCACAACAATAAAAGAGATTTTATCTCTTCCCGCAATGCAGGATGCGGAAGCAGGTTTAGCATTTCACGGAACAGGTAATTTGGTAACACCTCTTGGTGCAAAGCTTGTTATGGTAAAAGGTCTTGAGGACGGCAAAATTATTACAATCGACAGCAATTTTGCCCTTCAAATGATTCAGTCCGGAGATGTGATTGTTGAGTATGACAAAGTTATTGATAAGCAACTCGAAAGAGCGACAATAAGTGTAACGGCCGGATTCTCCAGAATATTCCGAGACGCCGTAAAGGTTTTAAATTACTATTAAAAATAGATTTTTGAAAAAGCTTTCTCCTTGCCGATAATTCAGGCAGGGAGAAAAATAATTTAAAGGGAGAGATTTTCTTGGAGTTGGATAAAATACTCGAAAGATTTGCGATAATTTCAAATCTTTCGACAGAAGAATCGCAAAAATGGTCTCCGCTTTGCGAAGAAGCTTGGTTGGAGATAACCTCCAATTTAAAAGATGGTGTTAACCAAGAAGAAAATGCACGGAGATTAAATTCCGCTTCGGCCGCACTTGCTTTTTACAGATATATTTTATACAGTACGTCGAATTCCGGGGGAGCGGAATCGTTTGCCGCCGGAGAGCTTAGAATAAAAACCGACACAAGCAGGATGATAAATAATGCAAAGAAAGTTTGGCAAGACGCAAAAAGATCTATTGCGGACATTTTAAAAGATGAAAATTTCATGTTTGAAAGGATTATTTAAATGGCATTGAATGCAAAAACATTAATAGAAAGATACGGACAAAATATATCTATCAAAAAAAGTAGCGATTCCGATTTAATTTTAACCAAAGCATTTGTTCAGCCTTTGCGTTGCGATTGGCAAAGCGAGCTTTACGGTGACTATGTGGACGAAAATAAAGTCGAACAATTTTTGTATATAGGTCTTGCTGAGCATCAGATTAATATTTGCCCTACGACAACCGTAATTATTGTGGAAAATCAAAATTATGTTGTAAAAAAAGCCGAAAATGTATTTTTTTCAGGCCAAGCCATATATGAAAGAGCTGTTTTGGAAAAGGCTTAAATGATTAAATAGATACATAAAATTTAGGAGGAAAAAAGTGTCTGATTTTTATAAAAACAAATCGTTTGGAAGAATTAATTTCACGGAACCCGTTATTATATCCGGAAGATGTTTTGGATTAAAACCGATGTCGGTTTATGATTTTATGATTTGTAACAAAATGCTTGATAAATTATATGACGATTTAACTTCTCAAGGATTGACCGAATCATTTTTTTACAATATTTGCGAGCAAGCATGTGTTATATCTATGTGTTTGAGAGATATAAAAAATAACAAAGTTTTTGAAAACGGATTGGAAGTTTTAAAGGGATTAACTCCGAACGAATTGAAATTTTTATATGGCGAATATTCAAAGCTTTTAAATAAAATATCTGATAGAGATAATGATACCGCTAAGGTGTTAAATCCGACGAAGCAAGGTGCAAAACAAACGAAGAATTTTAAAAATTCGGAAAAAGTAATTTCTAAAGTAAAAGAAATAATAAATGCTTGACTTGTAAATTTATATTGTGATATACTGCATACAGATGATTAGGTGGGTATGAAGAAAAGAGTGGGGGGTCCCGCTCTTTTGTATTTATATCACGGGGGGATGACATGAAAAACTCTGAAAAAGTCGGTAATATATCCGAAATTGTAAAAAAAATATCACAGCCGATAGCGAATGATTTAGGTTTTGAAATTTGGGATGTTAAATTTTTAAAGGAAGGGCCAAATTATATTCTTAGGGTTTTTATAGATAAAACGGAAGGAATTACAATTGAAGATTGCGAAATGATGAGCAGAGCTCTTGATTCTCCGCTTGATGAATCAGACCCAATACCATACTCATATTGTTTAGAAGTGTGTTCGCCTGGTATAGACCGTGAGCTTGTAAATGATGAACATTTAAAAAAATTTATAGGTTCGGAAATAAAAATAAGAATGATTAGACCGAATGCGGATGGAGAAAAAGAAATTGTGGGAATACTTACCGGGTTTGACAAAGAAAATATAGTAATAAATTTTGATCAAACAATAGAAAAATCTATTGAAAGAAAACTTATATCACATATAAATTTAAATTTTTAAAGGAGAGTTTTTAAAATGAGCGCAGAAATATTTGGTGCACTGAGGTTATTGGAAAAAGAACGTGGAATATCAATGGACTTTATGCTTGAAAAGATAAATAAAGCTATTATTACGGCATGTAAAAACACTTATGACGGCAATGAGGACGTCGTGGTAAGTATAGATGAAGAAAACGGAATTTTCGAAGTGGAATTGTTAAAGACCGTAACAGAAGAAGTAGAGTTTCCCGGAAAAGAAATTTCTCTTGAAGACGCAAGAGAAATAGATAAAAATGCAGAAATCGGAAGTCAAGTTAAAGTAAATTTGAATACGAAACAATTCGGAAGAATTGCGGCACAAACTGCCCGAAACATTATAAGACAGGGTATAAAAGACGGAGAACGTAATCAAATAACAAAGGAATTTCAAAATAAACAGAATCAAATAGTAAGTGCATTAATTGAAAGAATAGACGAAAAAACGGGAGCATTTACATTGAGAATCGGTAAAGCGGAATCTACGCTTCCGAAAAGCGAGCAGATAGGAAACGAGTGCGTTAAAGAGGGAGATCATATAAAAGTGTATGTTTCGGACGTCAAAGTTTCGGAAAAAGGTCCAAAAATACTTATTTCAAGAACAAATCCGAACTTTGTTAAAAAAGTTTTTGAAAGCGAAATTCCGGAAATTTCAGATGGGATAGTTGAAATAGAATCTGTTTCTAGAGAAGCAGGTTTGCGAAGTAAAGTAGCGGTCAGAAGCAATAACCCCAATGTTGATGCTATCGGTTCATGTATAGGTTCTCACGGGAACCGTCTTAATTCCATAATTGAAGAGTTGGGCGGAGAAAAGATTGATTTGGTTGAGTATAGCGATGACCCTGAAAAATTCGTTTCATCGGCATTATCACCGGCCAAAGTAATTAAGGTCGAACTCGATGAACTTTCTCCAAAAACTTGTAGAGTAACTGTTCCTGATAGCCAACTTTCTTTGGCGATCGGTAATCGTGGTCAAAATGTAAGACTTGCGGCAAGACTTACCGGATATAAAATAGACATTCATCCCGAAAGCGGTTTTTATGGAGAATAATAAAAAAATTAATAGTTAAGGACGATAAGAACCATTGATTTTAAAAAAAATACCACTAAGAAAATGTATAGTTTGCGGAACAAAAAAACCTAAATCTGAATTTTTAGTAGTCGTAAGACCTCCAAAAAATATTAATGAAAAAATGTTAGTGATAGACGGAAGTACTAAAAAAGAGGGACGTGGAGCATATTTTTGTAAAAATAAAGAATGTTATTCACAGCTAAGAAAATTAAGGAAGTTAGAAAAATCTTTCAGACAAAAAATAGATGAACAAATCTATAATGATATCAATAAGGCGGTGAAAGATTTTGAATGATAAATTACTTTCTTTTTTAGGGATAGCAATGCGAGCCGGAAGTATAGTTTTCGGAATGGATGAAGTAAAAAAGAATATTCTTAAGAACAAAATAAAATTAATCTTAACCGCAAATGATATATCAGATAATTCTTATTTAAAAATTCAAAAACATTCTATTGTAAATAATATTGAATTTTTAAAAATAAAAAACACAAAAGATGATATAAATATGATTTTAGGAAAATACAGTGCGATACTTGGGATAAAGGATATAAATTTTGCAAATAAAATAAAATCAATAGTTCAAGAAGATAATATATTAAATAAATGTTAAATTAAAAATATTTAAAATTCGGGAGGAATGTAATTTATGATGATAAAATACAGAGTACATGAAGTGGCGAAAGATTTCGGAGTTACAAGTAAAGATGTAATCTCACTTTTAAAAGAACATCTAAACGTAGAGAAGAAGCATATGACAGCACTTAATGAAGAAGAATTAAATTTTATTTTTGAATACTATACTCAAAAAAATCAAGTTTTAAATTTCAATGAATATTTTGCTTCTAAAGATGAAACTAAAGAAGAAAATGTTGAAGAAAATCCGAAAATTAAGTCTAAAAAATCTACTAAGAAAGAAATTTCCAAAGCTGAAATTGAAGAAAAACCGAAAGAGAAAAAGAAAGAAAAAACAAAGAAAGAAAATGTCAAATCAGAAAAAGCGGAAAAATCTTTGAAACCAAATAAAACAAAATCTGATAGGTCATCCAAGAAAATTAAAGATGTTGATAACAAAAAAGCAGAAGTTAAATCTAAGACACGTTTTGAAAGTAAAATTGTTTTATCCGGAAGTTCGGATAGTTCATCGGTATTTCAAGAAAATAAAGTTGAAGGAAAAGTGATCAACACAAGAATAGAAAATGTTAATATAGATAAATATAACGAAAAATATGACCGCATAGCATCGGAAAAAATGAGAACCGATAACACTATCGGAAAACAGAAGTTTACGCAAAAATCTCAACAACGTGGAAAATTCAAGAGTGCAAAACGTGAAACAGAAGCTCAGCGTTTGCAACGTATAGCTGAAGAAAGAAAAGCCAAACCTATAACCGTAATGATTCCTGACGAAATAGTTGTCAATGAATTAGCGTCAAGGCTCAAAGCTACTGCCGCAGAAGTAATCAAAAAATTAATGCTTATGGGTACAATGGCATCAATTAATGACACAATTGATTTTGATACAGCAAGTTTAGTCGCAATGGAATTTCATGCAAAAGTCGAAAAAGAAGAAACTGTTACTATCGAAGAAATGATAATCGACGATAGCGAAGACAATGAAGAAGATCTTATCACAAGAGCTCCTGTTGTAGTTGTAATGGGACACGTTGACCACGGTAAAACTTCGCTTTTGGATGCTATAAGAAATGCTGACGTTATATCTACCGAAGCGGGAGGAATAACGCAACATATCGGTGCTTATAGAATAAACGTAAACGATAGAGATATAACATTTTTAGATACCCCGGGTCATGAAGCTTTTACAACAATGCGTGCAAGAGGTGCTCAAATAACAGATATAGCGATTTTAGTCGTAGCGGCTGATGATGGGATAAAACCGCAAACAATAGAAGCCATAAATCACGCCAAAGCAGCTGAAGTTTCTATAATCGTTGCAATAAATAAAATTGATAAAGACGGCGCAAATCCCGAAAAAGTTTTACAGCAATTAACCGAACATGGTTTAGTCCCGGAACAATGGGGAGGGGACGTACCTTGCATTAATGTTTCCGCAAAAACGCAACAAGGTATAGATGAACTCTTAGAAATGGTACTTTTGGTAGCGGATATAAAAGAGTTAAAAGCAAATCCAAAACGTCAAGCAAAAGGAACAGTCGTAGAGGCTAAGCTAGATAAAGGTCGTGGTTCAGTTGCAACGATTTTAATCCAAAACGGAACACTTCATACGGGCGATATAGTTGTTGCAGGTACAGCAGTCGGTAGAGTAAGAGCGATGACTAACGATAAAGGCGAAAGAGTAAAAGAAGCAGGTCCGTCCGTTCCGGTCGCAATTACAGGACTTGATACAGTGCCTTCAGGCGGAGATATTGTGAATGCTGTTTCCGACGAAAAATTAGCTCGTCAATTGGTAGAGCAGAGAAGAAATAATCAAAAAGAAGTGGAATTTAATAGTAGAGCAAAAGTAACGCTCGATAATCTTTTTGACCAAATGCAAGTCGGCGATATTAAAGAACTAAAAATAATAGTAAAAGGCGACGTACAAGGCTCTGTCGAAGCAGTAAGACAATCACTTGAAAAAATCTCAAATTCGGAAGTTAGGGTACGGGTAATTCACGGAGCAGTCGGAGCGATTACGGAATCCGATGTAATGCTTGCCAACGCTTCTAATGCGATAATAGTTGGCTTTAACGTAAGACCTGAACCAAGTGCGGCAGAAAGCGCAGAGCGTGACGGAGTAGATATAAGATTATATCGCATAATATATGAGTGCATTGAAGAAATTACATCTGCAATGAAAGGACTTCTTGCTCCAAAATATAGGGAAGTACAACTTGGTCGTGCGGAATGTCGGGAAGTTTATAAAATTTCCAGCGTCGGAACAATTGCAGGTTGCTATATACTTTCAGGAAAAGTTTCAAGAAGCGCAAAAATCCGCATTGTTAGAGATGGTATCGTAATTTGTGAAGATGAAATTTCGTCACTTCGTAGGTTTAAAGACGACGCAAAAGAAGTCGCACAAGGATTTGAGTGCGGAATTGGGCTAGAAAACTTTAACGATATAAAGATTGGCGATATATTTGAGGCGTTTAAAATGGAAGAATATAGAGAAGATTAGGAGCGATAAAAATGGCAAATCATGGCTCTGAACATAAATTAGAAATGATACGTCGAGCGGTTTCGGCTGAAATCACTCGGCTGAAAGACCCAAGATTAGAAAGTGGACTTATAAATATTTTAAAAATAACGGTTTCGCATGATGGTTCTAACTGTAAAATTTTTGTAAGTTCGCTCGAAGGAATTGAAAAAACTACCGAAGCAGCCGAAATTTTAACTTCTGCGAGCGGTCATATCAGAAAAAATATTGGCAAAAGTCTAAAATTTAAGTATATACCGAATTTGATTTTTATCCCGTCGGATGCTATCGAGTACGGTATAAAAATGTCGCAAAGAATAGATGAATTGTTAGCTTCTGATAATAATCGTAGTTTGTAAAGGAAGAGATTGTTTTGGAAAGTTTGAAAGAAATATCTGAATATATTCTTGAAAAAGATTTTTTTGGAATCCTAATGCATATATCTCCCGACGGCGACGCATTAGGTTCGGCCTTTTCGCTTTGCAGAGCACTTCAATCCATAAAAAAGCATGCAAAAATACTTTGTAGTGACCCTGTTCCTGAAAAATTTTCTTATATGAACGGATTTATAAAGCAAGAGGAATTTAATCCGCAATGTTTAATTTCGGTAGATGTTGCAGATGAAAAATTGCTTGGCGACAAACTTAAATCTTTTGAACATAAAGTAGATGTAAAAATAGACCACCATAAATTCGGCGCAAATTTTGCAAAATTGAATTTTGTGGATTCAAAATCTGCGGCAAATTGCGAAATTATGTATGAGATAATTTTATCGCTTGGAATAGAAATAGACAAAGAAATTGCGACGTGTTTGTATACCGGAATAGCGACAGACACGGGTTGCTTTAAGTTTTCAAACACAACTGCAAAAACACATCTTATAACTTCAAAATTAATGGATTTAGGAATTTCTGCGGATAAATTAAATGAAAAATTATTTATAAAAAAATCGAGAAAGAGACTCGAAACAGAAAAATTGATAAATAATAATTTAGAGTATTTTTGCGACGGAAAATGTGCGATAACATCTGTTACACTTGAAGAAATGGAAGCTTTAAAAATAAGCGAAAACGAACTCGACGGAATAGCTTCAATCCCTATTGAAACCGAAGGCGTTGATATCGGGGTCGTGATAAAAGAAAAAACTTCAAATTTCTATAAAATTTCAGTTCGCACAACAGATAAAGTTGACGCTGCAGAGTTTTGCAAAATATTCGGGGGTGGCGGTCACAGCAGAGCTGCCGGATTTAGCAGTACGCTGGCACTCGAAGAGCTAAAAAAAGAAATACTAAATAAATTAGGAAAATATTTAAATTTTTAGGTATGAAAATGAATGGAATTATAATCATAAATAAACCTAAATCATTTACATCATTCGATGTTATAGCGGTTTTAAGGAGATTGTTAAATCAAAGAAAAATAGGCCATATGGGTACCCTTGACCCTATGGCCACCGGTGTTTTACCGATATTATTAGGTGATAGCGCAAAATTTCAAATTTACTCTAATAATCACGATAAAAATTATGTTGCGGATTTAAAGTTCGGAATTACTACCGATACGCTTGATATTACCGGAAATATTTTGAGCGAGACCAAATCGAGTGTTAATAGAGAAGAACTACAAAAAGTCTTGAAAACTTTCATAGGAGAGATTTTTCAAGTTCCTCCAATGTTTTCGGCAATAAAAATAAAAGGGCAAAAGCTTTGTGATTTAGCTAGAAAAGGCGTAGAAATCGAACGTGAAAAAAGAAAAATAACTATATATGATATAAATTTGATTGATTTTAACGAAAAAAATCAAACAGCAAAAATCGAAGTAGAATGCTCTAAGGGTACATATATAAGAACGCTTTGCGATGATATCGGTAAAAAGCTTTCGGTTGGCGCAGTTTTGACGGAATTAAGACGCACGAAATCTAATGGTTTCGATATTATTGATAGCATAACGCTTGATAGTATAAGGTCAGTTTGTGAAAATAATGGTGAAAAAAATTTCATTTTGCCGACAGATATGCTTTTTAAAGATATGAGCAGCGTGAATGTTAGTGAGCGGCAAGCAAATCGTTTGTATAATGGCGCTAGTCTTGATATTTCTCGAGTAAGATTTAATAAAAAATTTATCGATCAAGAAATTTTAAAAGTTTACATGAATAATATTTTTGTGGGTCTTGCGAAAGTAATCGAAGAAAAAAACGAGCTTCGAGCCCTTAAATGCGAACATAATTTTGATTTTTAATTACTATATATTATGGTTAATAGGTGGTGAAATATGAAAATTTATTATAATTTAGAAGATTTATCATGTGATACAGCCGTAGCACTTGGGTATTTTGACGGCTTACATTTAGGACATCAAAAGGTTATTTCAAAGGCTGTAGAGTATAAAAAAT
Organism: Clostridia bacterium; assembly: GCA_030526535.1. GTDB lineage: Bacteria > Bacillota > Clostridia > Oscillospirales > Acutalibacteraceae > UMGS1491. The sequence goes on along the minus strand of JAUNCP010000012.1, from coordinate 8,996 downwards.
ACGGATTGACACCGGTTGTTTTTACATTTTCTGAAAATCCAAAATGTATTTTAAAGCATAAAGATGAAAAAAGAATATATAGTCAGGCTAAGAAAGAACGAGAAATTGAAAATTTAGGCGTGGAGGTACTTTACATAGTAGACTTTCCGATTATTCAAAATTTATCTCCGCAAAAATTCACAGAAGAAATATTATTCAAAAAACTTGGTGCTAAATTACTTACTTGTGGTTTTAATTACCATTTCGGAAAAGGCGGGAAAGCCGACGCAAACGATTTGAAAAATATTGCCGAAAAGTACAGTATTAAGACGGAAATAATAAAACCCGTTTTATACGAAGAAGAGCCGATAAGTTCCACAAGAATTCGAAATGCTTTGAAGTTAAACAATATAAATTCAGCAAAAAATATGTTGGGGATATAGCACATTTTTTGGAGTGCTAAATAAAGAAAAGTTACAGAAAGCAGGAAAAAGGTAAAGAAATTTGTCCTTGCTACATTTCTCTATGACGGTACTAAATCCGCATTCGCTGTTTCTCCTTTTAGTTGAATAATTTTGAAAATTATCCATTTTTTGCTGATATCTATGTAAAAACCGTGCGAAATAATTTTTCGCACGGTTTTTAAATTATATTTATCTCTAAACTATTTTTCCTCTGATTCAACTTTTGCGATTTTTTCTGTATATTGTTTGTTAAGTCCGAACACGGCCATAGTCCATCCGATAACAGTTACCGCAAAAATCGGAATTATTGTGTACAAGTGAGCCGAAATCTTGCTTCCTACAGCAACTATGTTTGTTAATAAATAGTTGATTGCAGACGCTCCGGCTTTACCTGCACGGCCACCGATAACTTCAACCGCAGCTTGTCCTTTTGTTTTTTCATCTTCATCAAGAGGTCTGTACGCAAGGTTTTTACTTGAATCAAACAGACAATATTTAACACTTTTAATTAAAGCATCGGTTATTATTCCTAACCAGCACATTGCAATCAAAATCGGTACACCGAAAATCGAAGTTCCGCCATTTTTGCTGTAGATGACCAGTGAAAAAAATGCTCCGCCACCTATTAACATCATTAATGGTGATACAATAGCAGGTACAATCCATTTGCATTTTCTGAGAATATTTGTACTCAAAAGTGTTGCAAAGAATGTAAAAATTGCCGTTGCTTGAGAAAGTTTACCCATCATGCTACCATATTGGTTTGCGTCCGGGAATGAAATTCTCATTTGCTCTTTTAAAACTACTTCAATAAAGTTAATTGCAATACCATACGAAACGACAAGAACTGCCACAAGTCCGATGTATGGGGAAGTAAACAGAATCTTTATTCCTTCCATCATACCGACTTTTCCTTTTTTCTTTTTCGGTTTTACATCATTCGGGTCATAGAATCTGGGGTCTTTCAAGACTACATTGTTTATGTAATAGAAAATTCCCATTGTTGCCAAAGCGAATAATATGCAAACTGAAACCATTATTACAACGTTTCTGTCGAATTCCGCACCCTTGGCTTTTGACATTTTTTCAAGTGTTGTTCCCGAAACGAAAACTCCCATATTACCAAGTAAAGCATAAACGCCGTAAAATCTTTTAACTTCTGATTTTCTGGTTACTCGGTTTGCAAATTGCCAAAATAACGAAGAAATTGCAATTGTTCCCCAAATTTCAGAAAATATATAGAAAAGCGTAAATGACCAGTTTGTGACACATGGTACCATAAAATAGAAAAATCCCGGTAATGAATTTTGTAAATTTTTTACTGTTTCTGCGTTAGCATGTATAACAGTATGATTTGGGAAAAGTACAAAAACAAATGTTGCAAAGAATGCTGCGAAAATAGAAACCATTATATAGAATGTTTTTGTATTACCGAATTTTCCGACCAAGTAAGTGAAAAGCATAACTGTTAAAAATGCCGCAGGCATAACAAACCATAATTTTAAAACAGGAATAAGTTCTGTTCCACCGCAAACGGCATATTTTTGAATAAATACATCTTTTAAGTCTCTTACCATGGTATAAACAAAAAGAATGCAAAACATAAGTAAACTCATAGGTAAGAATTTTTTGAGTTCGTGGTTATGTATAGGCCAAAACAATTGTTGGAGCTTATTAAATTCCGGCTCCTTAACGGAATTTTGCGCTGGTTCGCTCATTATTTTTTCTCCTTTACAAATTTTAATATTACTGTGCGCAACCTTTATACTAAACTAATGCGTTATCCGGTAACCACTCCCCTCGTTATTCTTGCAAATAAAATAACAATTTATGGACATCGATGTAATTTACATCAAATGCCGAAGATAATACGTGAATTGAAAACATAAGCTTTCAAAAAATATCTTGTAAAATCCATTATATCAGACTTTTTCGACTATGACAACCTTTAAATTATCATTTTTGATATTTGTTTTGAAAAATATTTTTAAATCAAATGAATAATTTTTCGCTATTTTGCTCAAAAATGATATTGCAATTTTAAACTCAATATGATAACATATAAACATGGGTAAGTTTTAATGGACTTAAGTATCTTATATTTGGTATATAAAATTAAGTCTTAGTTGTAAAATAAAATAAAATATAATAAGGGAGTTTTTAATTATGTCAAAATGTCAAATTTGTGGGAAAGCAGTATCTTTCGGAATAAAAGTTTCTCATTCACACAGAAGGTCAAATAAAATGTGGAAACCGAATATTAGAAGAGTAAAAGCTGTCGTTGACGGAGCACCGGTACGTGTTTACGCTTGCACTAGATGTATGCGTTCAGGTGCCGTAACACCTCGCAGTTAGTAGAAAATACAATTCAAATTCAGAGGACTTAATGTTTAATTTGGTATTAAATAATGACAGTATAACTTTAGAACATTTGAAGAATTTTGACCTCAGTCAGACACTTGACTGTGGTCAGTGTTTTCGTTGGAAAAAATCAGGAGATAATTCTTACAAAGGAATTGTAAACAAAAAAGTTATTACGGCTACTCAAGTTGATGATAATTTAATATTAAATGTTAATAAAGAAGAATTTCATAAATTTTGGATTAAATATTTTGATTTAGAAACAGACTATGAAAAAATTTGTAATGATTTTAAAAAAATCAATCCAATTTTGAAATCCGCATGCGAAAAATTTTCCGGTATAAGGATTTTAAGACAAGATCCGTGGGAAACAATTTGCTCGTTTATAATTTCGCAAAATAATAATATACCAAGGATAAAAAAGATTATAGAGCGCTTATGTGTACTTTTTGGCGATAAAATATCCGAAGATGAGTATTCTTTTCCACGAGCAGAAACAATTTCAAAGCTTTCTGTAGACGATTTGTCACCTATAAAGAGTGGCTTTAGGGCGAAATATATTTTAGATGCTGCGCAAAAAATTGAGAGTAATAGTGTTGATTTGGAATATATAAAGAGTTGCGACTTTCTTGAAGCAAAAAATATTCTTATGACAATAAATGGCGTAGGACCAAAAGTGGCTGATTGTGTTTTATTATATGGATTTCATCGTTTAGAGGCGTTTCCGATGGATGTATGGATGAAAAAAATATCGGACAAATTTTTACCAAATGAACTAATAGAGTTTTTGGGAAAAAACAGAGGAATAGCGCAGCAATACTTGTATCACTATGCCCGCACTAACCCCGAAATTTTAAAATAAAATTAAATTTTTATTGGCCTACACAAAAAAACTTGAGTATATTCTTTCTTTAGTGCTTCGAGTGCATTGGAAGCCTTTTCTGAATTTTCAAATATTCCGAATACACTCGAACCGCTTCCACTCATTATTGCCCCGTTTGCACCGAGATTTATTAACTTATCTTTTATGTAGAAAATTTCTTTTTGTGAGATAACGCTTTCAAATCTGTTGAATAAATTCTCGCCGATTTTTACTGTATTTTTTTCTTTCAAAGCTTTTACAAGCTCATCGAATTTTGTATGATTTTTTATACCAAGAGAATCCGATTTTTCGTAAGCCTCTTTTGTGGATATCGAAAAATCAGGTTTTACTATTACAACCGAATAATCTTGAAAAGTGGATATTTTTACTAAGTCCGTTCCAATTCCGGTTGCAATAGCAGTGCCTTTCATAATACAAAATGGAATGTCTGCGCCTATTTTTCCGCCTAAATTCATAAGTTCATTAGTCGAAAGATTTGCGTTAAAGATTTTATTTAAAGCGATTAATGTTCCGGCTCCGTCAGTGCTTCCTCCGGCAAGACCAGCCTCCATCGGAATATTTTTTGCGATTTTTATAGTTATTCCGGGGTTTTTAATTTTAGTGTATTCAAAAAATTCTTCTGCACATCTATAAGCTATGTTACGATTAGATTCGCAGTTTATATTTTTGTCGCAAATTACATTTATATCGCCATTACTCGTAACGCTTACAGTAACTTTGTCATATAAACTTACAGTTTGCATGACCATTTCAACGTTATGATATCCGTCGTTATTTTTGCCTAAAATTTCAAGACCTAAATTTATTTTAGCCGGAGCTAAAACTGTATATTCCATTGTGTTCACCTTAGAAAAAATTATTTTTTTACGCGTGGTTTTTGCTTTTTGGGTTTCTTAGCAACTTTTATTATTTTAGCGGGTTTTTTGATTGTAGCAATTAAATCTAAAACCGAAGTGTCGGGAACGGGTTTGAATTTTTCGTCCATAAAGTAATCGATTGATTTCGTTACAGAACCGATATTTTCTAAAAAACCATTAAAATTCATTGCCTTTGTATGTAACATTAAAACGTGATAATAGCTTAAAAATTTAACTCTCTGAGCGTATAACCACAAATGAGTTTTATAATCATCATATGCTTGCTCATTTTCAAGAAAATTCCTAATCACCCCAAGCGATTTTATAAAATCGTTCATTTTTACAACGTCCATAGAGTGAAGAATACTTGTTCTGCGGCTTGTGTAGTTATAAAGCGCTTTGCCGATTAAAACTATTTTATCAGCGTAATAAAACAGCTTTGGCGACGTCGCTATATCTTCAAAATACATATCGTCAAATTTAAGATTGTTTTCGAAAAAAAGCTTGCGTTTCGAAAGTTTATTCCAAACGAAATAATGCGTTCCTAAGTCAAGTATTAATTTTCTCAATGCTTTTGTTTTTGAATAAACTCCCGGCATAGATGTAAATGGCATATATACTTTTATATCTTTTTCGGGATAGTACAAATTAAAGTTGCAGCAAGTAATGTCAGCATCATTTTCAATTGCAGTTTTATAAAGCATTTCTAAAAATTCAGGCTCAATATAATCATCGCTATCCATAAAAGCAATGTAATCACCTTTACAAACAGAAATGCCATAATTTCTTGCGGCGGCGGGACCTTTATTTTTTTGCGTTAAGAAGATGAAATTGCTATTCTTTTCGCAAAATTTTTTTATTATTTCTAAACTTTTGTCAGTCGACCCGTCGTCAACTATAATCGCTTCGAAATCTCTGAAAGTTTGATTTTGTACCGATAAAAGTGCTTTTTCTAAATAGTCTTCCACGTTATAAACTGGGATAATAAGGCTTATTGCAGGATTTGGCATATCTATTTAATCTCCTCAATTTTATTATTTTCAGAATCATCGTTAATTTTATGAGTATCTTTTATTCTTGAAAACGGGGCAAAAATTATAATGTTCATATAGTATGAAATTATTCTCCATACAAGTATAGCGGATTTCATAGTGTTTTGTAAGAAATATGTCGAAAAGAATAATCCAAAGCATCCTTCTGCTGCTCCCGAACCTCCCGGAATCGGCACAAAAGATGAAATCATAGTTACGAATGCTTGACCTGTAATCATGTCGAAAATGTTTGCTTCTCTAAATCCAAATGCAAGATAAATTGCATACGGTATCGAGAAAATAAGCGTTAATTGAACAATAGTCAGAAAGCATGTTAAAAATAGCATTTTTTTATTTTTATAAAGCTTAACATTGCTTTCGTGAAAATACTCGAGCTGAGAGTTTACTTTTTGCGAAGTTTCTTCAGGATTTTTTATAATTTTGATTTTTGAAAGTAATTTAAAACACCCGCTTATAATACCGGCTGTAAGCCTTTTGTTTATCGAAAACATAAAAATAAATACAACTACGCTTGCATGAGATATAAATCCGAATAAGGCTAAACTCATCATGGCGCTGCCGAATTTACCGGTAAATATGTCGAAATTACACATCATAGCGACAAAACTGTAAATTGTTATAGTTGTTTGATATACCAAAAATTTTTGAACCAGCGAAGAAGTTGCAATTCCGGTATCAATATTTTGGTTTTTCATAGAATAAATTTGAGCAGGTTGTCCTCCAACCGCACCCGGAGTTATAACGCTAAAAAATTGCCCGACAGCAGTAGTCTTTAGCGATTGTTTTAATGTATAAGTTTTTTTGTAATTATTCGTAAATCTATATAAAACATAAGCGTCTATAAAAATATTTAACAGTTGGCAAGCAACTGCAACTATTATCCAAAACCAATTAAAAGTTGAAGCATTCTCAAGAAAATCCATTAAACCGTTTTCGGATGTAAAAAAATATATTATCATTCCGAGCGGAATAAGTAACGTTGCAATATTAAAAATTAATTTTAAATTTACTTTTTTCTTCAAAAATATCACTCCAAGTCACGCTTATTTTTACGAAAATTTATAAACTCATATATTAGCATACCCATATTTTACTTAAAGTCAAGATGACAATTATTTTGCTATCACGAAAGAAAATTTAAAGAATATTATAAAAAATAATGGAATTAATTTTTGTGGTTAATTTTCTTTTAAGGGGTGAATGATAAGTGCAAAAATTAATAATAGAAGGTTCACGACGTTTGGAAGGGGAAGTTAAAATTCAGGGTTCCAAAAACAGTATATTGCCAATCTTAGCGGCCTGTATTATTTGTAAAGACGAATGTATTATTCATAATTGTCCAAATATATCAGACGTGCATATAACGAAGAAAATTTTAGAATATTTAGGTTGTAAAACTGAGTTTGAAAATAATGTTTTTGTGGTAAATTCTAAAAATATTTCAAAGAACGATATACCGGATAATTTAATGCGAAAAATGCGTTCATCTATAATATTTATGGGAGCACTTGTATCTTCTTTAGGTAGTGCATGCCTTTCTTTACCGGGCGGATGCGAATTAGGGCCGAGACCGATAGACATTCATATTGATTCATTTAGACAAATGGGGTTAAAGATAAATGAAAGACATGGTAAATTAAAATGTGATTGCGGTAGCGGTTTGATAGGTTGTAATATAGCTTTTTCTTTTCCAAGTGTTGGAGCAACAGAAAATTTAATTTTAGCGTCTGTATTAGCTAAAGGTACAACAATTTTAACCAATGCGGCTAAAGAACCGGAAATAATAGATTTAATACATTTTTTGAATAAATGTGGTGCAGATATAAAGTATTCACACAATGGCACAATTATTATTGAAGGCGTGGAAAGACTGCATGGAACGGAGTATACTGTGATACCTGACAGAATTGCGGCAATTACTTATATGGCGGCGGTAGCATCTACCTCAGGAAGTGTGGTAATAAAAAATATCGTAGAAGATAACATAAGCTCAGTTATTCCTATTTTTGAAGAAGCGGGCTGTATAATTAATCCGATTGATAAGTGTTCACTTAAAATAGATGCACCTGCTAGGCTTTATTGCAACAGATTGATACGAACTATGCCATATCCAGGATTCCCGACAGATGCACAAGCACCAATTATGGCGATGACCACAACAGCGGATGGAACTAGCGTATTCGTGGAGAATATATTTTCAAATAGATATAAGCACGTAGGAGAACTTTTACGACTTGGTGCAGATATAAAAGTTGAAGATAAAGTCGCAATAGTCGAAGGCGTGAAAAGATTATCCGGAGCAAAAGTAAACGCTATGGATTTGAGAGGAGCGGCAGCACTAATTGTAGCCGGATTAAGCGCAGAAGGAACGACAGAAATTTCCGGCTTAGAGTATTTAGATAGAGGATATGAAAAAATCGAAGAAACTCTTTGTAAGGTCGGCGCCTATGTTAAACGTGTAGAATAGTTATTGCTATATATTTTTTGAATACAGTAAAATAAATTCATAAAATATAAACAAAATTGAAAATTTGCATCATAATAAAAAATGTGTTAAAATAATGTCATATAAAATAATATTCCGGAGTTTTAATAAATTTATTATGAGATATATTAATAATAGTTTTAAAAACAGAAAGCAAAAAAAAAATTTCAAAAAAAGAAAAAAACGCTTTTTAAAAGCTAAAAAGCGTATAAATTTATTTTTCAGAAGGCTGAGTATATTAATTTTTATACTCGGTATGATATCGTTAATATTTTCTGGAAGTCTTTTTGTATTAAATAAAATTTTTTCCGTAAAGAGTATAGAGTGTAATGAAACAGAAATGTATAGTTGCTCAGAAATCATGAATGCAAGCGGAATAAAAATAGGGGACAAGATACTGTTTTTAAATAATGCTTTGGCGGAAATTAAAATATATGACAAATTTCCTTATATCGATTCAGTAAAAGTTGATGTGCAGTTTCCGAATAAAGTTAAAATTTCAGTGGATAAAGCTGAGCCCACTTTTTCTTTTAATTTAGAAGAAGGGAAATATGCCGTCATAAGTAAGAAAAATAAGTTTATAGAAACCAGGTCAGAAAAATCTGATGATTTAACTGATGTTGTTGGAGCAAAGTTTTCAATAAATAAATGCACTGTTAATTATGAAGACAAATCAGTTCCGATTCTTTTAGAAAAATTGAACAATGGATTTAAATCGAATGGTTTATCATTAAAAGAAATTGATATAACTGACATTAATAATATTATTGTAAATTATGACAATCGTATAAATATAGAATTGGGAAATGATTCAGATATTGATTATAAAATTACTACTGCAAAAGAAATTATATTGAAAAACTCACCTGATTCTGGATGAGGCTGTTTCCCGTGGATGCAACCTTCATGACCTGG
>JAUNCP010000067.1 GCA_030526535.1 Clostridia bacterium | reverse complement strand
TTTTATCTTCCATGTTCTTCATTTTATACTATCTATTTGCTTTTTGCAATGCCTTCAGGAATAATACCGTGCGATGGTCATTATTCCCGAGATACAAATAAAGCACTAATTAGTGCATTTCAAGCAGAAGAAGGGATTAGTGAGCAGGATATAAAAAAGTGTGGCGGTACGTTTGGGCCGTCAACTGTAGCTAAGTGTCCAAATTTACCAGAAGATAGCAGATATTCAAAAGATAAGATTAAAAAATTTACTAAACTTTTAAAATATGCACTTTATTTCAACAAAGTTAATAGTGCCGACGGAATTGGTATTGGAAATAGTGAATATGATAAAAAGACTGAAGATGCAGTAAAAAGGTTTCAGGGATTTGTAGGTTTAGAGCCGACCGGTATAGCAGACAAAAGAACGATAATGGCTTTAATGGTAAGTACCGGTGACCCAACAAGGCCGGTTTTAGGATGCGACTGCGCAACGCAGCTTGACTCCGAGAAAGCGCGAGAATTATATAAGGCTGGATATAGATATGTTGGAAGGTATTTGACTGGTTTTGCGGCAAAAAGAGCTCCGAAAAATTTAACGCTGGAAGAATACAAAGCGATTTGCGACGCCGGGCTTAGGTTATTTCCGATATACCAAGATGGAGGCTATACAAAAGATTATTTTACAGCGGAGCAAGGAAAAAAGGATGCTGAACTAGCATTTAAATCAGCACAAAATTTGTTAATTCCAAACGGTGCAGTAATATATTTTGCAGTAGATTTTGACTTTATGGACGCACAGATAAATTCAAAAGTAATGCCATATTTTGCGGCGCTACATGTAGCTTCTTTAGATCCAAAGTTAAATGTGAATGGTTATAAAATAGGAATATATGGTTCAAGAAATATATGTTCAAAAGTTTCAGAGAAAGGCTACGCTTGCAGCAGTTTTGTAAGTGATATGTCTACTAGGTACAGTGGAAATTTCGGCTATCCCCTTCCCGCTAATTGGGCATTTGACCAAATAAAAGAATTTAGGTTTTCGCAAAACGGAGTCAGTTTCCCACTCGACAATGACGCAGTAAGAAAAGGTGAAGTTTTAGGTGTTGATGAAATAAAAAAAATAGATTATATATTTTACACAGAAAGAGAAGGAGGGGACTATTCTACCCAAGCGAAATCAGAAAAAGAGTACCTAGAAAGCTTAGGGAAATATGTTATACTGGTAAAAATAGATAACGCAGATGAATTTATAAGAGAGTGGGGAAAATTAGGAATTATAAAGGAAGTAGATGTTGGAACTGATACATTGACGATTTATTCTCATGGAAGTAATAGAAGTATTATAATCCAGGGAGGAGAAGAAAAAAATGACGCAATAAGTGTTAATGGTAAAGATTTATATAGTACACGAAGTATAAGAAACTTAAATGAACTAAAATCTAAAAAAATAAATGAAGTAAATTTATGGATATGCAATGGTGGGAATATATTGTATTACGAAAATAAAAATGAAGATAAAATTTCAAAAATAAATACAGCAAGCGTGCTTTCGAAAAAAGTAATCGGCGGTCATGTAAATGCATTCGATGGAAATGTCTCTTTTGGTAATCCGCCTATTATTAATGGCTCTGACGGAAACCCTATTTTAAGATTACCACATGGCCTAAGAGATGGTGAGCCAAGACTTGCACAAGCTCAAAATGGATTTTATGAGATTGCAAAAAAAAATAATCAGCCAAATGTCAAACCTAATGGACAAGTTAAATATAAAGATGGAAGGTTAGTAGAATGAAAAAAATAAAGCTAAAGACATGCATAATTTTAAGTGTAATAAGTCTATTTACTATAATAGTTAGAGCAATATGGGTATATCAAATAAAAAACCAGGAGACTTGTTACGAGAAAGATTACTTTGGCAAAGTAGGACTTCCGGAAAGTCACTTGTATAAATCAGTAGTAGAAAAAATGGGTGAGCCATTGAGAATAGAAGAAACGGAAGATGGTTACATTGTGTATTATAATGGCTTGGAATTCGCATATGGTTCCATAGAAACAGGAGCTATTAAATACGTAAAAGTAACAGGAAAGCAATATAGATTTGGAATGTGGAGAATTGGAGTAGGATCTACCAGAAAAAAAGTAGAAAGTGTTTACAGGCATAAAATACAGTGGTCAACCGACACCATCGTTCAAATATGTGAAGGTGAAACATGGGTAAAATTTGAATTTGATGAAAATAACATTGTAAAAGCCATATATATTGCACTAGGTTGGGCGTAATTAAAAATTTCTGTATTTAAAGCGACTATAAATTTCGGCAAAATTCTTTTCCGTGTGAAAGTGCGACCGGTCGCATTTTCGAATTTTTAAAAATCCCCAAAAGTACTACAACTTTCATACAAAATTTTTTTCGCACACTAAAAAACGCCTAAATTAGGCGTTTTTGCATGTATCAACATACACGTTCAGTTGTGTCTAATAATTCATATATTAATACAACCGCACGCTATTTTACCTTCCGTGCGAATGTATTCGAGTATAGACTTTTTTGTTTGTTGTGAATGATAATTCTCGATATATCACTGCAGATATTGTGTTTTACTGATATTTTATATCACACTGAATTTCCATTTTAAAAAATCAGTTTATTTCTTTAATTTTAACTCTGTGATTTTTTAGATCTCTATCATAAGAAACTTTCAACCGAAAATTTTGGGACTATATCACTACTTGTCCGTAATATTGGATACAGTTCAGACATTCTTTTTGTATAATCTATCTAAGAATCTATTTTTTAATACATTTCAACCTTTTTTCATATGTGTCCATTTTTGCGAAGGCGATTTCAAATTTTTTGGCTTGATTCTTAATTCTTAGATTTTTAAAATTCATTCAAAAGTAAAAAATCTGCAATGTGCATAGTTTTTATACCTTCATAATTTCCTTCTGAAAACTCATCTGTTCGAAGCAAATATTTAGGATAATTGTCTTTTATATTTAAAAGGTTGCTATACTCTCGTTTTTCTGTTTTCTCACTTGAAATCTCTCGACAAACTTGAATATAAACTTTGTCATTTTTCTTAATAGCAGTAAAATCAATTTCTTGGTTCAAAGAT
>JAUNCP010000011.1:17540-21181 GCA_030526535.1 Clostridia bacterium | reverse complement strand
AAATTCATTTAAAAAAATTCATAAACGAAAAATTTAAAATAATAAATGAGATACATTCCATAAAACTAAATGATTCAAAAAATGCAACTGTTTCTATCGGTATCAGCAGTAGTGATAGCAGTTTACTTAATTTAAAAAATGAAGCCCAGAAAGCTTTACATATGGCTCTTGGGCGTGGAGGAGACCAAGTAGCAATAAAGGAAAACGGTTCATATACATTTTTCGGAGGAAATTCACAAAGTATTGAAAAACATAGCAAAGTAAAAACAAGAATAATTGCAGCTTCTTTCTTGGAAAGAATAAAAAACAGCAGTAAAATATTTATTATGGGACATAAACATTCTGACTTTGATAGTGTAGGTTCAGCTGCAGGAATTTGGAATATTTGTTCAAAATTAAAAAAAGATAAATCTTATATAGTAATAAATAAGGAAACATCATTGGCTAAATCTGCTATTAATCATATTGAAAACTATTACAAAGATAAAGAAGTTTTTATTTCAACACAAAAAGCTCAAGAGATTATTGATGCAAGTTCACTTTTAATCATTGTCGATACGCATTCTTTGAAATTTTTGGAAAGTATAGATTTGTACTGCATGAGTAAACAAACTATAATAATTGATCATCATAGACTAACCGTTGATAAAATAGATAATACCGTGATATTTTTCCATGAGCCTTTTGCATCTTCGACTTGTGAAATGGTAACGGAATTATCTCAATACATGGGCGAAAATTTAATAGATAAACCTGTATCTGAATGTTTATTTGCGGGTATTATGCTTGATACCAAAAATTTTTCTCTAAAGGCTGGTACAAGAACTTTTGAAGCGGCTTCATATTTAAAAAAATCCGGTGCGGATAATTTTGAAGTCAAAAAAATGTTTTCCAACTCCATGGAAGTTTATAAACTAAAATGTCAAATAATAGAGGCCGCATATGATTTTAATTCTTGTGCTATTTCTGTTTTTAAGTTTGATAAAATTACAGATAGTATACGTTTAGCATGCGCACAAGCTGCTGATGAATTACTTAATATAAAAAATATAGAAGCATCGTTTGTGATTTTTTCGGAAAATGACAAAGTAAATATTTCCGCAAGGTCACTTGAAAAAATAAATGTACAGCTGATTATGGAAAAATTGGGTGGCGGAGGACACAAAACTATGGCAGCTACGCAAATTAATGGTGCAACAGTTGAGGAGGTTGAAAAAAGTTTAACTTTAGCAATAAAAGAAAAAATAAATGAGTTGAAAGGCGGAAAATAGTAATGAAAGTAATTTTATTAGCAGATGTAAGAAATTATGGTAAAAAAGGCGATGTAGTAAAAGTTAGTGACGGATACGCTAAAAACTGTTTATTCCCTAAAAATCTTGCAAAAGAAGCTACAAATCAAGCTTTAACCGAACGTCAAAACGAGATAGACAAAAACGCTCACGAAAAAGAACTTGAAACACAACACGCACAAGAAATTTTCGAGAAATTAAATGGAAAGACCGTTACTATAATCGCAAAAGCAGGAAACAATGGTAAACTTTTTGGGGCTGTAACATCAAAAGATATATCTGAAAAAATAAATGAAGTTTATGGAATAAATATCTCGAAAAAGAAAATTCACTTGGAAAATGATATAAAAGCTTTCGGGACATATAAGTTTGAGATAAAACTCGTTAGCGGAATAGTAGCTACCATGTCAGTGATGGTAGCGGAAAATGTTTAATATTGTTACATAAAATCACGCAAACTAAGACACCTTATTCTTTGTTAATTGAATAAGGTGTTATTTTTATAATCATTATCACGATAAGTTACCAATTTTTACTTATAGCACCATTTTGCATCCCATTTTTTAAAAGTTCAATTACTTCTTTTGGATTTGCATCCCGATAATTAACTCCTTGACCATCTCTGTCAAGAGTTTCTATATTCGTTATTCTGCCGGTATTTGGGTCATGTGTAATTTTAAAATCATTCTTTATTAAATAATCTTCTTCTGCCCTTGTTAAGCTATACCCGCCTCCGTGCTTACTATTAATTTGATAGCTCGCACCACCGGAAATTTGTTCCATTGAGTTTTCGCCTACTTTTTCTTTCATAAAAATTCCTCCCATAAAATAATTTGTTGTACACTAATATATAAACTGTACACTTTATATTATATATTCTAATTAAAAAATGTCAACTATTAATAAAATTAAATTTATCAAAAATATTTTTGAAATAAAAAAACTCCTACCAAACTTTATGGTAAGAGTTTTATCTTTATAAAAATTATTTACTGTTTACCGCATCTTTAAGAGCTTTCCCTGCTTTAAATACAGGTGATTTAGAAGCAGGAATCTTAATTGGATTACCTGTTCTTGGGTCATGACCCATACGCTCCTTACGGTCATGTACCTCAAATGTACCAAAACCTATTAATTGAATTTTTCCGCCATCTTGAAGTTCTTCTGTTACCACATCAATAAATGCATTTAAACTCATTTCTGCATCTTTTTTTGTAAGACCACTCTTTTCTGCTATCATTGCAATTAATTCTGCTTTGTTCATAAAACTTTAAACCTCCAAAATTTTTATGTCTATCGACATATACTTACTCCTTGAATTTCGCTTAATACCAGACTAATTGAAATTCATTGTCAGATATGATACTACTATACTTTATTTTTTTTTTCAATAGCTAAAAGAAATTTTCTTTTAAATCTTTCACAAGAATCATAAAGAGCGTTTTCAGGATCTACGCTTAACAGCCTTGCAATATTTGTAATTGCAAAAATAAGATTCCCTATCTCTTTATAATAATTTTCAGAATCTCCTATATCTATAAGAGTTTCGACGTACTTTAATCGCTTAAAAGCTTCTTCTAGTCCTTCTTCGATAGAAAATACGCCATATCCCCCTTTAGCGGCACCATCTTGAATTTTTGTTGCTCTGATTAACTCAGGCAAGACTTTTGAAATATTTTCTACTTTTTCTATAAGTGAATTTTTTTGAGAAAATCTCAATCTTGAAAATGGTTCTTCTAAAAACTCTTTAGTATCATTTTCTTCATTTTCATAAATAGTTCCTTTAAAAATATGCGGATGATAAGCAATGGTTTTTCTGCAAATTCCATCCACAACATCATTAAAACAAAAATTCTCCTTTTTATTCTCAATGCTACAATGAAAAGCTATTTGCAAAAGCATATCACCAAGTTCTTCTTTTAATTTAGATATACTTAAGGTGTCTATTGCTTCAATAATTTCATACGCTTCTTCCACCATATTCAATCGTATGCTCGCATGCGTTTGAAGCCTATCCCACAAAAAACCTTTGGGCGATTTTAAACACTCTACAATATCCAAAAAATCGTCTAAATTATACTTTTTTTTGCTTTTAGGCTTTAAAACTTCCGTAGACATAGTAAAATCATATCCTATCATTAAAAAATATGTGTAAAATTTTACACATATTTCCATATTAATCTATTAAGTGAAACTTTTCAAGTACTTTTGCGAATTTTTTTAATTTGGGTACAGAAGCCAATTCTTCGTATTTAAAAGCTTTTACTAAAATTAAAGCAATCGCATAAATAACAGCCGCTATAATTATAGATAAAATTGTCGCTAACTTATAATTTATGAATACTTTAAGTA
>JAUNCP010000011.1:15064-17530 GCA_030526535.1 Clostridia bacterium | reverse complement strand
GAAAAAGCAACCAATCCGCAAATAATTCCACATGAAAGTGGTTTTAAAAAAATGGATATATAGTCAAATCTAAGTTTTGTTTCTCGGCTCAAAAGAATAATTCCGGATATGCATATAAACAGATAGCAAAACAGTGTTCCCATTCCAGCGCCTTGAATATTTATTTCCGGAACACTTACCAAAATATAATTCAAAGCAACTTTTATAATCATACCTATCGTCAATATTTTAAGATGTAAGTCTGCACGCCCTACAGCTTGCAGCATACTGCAAATCGGTGTGCTTATAGATACAAATATTATTCCAATAGCATATATTACCATTATCTTGGAAGCGATATATATTTCCCCGCCTGCTTGAGATGTTTTCCCAAAAGTGTTATAAACAAAATCCATTATCGGATACGAAAGTATAGACATTCCTATTCCTGCCGGAAAAGATATAACCGTTGTAACCTTTAAAACAGTTTCTATATTATTTTTGATTTTTTCTTTTATATTTCCTACCCATGCAGTTGTAACATTCGGAAGAGCACTGATGGCCAATCCTTGTGTTATTGTTGGTAAAAGCATAGTTATATTGTTCATATATACAAAACAACCGCTTAAAAATACATGCGTTTTACCATTAGATATTTCTTCGACCGGAATAAGACCTTTATACATATTCAATATAATATCAGGCACTAAATTCATAAGGTCATATAACCTTCTTTGAACTAACATGGTGTCTATAGCACCGGCTAAATTCATTAAAATTGCACCTAAAGCAATTGGAATTGATATTTTTAAAATTGATTTTATAAGCGTTTTATTGTCTCTCGCCGGCTCTGCGTTTTCAAACTCCTCGTCCGTTATTCCGTCGCCTGAAATTTTATATTTTATAAAGATATATAAAAATCCGCAAAATGCCGCTAAGGTAATACCTAAAATTGCTCCGGCGGAAGCGAGCGGAAGAGATGCACTGTAAGCCTCAGCTTCTGAATTATAAAAATTACCCAAGACAGTTCCGAATTTATTATACTCATCCATACAATAGTTTATAGCCAAAGAAGCAAGAGTTGGTCCGAATATAACTTTACATACCGCTTCCACAATTTCTGAAACTGCAGTAGGTATCATATTGCGAAGACCTTCATAGTAACCTTTATAAATAGAAATCAAGCAAGCAAATATTACAGTAGGCGCCAAAGCGAACATTGAATATATTGTTCCGGGTGCATATGTATAATTAATATACACAAATGACCCAAGAATCATCAACAAACAACCCGTAATTCCCGTAAAAACGAATATCGGAATTGATAATTTATGAATCATTCTTACATCCTTGTAACGCTTTTGCGCCATATTGCTGGAAACAACACGAGAAATGGCAATCGGAAGACCTGCTGTAGCAAGAGCGTAAATCGGATTATAAATATTATATGCCGAATTAAAATATCCAAGTCCTGTTCCTTTTAAAATATAAGTAAGCGGTATTTTAAAAGCCGCACCTGCGATTTTCACAATAAGCATTCCTATTGCCATAATAAACGCTCCGGCAGCGAAAGATTGACTAACTTTTTTAGACTTTTTATTTTTAATACTTATCATTAATATACATTCCTTCTGTGTGTTTATTAAATTGTTTCTATTTCATTATAACACATAATATTTATATTATCGATAAGTATTAAAGTATTCCGTTATATAATACAGAAAAATTACTTTCATAAAAAGAAATAACTAAAATCAAAAAGACTAAAATCAATCATATTCCACTTTGAAAAAAATTATAAAAACTATAAATCAAAATTTAAATTTAATTTATCGGCAATCAATTTAATAAGCATATTTCTCCTATTCTCGTATTTACAATTTTTATGAATAATATCAATACATCTTTTGTAATTAAAGTTATTAACAACTTCCAATTTTGAAGAATTTTCACAAAAATAAATATTTGGTTCTAAGTAGGAAAGTTGACTTAAAAAATATTTTTTTCCATTAAATTGATAAAAATAAACATCAATTGTATCTCCAATTTTATTTAATAATTTTTTACCATATACTTTATTATGATTTGTGTTATTTATTATGATAACTTTACAACCTTTCAATTTTTGAGGTTGATGAAACAACGGAACATTTAAAGCATAAACACACACTGAGTTATCGACATTTAATTTCAAATTATTATAAAACAATATACGATCCGGACCTGGTACAGGATCTAAGGATATAAGATTAACTTCTATGTTTTTATAGCTTGCGTACTCCTTTTTTATCTTTGTTGCTACCTCCCCCGCCGTTACCGCTCCACGACTATGGCCGGATATATCAATTTTAATTTTTGCATTAGGGCTTGTCTTCGATATAGCATAGACATTATTTTTTATTATTTCTACCCCTTTTTTTGCGTTATTAGGAATACTATATTTATCGCATAAATCTAAAGAAAATTTGCCAAGCGCCCCTGGAAAAT
>JAUNCP010000011.1:0-15054 GCA_030526535.1 Clostridia bacterium | reverse complement strand
GACCATATATTTCCGATGTGTGTATAAATTATATCTTTATGATCAGGCATCAGTTGTTGCATATCAGGCAAATACCCCCAATTTACAGGTGTAACAGAAGTTCCTGCAAAAAATATTCTTATATATTTTGTTTCTAGATCAGAATTCGATATCGTAGATGCATCTTTACAAACTTCTGTTTGCGCCGAATAACAACAAAAAATCCAAATAAAACAAATAACTGTTATTTTTTTCATAAAATTAACGCTTTTTTTCAATGGTCCAACACCCTTTCTAAAATTGAATTACTTAGAATTAGTATACTAAATATTACAAAAAATATCTATTAATTTGTTATTTTTAATTTCAAAATTAAAAATAAATGAACTCACAAACCAAATTTATAGTCTATTTCTAGTTAACATATAGTATGAAAAAATATTTAACAAAAATATATTGACAGAAATTTTTATATTGTATATAATTACGAATGAAAATAATTTTTAAAGGAGAGGATAGGCATGAACAATAATATCAAAGAACTTATAGATAATATAGAGAATAGTTACAATGAATTCAAGAAAAAATTTAAAAATTTTTCAAAAAAAGACATTGATTATTTTATAAAAAAGAAAGATAGCGATACCGGAGATTATCTAAGAAAAATACAAGAAAATGTTTTAACTGAAAAAGAAAATGAAAATATTGTGGAAAATTTGCTTAAACCGGTTGATAAAAATTATACGACATATTTTCAGGCAGTTGACAAATGTATACATTCATTAGACATTTTCAAAACGCTCAAAAAAAATTTACAAAGCGGAAAAACATTTGATGGGAAGAAAAAATTATCTAAAAAAAGCACAATAAACAATGAACAATTTATCAATAAAATAATATATTACTTAGATGGTTTTATTCTTACGTTGCATCGAATTCAAAAAATGAACCCATACGATGATAATTAATAATAAATTCGTGATTAAACACCCGATAATCTTTAAAAATTACCGGGTGTTTTTTATGTTTTAATATGTTTAGATAATGTAAAATCAGTTTCTATTAATTTGTAACTTTCCTGTGGAGAATACACAAATTTATCTATATGATTTTTATTATAAAAATATTTTATATTGCTACATTTATTTGAATTTTCAAAAGTATCTATTATAACCAGCTTTATTTTCATTTTATCCGGAACAATATTTTTTATATAAACACTAACCTGCATACCTTGTGTCACATTTTCGCACGGTTCTGCAAGTCCGGCCAAATTAGGTGCAAGCTCTACAAAAATACCATAATCTTCAACCGACCTGACAATTCCACTTACAGTTTCACCTATAGAAAACATATCCGCATTTTCTTGCCAAGTTCCTAAAAGTTCTTTATGCGTAAGATGAACTCTATTATTCTCCACAAATTTCACAACAACGTTTATATCCATGCCGACATAAAATCTCTCATTTGGATGTGAAATTCTAGAAACTGAAATAGTATCTATCGGCAAAAATGATATTATTCCACAACCTATATCAACAAAAGCCCCAAAATTTTCTAAATGCGTAACTCTTGCCGGAATAATATCACCAGGACTTAAATTTGCAATATAGTTTTCCATACAAATTTCTTGTGCAATACGTCTTGACAAAATAGGTATATTGTCACCGGAAAGACTTTTTCTAAACCCTGTTATTACAAAGCAAACAGGCCTATTTACTTTTGATATTATTGCTATATCTCTGACTAATCCTTCTTTTATCCCGATTGCGCCCTCTTCACGCAAAATTATTCCACGTATACACCCCAAATCTACAACCAAATTATGCTCATTATCGCAAATTATAGCTTTTGATTCGAGTATTTTATGTTCATTATATGCATCCAAAAGACCTTGAAAAGATTTTAAATAATTTTTATTTTCAGTGCTGTTAATTAAACGCCCTTCCGGATAAAAGTCTATCATTTTATGCCCTCCACTTAAAATTCTTTTATATAACATTTATATGCAACGCTAAAATGATAATATGCGGCAAAACACTAGTTTTGAGTAAAAACCGAAAATTTTTATTAACGATTTTTTCTCTTGCCTATGTTTTGAGGAAATTTTACTATTTTTCTTCTTCTTTCTTTTATTTTCTGTAATTTAATTCTTACCCATATGCGACGATATAAAATGATCATTGATATAAAAAATGCTAACAAAAATAGTGGATGTGTAAATATATTTTTTAAAAACCTTATAGCTACCAAAATATAATTTATTTCACACTTTTCATTGGCAATTAAATCAAAAGACTTAAGTAGTTGCCCATCGTAAAATATATCAGCTTTTCCCAATACATCTCCGGGGTTAATGCCGGCATCAACACTTTTAGGAACTGATGTTTTCAATTCAATCTTATCTTTTTCAAAGTTTTTAGGCAAAGAAATATAGATATCGTTCTTAGGAAATAGAAACAACTTATCACTTTCCCAACAAACATCTAAATTTATCTGAGAAATTGGTGAATCATATTTATAAAATCTTACGGTTTTCAAATTGCCAGAAGCCCAGTTATATATATTTTTAGTATCTATCATAGCATAATTTTTGTTAATTGCCTTACCGCCTTTATCTACAGTAGGACCGCCCATAATTACGCCTATGTATGTGTTGTTACTATTAATCTGAGCATACGACGCCAAACATCTTCCGGCTTGACTTAAATAACCCGTTTTAATTCCTTTTACAAACGAACAATAATATTCCCCACCGTTTTTTGGGTCCATCATTTTGTTGGTATTTACAATCGGGTCTCGTTCATCGTTAAAAATATTGCTCTCAACTTTAGATACAATTTCCGCAAAAATTGGTATGTTCATAGCATATTTTGCTATTTTAAAAATGTCTTTTGCGGTTGAATATTGATTTTCGTCATAAAAACCATCCGGATTCATAAAATTGGTATTTGTACACCCAAGCTCTTTGGATTTTTCATTCATTTGGTTTACGAATTCACTAATATTCCCGTCTCCCGCAAAATGTCCAAGCACCATCGCTGCATCTCCGGAAGAACATATCAGCATACATTGCATTAAATTATATACAGATATTTCTTCAGTAGGCTTTAATTTTACTCCTGAACTTTCAGGGTCAACTTTATCCAAAACTTCTTGAGAAACTATAACTTTTGTTTCATATATATTTTTTATTTTTTCATATGCTACAATAAAAGTCATCATTTTTGTAAGTGACGCCGGACTTCTTTTTTTATCCGCATTTTTTTCCAGTATTGCTGTGTTTGTTTTTAAATTTTCTACATATGCAGCATCCGAATAAATTTCATCACTATAAAATGTCGCAAGTCTTGCAGATGTACAATAACAAAATATCAAATACACGCTATAACTAAAAAATAAAATAATCTTATTTTTCATAAATTTCTGCCTTTCAAAATTTATATTACATAAATAATGAAAATCGGTATAAAATATACCGATTCTCTTAAACCGTAAAAAAACTATATTGATACATTTAATTTATTACTGAATATTTAAGTTTTCTAATTCGTCAGATATTTCCTCATTTTGAATTTCAGCCGTTTCTTCTTTTGACTCGGTATCTTCTTTTACTTCCTCAATTGATAAATCTCTATATCTGGGAATACCGGTTCCGGAAGGCAAAAGTTTACCGATTATAACGTTTTCTTTTAATCCGGACAATGGATCGATTTTGCCTTTTATTGCTGCATCTGTAAGAACTTTTGTTGTTTCCTGGAACGACGCCGCCGCCAAGAATGAATCCGTTGCAAGAGAAGCTTTCGTAATACCTAAGAATATAGGAGTATATGTAGCTTCTTTTAATTCTGTTTCGCCTTCGGCAATTTTTGTTCTTATTTCATCGTTAAGCTTTAAAATTTCGGCTTTATCCACAACCGCATTCTCAAGTAATCCTGTATCTCCCGGCTCTTCAATACGAACTTTTTGCATCATCTGGCGAACAATAACCTCGATATGCTTATCGTTAATGTCAACGCCCTGCATTCTGTAAACTCTTTGTACTTCTTTAATTAAGTACGCCTCTACTGCTTCAGGACCTTTTACCGCAAGCAAATCGTGTGGATTTACAGAACCTTCGGTAATCATATCACCGGCGTCAATTATTTGTCCTTCTTCTACGCAAACTCTTGAACCAAAAGGTATTAAATATGAACGTTCTTCACCGGTTTCTTCGTTATATACAATTACATTTTTGTTTTTCTTTACTTCTTCAAAACGTACTATACCTGTAATTTCGCTTATAATAGCCAAACGTTTTGGTTTACGTCCTTCGAATAATTCTTCAACACGTGGCAAACCTTGAGTTATATCTTCCGAACCTGCGATACCACCTGTGTGGAACGTTCTCATTGTAAGTTGCGTACCAGGTTCACCGATTGATTGTGCCGCAATTATTCCTACTGCTTCTCCGACTGCAGCCGGTAATCCGTTTGCCAAGTTTGAACCATAACATTTCTTACATACGCCTTGTTTTGCTCTACAATTCAAAATCGAACGAATTTCGACTTCTTTTACTCCGCTGGAAATAATTATTTGTGCATCTTTGTGATCCATTAATTTATCTTTAGAAATTAAAACTTCTCCGGTTTTTTCATCTTTGAAATCTTCGCAGAGATATCTTCCGATTAAACGTTCTTCAAAACTTTCGATTGACTCTTTGCCATCTTTAATTTCAAAAACAACTATTCCCTTTGTAGCTCCACAATCATCTTCCCTGATTATGACTTCCTGCGATACGTCTACAAGTCTACGTGTCAAGTAACCCGAGTCCGCCGTACGAAGTGCTGTATCGGCAGAACCTTTTCTTGCACCACGTGATGCTATAAAGTACTCTAATATATTTAGTCCTTCACGATAGTTACCACGTATCGGTATTTCAATCGTTGCACCGGATGTATTTGCGATAAGTCCACGCATACCTGCAAGCTGTCTTATCTGACTCATAGATCCACGAGCTCCTGAGTCCGCCATCATGTAAATTGGGTTATACTTATCTAAGTTATCTTGAAGTGCTTTCGAAACATCATCAGTTGCTTTTTCCCAAATTTTAAGTGTATGATTACGTCTTTCTTGGTCCGACATAAGTCCACGTCTGAAGTCTTTTACTATTGTATCTATATTTCCTTCAGCTTTTGCTAATATTTCTTTTTTAGCCGGCGGAATAACTGCGTCGCCGACTGCAATTGTAATTGCACCCTTTGTGGAATATTTAAATCCCAAAGCTTTAATGTCATCTAAAATTTGTGATGCACGTTGTGTACCATAATATTTTATACAAGCATCAACAATATTTCCCAACTGTTTCTTACCGACCAAGAAGCTAATTTCCAAATCCGCCTCGGTTTCCGGATTTGTTCTGTCAACAAAACCTAAATCTTGAGGAATCGGGTCATTAAAAATTATTCTTCCTGCAGTAGTCTGAATTAATTTACGTTTTCCGTTTATCTCTCTACGTACTTTAATTTTGGCATGCAAACCGATATTTTTTGCATCATATGCCATTAAAACTTCGTTGAAATCTTTAAATACTTTTCCTTCTCCAAGCTCGCCGTCTTTTTCTAGCGTTAAATAGTAAGCTCCTAGTACCATATCCTGCGTTGGAACTGTAACCGGTTTACCGTCTGAAGGCTTTAACAAGTTTCCGGAAGCTAACATTAAGAATCTTGCTTCTGATTGTGCTTCGACTGAAAGTGGAACGTGAACTGCCATTTGGTCTCCGTCGAAGTCAGCGTTAAATGCCGAACATACGAGCGGATGAAGTTTTATAGCTCTTCCTTCTATTAAAACAGGTTCAAACGCTTGTATTCCTAATCTGTGAAGTGTAGGAGCACGGTTTAAAAGTACCGGATGGCCTTTTATTACTATCTCAAGAGCGTCCCAAACTTCCGGTTTACATCTATCAACAGCTTTTCTTGCCGCTTTGATATTATTTACCGCTCCGACTTCTACCAAGCGTTTCATTACGAATGGCTTAAATAATTCGAGCGCCATTTCTTTTGGAAGTCCGCATTGATATATTTTAAGTTCAGGTCCAACAACGATAACCGAACGTCCTGAGTAGTCAACACGTTTTCCGAGCAAGTTTTGTCTGAATCTTCCTTGCTTACCCTTTAACAAATCGGAAAGTGATTTAAGCGGTCTATTATTCGGACCGGTTACCGGTCTTCCCCTACGTCCATTATCAATCAAAGCGTCGACTGATTCTTGGAGCATTCTTTTTTCGTTACGAATAATTATATCAGGTGCGCCAAGAGTCATAAGACGTCTTAATCTGTTATTTCTATTTATTACTCTTCTGTATAAATCATTTAAATCTGAAGTTGCAAAGCGTCCGCCGTCGAGTTGTACCATCGGACGAAGATCCGGAGGTATTACCGGTAAAACATCGAGTATCATCCATTCCGGGCGATTTCCGGACATCCTAAATGATTCGACTGCTTCTAAACGTTTTAAAAGGCGAACTTTTTTCTGGCCTTTTGCGGTTACTAATTCTTCTTTTAATTCCTCTGACAATGCTTCTATATCAATTTTTTCTAAAAGTTTTTTTATCGCTTCTGCACCCATTTCCGCTTGGAAATCATCTTCGTATTTTTCACGCATTTCGAGATATTCTTTTTCGGTCAAGAATTGTTGTTCGGAAAGCTCACGAACGTTTCCCTTGTCTATAACGATATAAAGCGAGAAATATAACACTTTTTCCAGCATACGTGGGGAAATATCTAAAATCAATCCCATGCGTGATGGAATTCCTTTAAAATACCAGATATGGGATACCGGTGCTGCAAGTTCTATATGACCCATGCGTTCACGTCTAACTTTAGAACGTGTTACTTCTACTCCACATTTATCACAAATTTTTCCTTTGTAACGAATTCTTTTATACTTACCGCAATGACATTCCCAATCTTTTTGCGGTCCAAAAATACGTTCACAAAACAGCCCATCTGTTTCAGGTTTTAGCGTTCTGTAATTTATTGTTTCCGGTTTTTTTACTTCTCCATAAGACCAACTTCTTATCTTTTCGGGAGAGGCCAATCCTATTTTTATCGATTCAAAAATATTAAAATCCATATTGCAACCCCTTAAGTTTTTAATAAATATATAGTTTTACTATTTTTTACTATTCATCTATTTCGCCATCTAAATCTTCACTATAATCTTCTGCGAAATCCTCTGATTCATCGTCATCGTAATCTTCATCTAAATTGTCCGATTCAATATCTAAATCGTTATTTTCAGAGGAATCTATCGACAAACATTCGTTCTTCTCCTCCTCGGTTGCAACCTGAGGTTCCAAAATGTCCTTTTCAATAGCAATATCCATATCTTCATCTTCATTAAAGTCATGTTTAAGGTCTATTTCATTATTATTTTTATCATAAACTGAAAGATCAAGTCCCATAGATTGCATTTCTTTAATAAGAACTTTGAATGATTCAGGTATACCGGGTTTAGGAATATTTTGACCTTTGACGATCGATTCATAAGTTTTAACTCTACCGACCACATCATCGGATTTTACCGTCAATATTTCCTGTAATGTATAAGCTGCACCATAAGCCTCGAGTGCCCAAACTTCCATTTCTCCGAAACGTTGTCCACCAAATTGTGCTTTTCCGCCGAGAGGTTGCTGTGTTACCAACGAATATGGACCGGTTGAACGTGCATGAATTTTGTCATCAACCAAATGATGCAACTTAAGATAATACATATATCCTACTGTTACAGGATTATCAAAATATTCTCCTGTTCTACCATCTTTCAGCCACACTTTTCCGCTTTCGTCGTATCCGGCATCTTTTAAGCATTCGAATATATCACTTTCGTGCGCTCCGTCGAATACGGGAGTTGCTATTTTCCAGCCAAGAGCTTTTGCTGCATAGCCAAGATGTACTTCCAAAACCTGACCTATATTCATACGTGAAGGAACACCCAGCGGATTAAGAACTATATCTAATGGTGTGCCATCAGGTAAAAACGGCATATCTTCAACCGGTAATATTCTCGAAACAACACCTTTATTACCATGTCTTCCCGCCATTTTATCCCCGACCGAAATTTTTCTTTTTTGTGCAATATAGCAACGTACTACTTTATTGACACCCGGTTGAAGTTCATCTTTGCTGTTTTCTTTTGTAAACACTTTAACATCTACAACTACACCATATTCGCCGTGCGGAACCCTTAATGAGGTATCACGAACTTCTCTTGCTTTTTCCCCGAAAATCGCTCTTAAAAGTCTTTCTTCTGCTGTAAGCTCAGTTTCACCTTTTGGTGTTACTTTACCTACCAAAATATCGCCTGCTCTGACTTCTGCGCCGACACGAATAATCCCGTCTTCGTCCAAGTCTTTAAGAAGATCTTCATTAACATTCGGAATATCACGAGTAATTTCTTCCGGTCCAAGCTTTGTATCTCTTGATTCCATTTGATATTCTTCTATATGAATAGAAGTATATACATCTTCACGTACGATTTTTTCGCTCAATAATACAGCATCTTCGTAGTTATATCCTTCCCAGTTCATAAATCCTATTAATGCATTTTTTCCTAAACTTATTTCTCCGTTATCTGTTGCTGGACCATCGGCTAAAACTTCCCCTGCTTCAAATTCTTGTCCTACAGAAACTATAGGAACTTGATTTAAACATGTGCTTTGGTTTGAACGTGTGAATTTTGTAAGTTTAAATGTTTCTTCTTTTCCCGAATCGTATTTTACAGAAATTTTATCTGCACTTACGCGCAATACTTTTCCTTTTTCTTTCGCTAAAACACATACTCCCGAGTCTACACCTGCTTGATATTCCATACCTGTTCCGACGATAGGTGCTTCACTTCTAAGCAGTGGAACGGCTTGCTTCTGCATGTTGGAACCCATTAACGCACGGTTTGCGTCATCGTTTTCAAGAAACGGTATCATAGCTGTTGCAACTGAAACAACCATTTTCGGCGAAACATCCATGAAATCCGCTTCGTTTCTTTGTATTTCAACAAACTGATCTCTATATCTACCATGAACTTTTGCATTTACAAACACACCGTTTTCATCAAGCGGTTCGTTTGCCTGAGCAACTATATATTTATCTTCTTCATCAGCTGTCATATATACAACTTCGTCGGTTACTTTACCGGTTTCTTTATCAACTTTTCTGAAAGGAGCTTCGATAAATCCGTATTCGTTAACTTTTGCGAATGTTGAAAGATAAGAAATAAGTCCGATGTTTGGTCCTTCCGGTGTTTCGATAGGGCACATACGACCATAGTGGCTATAGTGAACGTCACGGACTTCAAATCCCGCACGGTCTCTTGAAAGACCTCCCGGGCCTAAAGCTGATAAACGTCTTTTATGCGTAAGTTCTGAAAGAGGATTTGTTTGATCCATGAACTGTGAAAGAGGAGATGAACCGAAAAATTCTTTTATTGCTGCTACAATTGGTCTGATATTTATCAAAGCGTTTGGAGTAATAACTTCTAAATCTTGCGATTGGAGAGTCATTCTTTCTCTTATTGTTCTTTCAAGACGTGCAAAACCGACACGAATTTGATTCTGTAGTAACTCGCCTACTGAACGTATTCTACGATTTCCTAAATGGTCGATATCGTCAGTTGTGCCAATTCCATTTGCAAGGCAATTCATATAGTTAATCGAAGCAAAAATATCATCTATTATTATATGTTTTGGAATAAGTTCGTCTTTTCTATTCTTTATTTCAGATTTAAGTTGTTTATCGTTTTTGCAAGAACTTATTATATCGCACAAAATATTAAATCTGACTTTTTCATTAATGCCACATTCTTTTTTAGCGTCAAAATTTACATACTTAGAAATATCGACCATACCGTTTGATATAATTTTTATTTCTTTTCCATCTTTTTTTACAAATGCCATACAAACGCCGGCATTCTCAATTTCCAAAGCTTTTTCATTCGTAATAACTTCGTCTATATCGGCAATAATTTCACCGGTAAGCGGATTTGGAATAGGTTGAGCAAGTATTTGATTTCTAAGTCTTGATGCTATACCTAATTTTTTATTGTATTTATATCTACCAACTCTTGAAAGGTCATATCTTCTTGCGTCAAAGAACAAAGAATTTATATAAGCTTGTGAATTTTCAAGTGTTGGCGGTTCGCCGGGACGTAATTTTCTGTAAACTTCAAAAAGAGCTTCCTCTATGGTTTTACAAGAATCTTTTTCTATTGTAGCTGAAATTCTTTCGTCTTCGCCAAAATATTCGAAAATTTCAGCATCTGTACTAAGACCTAATGCTCTTATAAATGTTGTAAGCGGTATTTTACGATTTTTATCAATTCTAACATATATAACATCATTAGAATCCATTTCATATTCAATCCATGCACCACGATTAGGTATAACTGTAGAGCTAAACAATTCTTTTCCCGTCTTGTCATACTCCATTTTAAAATAGACACCCGGAGAACGCACAAGTTGTGATATAACAACACGTTCTGCTCCATTTATTACAAATGTTCCGCTGTCTGTCATCAGAGGATAATCTCCCATAAAAACATCTGATTCCTTCACTTGTCCTGTTTCACGATTCAGAAGCCTTGCAGTAACTTTCATAGGAGCAGCATATGTAGTATCCCGTTCTTTGCATTCTTCAATACTATAATTCGGATGGTTTATATCCATGGTATAGTCAACAAAATCCAAAACAAGATTTCCGGTATAATCCGTTATTCCTGAAACATCTCTAAAAACTTCTTTCAATCCTTCATCCAAAAACCATTTATAAGAATTTTTTTGAATTTCAAGTAAATTCGGAAGTTTTATCACCTCATCAATTTTAGAAAAGCTCATTCTGGTCGTCTTACCGAGTTTTAAAGGTTTGACATTTACCATAAATTTAAAACACTCCATTCATTAAACATTATTTGTTTTTAAAGGTATCAATCGAAACCATAATCTTAATTAATTGCCAATAATTCAAAATGCGATACAAAAATGTATTAATTTTAAAAAATTAATACACCTCCATAAAATTTTGATATACTTCTGCATTTTCAACTATAAAACCACAATCCGATAACTTGATAATATCAATCATATATGATAACATAAAGTTGTTTTTGGCTTAAACGGCAATCACAATTCAGTATAATATTTTACTACAATTTAAAAAATACGTCAAGCAATATATTTTTAAATATTTCGCATCGAAAATTACATATTTTTATATAAAATTTACACATAAGGGGTTAAATCAATGAATATTTTCCAAGAACTTCAAGAAAGAGATTTAATTGCGCAGACCACAAATGAAGAAAAAATAAAGGAAATTCTTCAAAATGAAAAGACATATTTTTATGTTGGCTTCGAACCAACAGCAGATTCTTTGCACGTTGGACACTTCGTGCAATTAATGATAGCTTCGAGATTACAAAAAGCCGGTCATATTCCAATAATCCTTTTTGGAGGAGCAACGGCATTAATCGGAGACCCTTCCGGTAAAACAGATATGCGAAAGATGTTGAGTTCCAAACAAATAGAGCACAATATCGAATGCTTTAAAAAACAAGCCTCAAGATTTATTGATTTTTCGGAAGGAAAAGCAATTTTAGTAAACAACGCAGATTGGCTTTTAGACTTAAATTATATAAAATTTTTAAGAGAAATCGGCGTACATTTTTCAATAAACCGCATGTTAGCTGCTGAATGCTATAAACAAAGACTTGAAAAAGGTTTGACATTTTTTGAACTTAACTACATGATTATGCAAAGCTATGACTTTTTAGTTTTAAACAGAAAATATAATTGTAAGTTGGAATTGGGCGGAGACGACCAATGGAGTAATATATTAGGGGGAATAGATTTAATTCGTCGTTGCGACCAAAAAGAAGTCTTTGGATTAACTTTTAAATTATTAACTACCGGCGAAGGCAAAAAAATGGGCAAAACCGAAAAAGGCGCTTTGTGGCTCGACAAAGAAAAAACAAGCGTTTATGATTTTTACCAGTACTGGAGAAATATTAACGATAGCGACGTAATTAAATGCATGAAAATGCTTACTTATATTCCTATTGCGGAAATCAAAGAATATGAAATTCGTACAAAAGAAGAAATCAATTTCGTAAAAGAAATCTTAGCGTATGAAATAACCAAACTTGTTCACGGAGAGAATGATGCTAACAAAGCACGAGAAACCGCAAAACAAATTTTTAGTGGAAATGGCGATTCTAATATGCCAACAGAATTTATAGGAAAAGAAAATTTTATAGATAATAAAATTGATATAGTTTCACTTTTAGTAAACACTTCGCTTGCTCCATCAAAAAAAGAAGCTAGAAGATTAATCGAACAAGGTGGAATAACTCTAAATGGAGAAAAAGTGTCGGATTTCAATTACGAAATAAAAATAGACGATTTTTCGTCGGATGTAGTTATAAAAAAAGGCAAAAAGATTTATAAAAAAATTCTTTTGTCTTAGGAGATATATAAGTTTATGGAGAATATTAGCGAAAATAAATTTTTCTTTGCTGTAAAAGCTTTAATATTTTGTGGCGATAAATTTTTAATCATCAAACGTTCCGAAAAAGCCAGAGGAGATAGTTTGCTTTGGGATTTCCCGGGAGGACGACTTGAATTTTCCGAAAAACCACTAGAAGCATTGAAAAGAGAAATATTCGAAGAAACAGGAATAAAAAATATTGAAATTTTATATCCTATAAATTTGTGGAAATTTCTTAAAAATACGCAAACACAGGTTATCGGCGCAACGTATCTTTGCAAAACAAAAGAAAACGAAGTTTATTTATCAGAAGAACATTCGGATTATGCATGGATATCTAAA
The DNA here is from genome assembly GCA_030526535.1 of Clostridia bacterium. GTDB lineage: Bacteria > Bacillota > Clostridia > Oscillospirales > Acutalibacteraceae > UMGS1491. The sequence continues at coordinate 2,218 of JAUNCP010000011.1, read as the reverse complement.
AATGAAATAAGCGGTTATAATATTTGTGAAGGCATTGTAAATGATATGAACAAATGGAATTGGGATAAAATTTATAGCGATTTGGAAATAAAAATAGACGATTTTTCGTCGGATATAGTTATAAAAAAAGATTTATAAAAAAATATTATTGAAATAGCAAAGCAATACCTCACTTTGGAAATTTCAAAGTGAGGTATTATATTAATCAAAAAGCTTAACAAAATTTTTCTAAATTGATGTCTTTAACCTTGAAGTCTATTTTTCCGTCTACCATGCAAGCCGACACCATATCATTTCTTTTGATTTTTCCTTCATTTAAATATGAAGCAAGCTTTTTGTCAAATTCATTTTCTATAACCTTTTTGATTTGTCCCGCTCCCAATTTAACATTTATTTTTCCGGATATATATTCTATAACGTCATTTTCGATACTTAAATCTATATTTTTGCTATTCATATTATGCTCACAGTTGTCGAAGAATTTTTTGATTATTTGTTTATATGTATCTGTACTTAATTTATTTAAAATCAACACATTGTCAAGCTTGCTGACAAAATCTTCTCCGAACGATTTCATAACAGCATCCAAAATTTTTGATTTTATGACTTTATCGCTTTCGTTCGAAACACTGGAATCAAACCATAAGTTACTTCCCGCTTTGGTTGTCATCAAAACAACTGCGTTTGAAAAGTCAATCTTTTTGCCGGTCACATCTATCATATATCCGCTTTCAAGCATTGAAGATATAGCTGTTAAAACTCTTGGATTTGCCTTCTCAATATTGTCGAAAATCACTACTGAGTATGGATTTTTCCAGATTTGTTCTACTAATTCTCCGTTACATCTTTGTGATTGCGTTCCTGTTAAATCCGCTAATGCACTGTCATGACTATAGTTTTTCATATCGATTTTTATTGTAGAACCAATCTCTTTTCCAAATGCTTCCGCAAGAGCTGTTTTGCCTGAACCTGTAATTCCCGTTATCAAATACGATGCACGCGGTTTAGATATATCACGAATACCTGCCCTGGCAATTCTTATTGAATCACAAATCATTTTTATAGCTTCATCTTGCCCTAAAATATTTTTTGATATATTTTCATCCATACCTTGCAATTTTTTTAACTCATTTTCACTAATTCTTCCCAACGGAATATTGGTTTCACGTGATATGATATCCCTTATGTCGTCAGATGTTACTGTTTTTTCACCTTTTTCTTTTATGGCATTTGCAGCCGATGCTAAAGTACAAATTGATTTGTCTGGTTGATTGCTTCCGGACATATATCTTGTTGTTAAATCCACAGCTGTTTCCAAAGCACCATCTTCTATTTTTACGCCTTGCTTGTCCTCTATACCGACTCTTCTGTTCTTTAAAATTTCCAAAACAGATGCATAATCTAATTCTTTTAGAGAAACCATGCTGAATCTGCGCTTTAAAGCTTCATCTTCTTCCATGTATTTTTTATATTCCGAACTAGTAGTCGCACCTATGACCGGCACATCTCCACGATCAAGATTTTTCTTTAATAATTCAGCTATTCCGCTCTTAACAAGCTGATGTATCTCGTCGATGAATAAAACGACATCTTTTCTGCCTTTATATTTATCAAATAAAGCTCTGAATCTTCTTATGGCACCTTCCATTCCGCCACTCGTGGCATAAGAATTTCCGACTATCAAGCTGACTGCGTTTACATTAATAACTTTTTTATTTAAAAGTGACTTTGTTATACCATATTTTTCTACCGTTTCAGATTCGAATTTTTCGATCATTTGATTTTTTTGGTCTTTCGTCAAATTTTTGGCACTGCTTATACTGTTTTTAAACTCTTTAATATCCATATTTGCAGACACTATACGCCATACCAAGCCTTCTATAGTAGCGGTTTTTCCTACACCTGCACTACCGGTTAAAATTGGATTGGATTTCATTCCTCCTCGACTTACTATATTTGAAATTTCGAGGATTTCAGAATCTCTGCCTATAGCATTACGATATTTTGCATCTTGTTCAGACATTTTACCCGCACGTACTTTTTTTAATTCTTTTTCGCAAGATTCGTTCATATTTTCTATATAATTCGATATAGTGTATGAATCAGGGCTTAAAAATGAAAATGACTGTATGTATTCACTGATTGGCTTTGAAATAATTCCGAATATAAAATTAAAAACAGAGTTAATTGCCATATCTTCTATTCTTCTTGTCCAAGA
>JAUNCP010000010.1:13912-21532 GCA_030526535.1 Clostridia bacterium | reverse complement strand
ATTCCCAGCCTTTGACTCGAATTATACTCATCAATCTGACATCTACCGATATAATAAAAATTCGGATCAGACCAAGAGTATATTTTCATCTTTTGGCCATGTAAAAAAGAAGAAATCTTTATCATTTTAGCTTGCCAATCTGTAATTTTATCAATACTTTCAAAAGTAAATTTTATAGTTCTATTTTCGTATTTCATTTCGCCAAAGCATTCGGATAAATCAAGCGCCCCGTCCATTCCTTCAATGTTTACTGTATATGTTTTAGGAGAAGGAAGTCCAATATTTTGCTCAGTTAAAATAACCCCGAAATCAAGATAGCTGTGCTTTGAAATATTCGTGTTTAAAGACACAAAAGTAACACCATTTAGATTTGTCATCATCTTCCACGCTCCCGACTAGTTTTAATTTTTGCAAGTTCTTTGTTTATCGGAGGCGTTAATTCCCCGACTAATACTCCAGTGTCAAGACAAAGTTGTCTGTTTTGAAGTTCGGGAATGTAATACTCTAAAAGCGATAAAATAGAGTCTAATCTTGATAAAACGTTATTGCTATTTAATTCTATTTCAGAGATAAAACCATATGGTAATAATGATTTATTTCCATTTATTGACATATGAAAATCAGAATCAAAATCCGTTGGAATAACTTTTTGCATCTCTTTTTGAACATCATTCATAGTGTTTTTAAAGCCTTCGCCAATACCCAGCGCCATATTTTTACCGACTTCTTGCTCAAAAACTTTTGACGGGGAATGGTATTCCAAGCACTATGATTTTTATACTACGATTTATCATTATATATCATATTGTCAAATTGAAATACATATTCGAATTTGATATTATTAAACAAAATAATCGACAATGTTTTCCCCAAAAAACTCTTTAATATTAACACAAGAAAGGAAGTTTGAATGATGAACATAAAGAAAATTTGTAAAATTTTATTCGTAGGCTTATTTGTTTTAGGAACATTGTGTTTCATAAATTTTATACCAACTTTTAGTTTAAAAAACTCACACATGACAGCCTTAGAAGGCGATTGGATAAATGTTTATTATGAAACAGAAAAATTAGCAGCCGAAGATGTTTTTAAATATGCGGACTCTGAAACTAGATACATAGCGGAAAAATTAGGGTTTAAAGAAAAACAAAATATAAATATCTATATTTATGACTATCAAAGAACAATGCAACGTAAAAAATATGGATTTATTGGGTCTATGGTAGGGCTCGATTGGTATATCGGTGATAATATAGGAACAAATGTTATACTTACTTCACCTGCAAATCCTGGTAAAATACACAATTATGATACTGTAAGGAATGCTGTATTACACGAAATTGTTCATGCTTGTATTAGTGCCAAAAATCCCAATATTAATTTATGGCTTACTAAAGGAATGGCTTTGTATCTTGCAAACGGACAGCCTTTTTCAAAAAATAAGTTAAATAATATGTCCATACCTACATACGAAGATACTCGTACAAATAATTCTATAAAGTTTGAAAAATTTGGCGGATATGAGTTTGCCAACACATACATAGAATTTTTAGATAAAACATATGGCTGGGATAAAGTTTTACGAATCATTTGGACTGAAAATTATGAAGAAGTTTTGAATAAAACTCCAAAAGAAATATATGACGAATGGGTACAATACTTGAGAAATTATTAATCATAGTACTAATTGTAAAAGTAAGAAATAATTTTATTTCATTTGCAACTTCACCGATTCTTGTTTGTGTTTCTTCAAGAGTTGCAGATAATTGCGCCATTTTACCTGCATCAGTTTGCCCTAAAGCTTCGTTCATTCCGCCAACTGAAGACGTGATAACTTCAGTTAATACAGCGCATCGTTCTTCTTCGGTGCCATACTTTAAGATTTTCTCTTGAGCTTCATCAAACTTATATCCGTATCTCGATAAAGCTCCTGTTTGACCATCCATAACTTTTCCAAGCATTGTGGCAATATTTGCTGCAGATTCTTGTGAAGCATTTATTCCATACTGCTGAGCAATCATATCGTTCATAACTGGAATTAATTTTTCAAGTGTTTCTTTTTTCGTTAAATAAGTCGATAACTCCTGCGCTCCGCCGAGCTGAGTCGTTTTAGAAACCACACCAAGTTTTTCTTGTTTAGAAATAAGGGTTTCTATACTTTCAGCGTCTTCAATTCTTGCATCCATAGTATTTTGCATAAATTGTAAAAGCTTTTGGCGGTTTTCTGTTTCAGCGTTTGATAATTCTATTCCTGTATTTACATAAGAAACAATAGAATCTTTTAGCTTTTTAAAGCCATCGACAATCTTATCAATTCCGGCTTTTATGAAATCAGAAGCCAAATTGGCCTTTAAAACTTCACCGAAAAGATTAGTTTTTTTAGAAGTATCATCCATTTCATTTCCGAGTTCATCGGTTGCTTTTTCGGCTTCATTTAGTTTATCTTTGTTGTCTTTAATTTCAACGTTTAAGTCTTTTATTTGTCCTGCAAGCTCTTTAGCTTCAGAAGAATTTTTTCCTTGTTCTAAAACCACGTTTTTATATTGAAATTCCAACGATTTAAGTTCATTTTCTTGCTCAGAGATTTCTTTTGTCAGTTTTTCAAGCGGAGTGTTTGTTTCATCTATCTTAGATTTATACTCCGTCAATGTATTTTCCATTTTGTTAAGGTCTGCTTCGGCATTATTAAGCTTTTCAGCCCATGCCTGAGTGCGCCTATCGTTTTCTCCAAACGAATCTGTAGAGTTTTTAAGTGCTTCATTTAAAAGTTCTATTTTTTCTTTTTGAAGTGCGATTTGCTTACTCAAAACCTCACTTTTCGATGATAAAGAACTCATTGAGTTTTCTTGTTTTGAAAATTCAGAAACTACCAAATTCATCTCACTCTTAAGAAATTTAAATGAATTATTGATATCTCTGATAGAATTTTTAAACTCTTTTTCTCCCTCAATTCCAATCTTTAAGCCAAATTTATCTGAATCGGCATAAGCCAAAACTCATCAAAACTTAAATTAAGATGAGCTTTAGCGATATACATAATCCGAGTAAAAAATTCTTCATAGTTTACTCGGCTGATTTGTTTTTTGGTTTTGAATTTTCGCTTTCAATATTTCTGTTTGTTCCTTTTGCCATAGCCTTAACTATCGCTTCTTTTTGTGCCACAAGCTCTGACGGAGTGGTTAAAAGTTCAAGTTCTTCTTCGGTTAAAAGATCTTTTTTGTCTTTTGGATTTTTTAGGTTATGAATGAGCAGGCTTTGATTTGCAAGAAGAGTCAAAAGCCAAATTATCTCGCTTATAGCTATTTCAAAGTTCTCGGACTTCATTAATTTATCGCCTAAATTTTCAAGTCCGCCATACTTTTTTGCGATTTCTTTTGTAGCTCTAGTCGTTAGCGTAAGTGCATATTCTTTATCTCCGATTTTAATAACCGAACTTCTGTCAGAAGTCATTATGAAGGCCTCCTTTATCCGTTATTTTCAGGTTCTTCGTTACCGGATGATTCAAAATCAGGTTCATAAACCTCACTAAACCACCCTGATATAGTGCTACTTGAAAACGAGCTGTCATCTTCGTTTACTTCACTTTTCCAAGGATGATTGTTAAGTCCATCAACTTTGTTTCTTCTCATTACCGTTCCTTCGATTGTCGGAGTGGAGAACGTGATTGAATCACCCTTAGTTTGCAAACTTGCTCCGGGTATTCCGAATTTAACTCTGTAAAGCCAGTAATACCTGTATTTTCCGTTTGATTTTTTTGCTCTGAATCCTATCGCTACAGGTTCGCAGCTATCATCACTTGTCGAAACAACCACATGATTATTATCTATTTTTGCACCAGTTAAATCTTGCGCTGCGGTCACACCGATATCGTCAATTCCGAGTGAAATCGTACCTGATTTAAACTCTTTGACTATCTCTGAAGCTCCGTCATCGGCAAAAAGTGTAGCTTCTGCCAGTTCCACCGAAAGCTCGGCAGTCATAGCTTTGGCAAGTTTAATAGGAGATGAGTAAGTCTCATCTCCGTTTGCATCTTCTGTTATTTTCGCATAATATAGCGAATCGAGTCCTATTGTTGACATTTAAATTCCTCCATTTTCATAGCATTTTTCTACATCTATAACGTAGTGATGATATCCCGTATCATCTTCGTGACCTATATATCTTCGTTCTGTAATAATAAAGTCAGACTACAGAAGTAACTCTGTAATCTGACTTTTTCTTTGTGTGTAATTTGATTTTGTAAAAAGTGAAATTCTAACTTCCGATATTTCGTACTGAGGAAAATCATCTGCAAAATAATTAAGTTCATCGGTTATGGGCGTTAGAACTAAATATTCATCGGGCGAAGTATCACTAAAAACACCTGTTTCTATCGGTATTTCAAGCGAAGAATTGTTTTATTATTCCGCATTAAAATCTTTAGACAAGATAAAATCTTCTAAAAATTTACAAACTTTCTGCCTAACAAGATACGATTTAATAGGTTGTCCTTCGTTATTTTTAAAATATGCTCTAGCTACCACTTTATCAACCGAATCAACCAATTTGTCAAATCGACCATACTCATTTATGTTGTCTCTTGTAATATTTTGATTCATAAAATTTCGAAGTAGATATTCATCTATACCAATAGCTAAAGCTGTGTGACGAATTTTATCATTATAAGCATCTATTTGATACTCGTTAATATAATCTATCAATGCCTTACTCTCATCAACTACTACGTTGCCTTGTTGTACATCAGTTAAGAAAATCTTTGCATACTTCTGCTGTTCTTGAGAAAGCACAGCAAATGACTTTCTCAGTTCTTTTAAAGCCGTTGTTGCCTCAACACCATCTTGAAGTTCTTTCAGATACTTTTGAAAACGGGATTCCATGTATTTATGATCAATCATACCTGTATTAATTTCAGTTAAATGAGGATCAATTTCATAGGGCAAATCATCACTAACTTTTTCCACTTGATCATCACTGGGGTTAAAAAGTTCTTTATAGCGTAAGACAAGGGTAAGAAACGTAGTTTCATCGATGTTAACTTTAATCTTTTCGCTTTTGCCGTCATTACCAATATCTACTTTATATTCTAGTTTATCCCAAGTAAATCCTTGGATAAAGGCAGATTCTAAATATACATTAAATTCCTTGAAAAGCTTGGCAAATTTCCCTCTTGTAGCCAAATCGTCAGGTAATTTCTCAAAACTACTTATTTCAGCACAGTCAAATAGTGATTTAATGTCCTCATATACACTATTCATCTTATTAAGATTATCTCCAAGTTTACTAACAAAAATACCATAAGGGCGCTCGCCGGAATAGAGATCGAATGCATCTTCTATATTACGGTGCATAGTGTGCGGTTTACGATAATACCTAACTATACCAAAAGGTTTCTCAGCGGGATCAAACAAGCGATTTGTACGTGAGAATGCTTGAATAAGTCCTTCATAACGCAAAACCTTGTCTAAATATAGTGTATTAACCCACTTTGAATCAAAACCGGTAAGCATTTGATCTACAACAATCAAAATGTCAATTTGTTTTGAAATGTCGTTTGCAATACCTGTATATGGTGATTTATGTGCCAAACGCAAGGATACATCTCTTTTATATGCATAGAAAGTCGGAATCGTAAAATTTACACCGTATTTATTATTATAGTCGGTCAAAATCTCAACAAGTCCGGATGATTTAAACTTTGCATCCGGATTATTATCAATATTAGGATCGAATAGTGGAGTAACTTTTAATTCAGGTGCTTCTGTCTTGAACAAACGATAATATCGGATCGCTTCCGGAATACTGCTAGTTGCAAAAATTGCATGAAACTTCCGGTTATGACTAAGCCGGATCCAATTTTTACGAATGTCATCAATTACAGCTTTCCTGTGTTCATCTCTGTCATATTGTGCGTTAGGTAAATAATCCTCTATTCCCTGAACATACTTACCATCATCTCCTATATATCCCGCCATAGGAACTCTTGTCTGATCCATATAGGTATAGTATATTTTTTCTTTCTTGGGATCTGAAAAGATTTCATCAATAGAATTTGCTTTAGCTTTATCGAGTGCAACCGCCTGACGCAACTCAGTATCATCGTAAGTCATTACCATAGTAGGATCGAAACCGAGAACATTCCTATCTCTAATACCATCCGCAATGGAATAACGATGCAGTTCATTACCAAACACGTCCATGGTGGTATTCATTTTCTTTTTATTCTCGTCATGAATTGGTGTACCTGTAAAACCAAAAAACATAGCATTGGGGAAAGTATTTTTAATATTCTTAAGCATATCGCCAAAAGTATCACGGTGACACTCATCTACAATAAATACCAAACGTTTTTTATTGATAATTTCAATATCCTTCGCCTTGTATCCGCCCTCTTCCATAACACGACTCATTTTTTGAATTGATGTAACAATAAGAATATTAGCGGGGTCACTGCTTTTTAACTTTGTTACAAGCACACCTGTATTTTCTGTAGCTTGTACCGAATCAGCATCATCAGCAAACCCTCTGTATTCCCTAAGCGACTGTGTTCCAAGTTCAATTCGATCCATTAAAAATACAACTTTGTCTGCATCTCCGGAGTTGGCAATAAGCTGTGCGGACTTAAAACTAGTCATCGTCTTACCTGACCCTGTTGTATGCCAAATAAATCCTCCTCGTTGGCCTTGCTCCGACCATTTGCGTTTTGCAACAGCCTGAGAAATTGCAGATGCTGCGTAAAATTGATAACTACGCATAACTTTTAACGTATCATCCGTATTGTCGGCAACGGTATAAAAACCAATCATTTGATGTGCCATAGGAATAGAGAGTAAATTCGCTGCGATATTTTCCCAATCGTTCATAGGTTCATTATTAAAGTCAGCCCAATGAAAATAATAATCTTTATTGAATTTACCATCCGGGCCCGGATTTGCAAAATAAATAGTTTCTTCGGGTGTCATGGCAACAAAAATTTGTACAAGCGAAAATAAACCCGTAAATACGCCTTCGTAAGCATATTTTTCTATCTGATAGCATGCTTGACTTACAGGAATTCCGCTCTTTTTGAGTTCAACATGAATAACAGGCATACCGTTAATAAGCAAGACAAAGTCGCCACGGCGATTGTTGAGAATCGGATTTTTTGCTAAAAATTTTGGTTGTTCTGCAATTTGATAGCGACTTTGACCACCTGCAATCTCATGACGATCATAGATTTTAAGGCTCACTTCATGTCCAAAATGCAATTTGTCATCAGGATTATCTCGTTTTATGGTAACTACCTTACCATTAATAAACCCATTTAGCTTAACCGGCGTGCGCAAATTTCTGATTTGCTCCATAATTTGTTGCATTTCGCTGTCTGTAAGTGGTGCATCATTTAAACGGTCTTTACTGTTATTGTTTTCAAAAAGAATATTTGCCCAGTTTTGAATTAGTTCTTTTTCTGTTTTATAACGCAAAATTTCAGGTTCACCCGTAGCATGATTTATCCAACCGACATTAGTTAGCCTCTCAATGAGAGCACGTTCAAAGTCCAATTCCGATTCAAACAACATAAAAATTCTGCTCCTTTCTATTATACAAACATCTTCTCAAGCAATGATTTTTTGATTTGTTTGA
>JAUNCP010000010.1:7094-13812 GCA_030526535.1 Clostridia bacterium | reverse complement strand
GTTTTTCGTACTTACGCTGATGAAGGGTGATAAGGTTGTCGAGATTGCGGAAATATGCACCTATCTTTTCTCTTTCGTTCTTTGAGGGAACTAAAACTGTCTGCTCATCTAAATCATTTTTATTAAGATTACCTATTGCACCATTTCCACCCGCCACAAATATATTAATAAATTTTGTATACCATTGAGAACTCATCAAAGCATTTACAAACTCTGGTTCATCAGAAGAGGCAAGTAGCATGAATCCACCGTGAACAGCACAATTATCAGGGATATCACGTACTATGGCGTGTTTTCCAACCAATCTGCTCGAACCATTTGCTGACGTTATAAGAATGTCCCCATCCTTTACATAAGGAATATTAACTGCACCTTCATTAACAAATACATCATCTTCATGAATTTCAAAAATATCTTCATTTATATTTGATGAGCGTAAAACACGCTTTCCTCTATCAACAATATCACCAGGTTTATAAGTCAATCCTCTTCTTGTTGCGGCTGTCTCAGAAAACTTACGCTGTTCCCAAGCATCAGTAAATCCGGCAAAACGTATTTCCGGAACATTGCTACCATTTCGAGGGAACATTTTCTCAAGCAATGATTTTTTGATTTGTTTGAGTTTTTCGTACTTACGCTGATGAAGGGTGATAAGGTTGTCGAGATTGCGGAAATAATCACCGAGTTTTTCTTGCTCATCTACATCTTGTGGTACTGCAATTTCAGCGTTTGAAATCACATCAGAGTTTATTGATTCAAATGTTGAACCGGCAGCAAGTTTTTTCCAATAACCGTCCTCATCCATTTTCACAAGTGTTTGATAGATAAATTCATTGCCTTTAATTCCTGCCACACCACGACCTAAGACCACATTATAGTTGGTTTTGCCCATTGCCCCGGCAGGGGCACGGACGCTCATTATCAAGTCTCCTACTTCTGCTGTTTTGGTTTTCTGTGTTGTCCAAACACGAGGAAAAACCCAGCCGTTTTTCAAGTCGGCATTTCCCTGAACAAGAATATAATCCGACGGTACATCACTATATGTAGCACCATCAGGAGACTGCCCCATAGTTACTTGGCATATCTCTCCTAACTTACGCTGTTCCCAAGAATCAGTAAAACTAGCAAAACGAATCTTTGGGGTTTTCTTATTTTCAGCCATCATTATCACCCTTATTCAAAAGATTTTTTAGTTCTTCCAAGCCTTTCATGTCATATTCAGAACCTGTAAGCTTATCAAGCATTAACCCGAATTCTTTTTCGGTTTGCTCAATTTCGGATTCTAAATCATTAAGGGTAGTAGAATATTTCTGTGCCAAATAAGAAACTTTTTTTGAAAAATCATTAACAACTGTCTTTGGTAAACTGCTAAGCGAATCAATCAGCGGTTCAATCCATTTTAATTTCAAAAGCATAAGCACTTGCTCGTCTGTAAGACTTTCGATTGTTTCTTTAGTTTTTTGATGAAGTTTAATGTTTTCCTCTTTAATTTGCTTTTTAAGTTCTTTTTCCTCATCCATAAGTTTATACGCACTAATAATCTTACCTTCAAACGAATCGTCCGAAAATACATAATCGGTTTTCAGTTTTTTAATTCTTGCGTTAACTTTACTTTTTGAGTAAACACTTTTTCCTTCTTCTATTGCATTCCAATTCACTTCTGGGTGTGAAGCTATATATTGAAGTTTTTCTGCCTTAAGTGCTTTTTTATCCAATAGTGCAATATAGCCCGTTAGTGCTTTTAACTCATCACTATCAACATCGGCGTAAATCTCTGCAACTTTCGTTTTCATACCTTTTGCAACAAAAGCAGTATTATCATTATTTAAGTAATTTCCGCTTTTTTCTTCTTCAGAAAATGAATCGATTGTTTCTTCATGTTTTGCGGAAATCTCAGAAATTCTTGCTTCTTTTGTACGTACAATATCCGCTTCATCTTTTAAAATCGATTGCTGAACAATTTCAAATGGAATAATTCGTCCGACCCAACCTTCCTGAACCTCGACTTCTGTACCGTCTTTCTTTTTTAAGACCATATTGGGGTCAACGCATTTTGTTGCACCAAACCCTTCACGCCGGATTGTTTCAAGATCTGAGGAAATAACAGTCCAATAGTTATCAAGTAATTGATATGCTTCATATTTATCTACCAGCACAACAGACTCAAGTCTTTCAAATATGTTATCGCTAATTTCTTCCTCGCCTATAGATACTTTCATATCACGAATTGGATCAATTAAGTTTTTGCAAAGATAACCATGAAAATCGCTAAACGCAAAATTAAAGCTTTCTATAAACGATTTTACATCAGCACTATTCTTAATAGTTTCATTAACTTCAGAAGTTGCCAAAGTAGAATAAGGGGTTTCATCAGAAACAAAAATTTCTTTTCGGAGATTTGGAAACGTATTCCAATAATTATCAAGAGCATCTATTTCGGAATTCGGAATACCTCCTGACATAGTCGCAAGAATATCCCAAGACTCAGCTTCATCCGAAGAATCAACATAACGTGGAATGTTAAGATTGTAGTTGTTTCGGCAAATTTCATCACGGGTCACGACTCGAGAGAATTTATCTACTGTTTTACGCTGTTTGACCACGTCAACGATTCTTTTAATATCAGAGGCGCTCAATTTATTGTTATTCCCGACTTTTTCAAAATGCTTTGATGCATCAACTATGAGAACATCGGTCTCTTTACGTTTTTGCTTTAGTACCATAATAATAGTTGGTATACCGGTACCAAAGAAAATGTTCGCAGGAAGCCCAATAATAGCATCTATATTATTTTTTTCAATAAGATTTTTGCGGATATCACCTTCCTCGCCACCGCGAAACAGAACACCATGTGGTAGAACAATCGTCATTATACCATCCGGTTTTAAATGGAAAAGGTCATGAAGTAAAAATGCGTAGTCAGCTTTACTTTTAGGCGCCATACCATAATTAGAATAACGAGGATCAAATTTCTTGTCTTCAGTCGGTTCCCAATGTTGAGAATAGGGAGGATTGGAAACAACTGCATCAACGTATAACGGGGAATATATATGATTTTCATCGAAGAACGGCCAATCTTCTTCAAGAGTATCACCATTCCGAGTCACAATATTGTCAGGCAAAATTCCGCGCATCACTAAATTCATACGAGTAAGATTATAGGTGTTTTCTTTGAGCTCTTGGGCGTAGTATTTTATATTATTTTCGCCATCTATGTACTTAGCAGCGCTCTTACCTATATTTATAAGAAGAGAACCTGAACCACTTGTAGGATCATAAATTTCAATTTTTTCTTTATCTCTTAAATGATTTGCTACAATTTCAGACATTAACAAAGAAACTTCGTAAGGAGTGTAAAACTCACCCGCTTTTTTTCCGGCATTTGCTGCAAAATGACTTATTAGATACTCATAAATGAACCCAAGAACATCATAATCCGCTTTACCATCCATCGGAATATCTTTAATGAGTTGAAGTAAATTGCTAATAGCCTTTGTTCGTGTACCGGAAGTATCACCAAGCTTTGAAAGGCCGGTATCAAGCGTATCAAAAATCTTCTCAAACACTTTTTTGTGTTTTGTATCTATCAACCGATTGAAAGCAGAAAGAGCATCAGTAACATCTGAAACACTAAAGTCCTTCCCTTTATTCAACCAGGTTGAAAATAAGTTATTGTATGAAATAAAATAACCGAGCTGCCGCTGACAATATTCTACGGTGCCAAAATCTTCTTCAACCAAATTCTTGAAGTCATCGTTTCCCCAACCATCTTTACGGAGAAATCGTTCTTCTTTATCTGAGAGGAATTTATAAAAAATAAATCCTAGAATATAATCCTTATATTCATTAGCTTCAATTTTAGAGCGTAGTTTGTTTGCTGACTCCCAAATTTTTGATGCAAGCTTTTGTTTATTCATAAATAACATCCTTCCCTTCATTTAGATGAATATCTCTAACATAGTATCAAGTAAAATCTAATCCTATCTAATCAACTATAAACTCCATAATGTCTTCTGGCGAACAACCAAGAGCTATGCATATACGCCCTAATACATCTACTGTGACGTTATTTCCGTGTGTAAGATTGTTCATGATATAGTGACTCACATCAGCCATCTGTTGTTCAAGATCCTTCTTCTTTAAAATCTTGATAAATAAGGAGTTTCTATAATTTTTTGTAGTTTACCTTCACAACGTCAACCTCACTTATTCTTATACAGTTAATTACTACTGATCATTCTAACACATTAAGTTATAAAACCCAAAAATGTTATCGTTCAAAATCGCCAATAGTATAACTACTATCAAAATAGGTATAAATAACTAAAATAACTTCAACGCAAGGCATCGATATGTTATTTATCACAACTAATTACTAGTTTTTATCAGTTAAATTTTTAACAACATACTGTTAGTCAAATAAAATTCAAGAGTGAATGTCTAATTTTTTTACTGTTCGAAAGTATGCAACCCCCCTTGAGAAAATTTATAGGAAAATGAAACCTTAAACATCAAGGTTTCATTTTTTCGAATTTACTATTCAAATAAGTCCTATAACATGAATTTTTGAACCTGAAATTTATAGTCAAACATAAACAAACCCCAGTAATACTGAGGTTTTAATTGTATCAAAAGATATGTACTATTATGGTGGAGGCGAGGGGAATTGAACCCCTGTCCGAAAAACATTCACATAAGCTTTCTACGAGTGTATCTAATGATCTATATTTCCCTAAAATGCAAGCTCATTAGAAATCTTACGATTTAGGTATTCTCTATTGCATGACCAAGACCGAGAAACTTCTTGATTCACGTTCACCGCTATTAGTCGCCTTAAAATAGTCGCGGTAGTCTACATTAAGACGTCGTCTTTTATATAAGACTAGGCTGCAATAGCTCTACTTGCTGAGAAATCAGCAAAAACTACCTTGCCTTTTTTATTTTTTGGTTTATCACCATAAGTTGTTTTTCCATTTAATTGAAAAATGTGACTTTTAAAGCAGTTCCACATTGCTACTCGCTTACTCAAGCTCCTGTTCCTCGTCGAACCCGTTACGCCCCCATAAATTGCTTAATATCTCGACAAATCTTTTAACGCTCTTTCCATTGTTCTTTGAGCTGTTTTTTTCGCCATATCTTCACGTTTATCGTAAAGCTTTTTGCCTTTGCAAAGTCCAACTTGCACTTTTACATTTGAGCCTTTAAAATAAATCGAAATAGGTATAATCGAAAATCCTTGCTGCTTACTTTGCCCAAACAATTTCAAAATTTCTCTCTTATGCATCAAAAGCTTACGAACTCTCTTGGAATCAACATTGAAAATATTTCCTTTTTCGTAAGCACCTATATGCATACCATTTACAAAAATTTCTCCATTTTGAACAGAGCACCACGAATCTTTCAAGTTTACATTTCCTAACCTTAGAGATTTAACTTCAGTACCTTTTAGCTCTATTCCGGCCTCTACGTTTTCTAAAATGAAATAATCATGGGAGGCTTTTTTATTTCGAGCTATCGTTTTTAATACATCTTTACTCATAAAATCCCCCCCAATTAACATTATATACTTAATTATACAAAAAGTCAATACTGCTAAATAAATACCTTTCTAAAAAAATCTCTTATGGCATAAATTCTAAATTTTTTCACTAAATACGACTTCACGGCAATTTTTACTATGTCAGAAACAGACAAATTTTTCCCCATATAATCTTTTAATTGATTTTCGACTTCTTCTGAAATCTCAAGACTTTTATTGACTTCATCAAAACGTTTCCAATATGATTTAAAAAACTCATCAGACAAAATATTTAAAACATTATCTATAGACTCTTCCTCTTCTCTTTTGAAAACTTTTGATGATGAAGGTGTTTCAGAAAATATCTTCGATACTGATTTACCCTGTATAGTATACTTATAGAATATATTTATCATAATAGGATATATATTAAAATTATTCGATAAAAATTTTTTATTTATCAGAAAGTTAAAAATTGTGTCTACAAATATTTTAATATCTTGTTTTTTCGCTTTTTTTAAAAAATTAGACAACATTTCTTTAGCAAGTTCACTTTCTGGTCTTTGTTTTTCGGAAATAAATCTTTCGTTAATTTTTTTATAAAATTCTCTATGAACACTCCATGTTAACGGGTCATGCTGAAACAAAAAATTAAAACTATTACTTTTTATACATAACTTACATTTACCAATATCATTACACATTATTTTGCTTATCACGGACGACTGTGGAGCAACGGATGTTACCTTATCATTTATTAATTTTACTGTTTTTTTATTAAACTGTTTATATATATCATCACGTATTCCCGGACCATCCAAATTATATATCTTTCCTATTCTGTTTCCTACAGAATTATCGCTTTCCGCTAACTTAAACGCAGAATATAAGGCTAAATGACCACCTTTTGAATGACCTATAATATCAATATTTTTATCGTCGTTGTAATGATTCAAAATATCCGATAAATATTTAACAGAATCTTTTTGAGCAGGAACTTCTGCTTCGTAAGACATATCGAAGTCTTCTTTCCAACCGGTAAGAGTACTATCTGTTCCTCGAAAAGCTACAATTTTCTGTCCGGATTTTAATGTAAATGTCATTGCAGCGAATTGTTCGGCAGCAGTATTTTCAGAAAATTCTTGATTTTTGGAAACAAAATTTCCGACAATTATATTTTTATATCTTGAGCATCTTGAA
>JAUNCP010000010.1:2692-7082 GCA_030526535.1 Clostridia bacterium | reverse complement strand
CATAATATAATAATTTTTCTCTATTTTTCAACATATTACCATAAATATTATCTATTTTTATGAATTTCTTTAACAAATTATCATTTATATCATCCATATTGTGTAAATTTTTAATATTACCTTCTAAGTTACTCTTGAAATCAGACGCCCACTTTTCTATCGTTATACCATCCGATATATTTTTTTCATTCATTAGAGGTATCATGTTCGCAGAGATATATGTCAAATTACAAAGCACCATTGCATCTACTTCGTTAAAAGGATTTTCTTCGGAAATTTCAGGTAAGTTTTTATTTTCTTTCAGTAAACTAAGTATATCCGTTTCATCTAATGATTTTTTATTATCTGTTTTTTCTGCTTTTTTCTGCGAAACAACACTGCTACTGCTTTGTAAACCATAATCTATTGTATCAGCTTTCGCAGAATACACCCCGGTTGCCATAGTCAAAAATTGAATTGGAGCTAATATTTTAGCATTAGTTTTTATACTAAATCCGCCAGAGATTTTTTCTAAATCATCAATCGATATTTTACTCAACTCATTATCATCATTTTTTGAATTGTCAATAAAACGCATATCAGTAAAATAATTTTCAACTATATCTTCTAAGCTTATATCATAATTATTTTCTTTGGCAAAACTTATAATCAAATTTTCTAAAAATTCTTCAGATTTGTTTTTTAAATCATCTATTTCACCTATTTTCTTAGAAAATTTTTCATGTAATTTTTTGTCGTTTTTTAAATCGTAAATCAGATTTTCAATTTTTCTCAAATCATATCACACCTATATTTATTTTATATTAAAGTTTTTACAAATAATATTATACTATCCCATTAAACAAATTTCAACACTTTTGAGTTCAGTGCGTCCTTCATTGAAATAAAATCTGATAAAATATTTATCCATGATATATTTATCGCTCGGAATTCTATTAATATTATTAAAATTAATAGAAAGATTTGAAAAAACAGTTTTGTAATAATCCGGACAACTATAGTTAATTGACGAAAACGGGTCACCCATAACTTGCCTACGTTCGACCGCTGTACTTTTGGCACCAAGACCCATAAAATCCTTCTTTACTCCCAAAATAGCCTTTTCGCACACGTATGAATTTGTATTTTCATCCACTTTGAATACCATAGAAGCGTCCAAACTTAAGTACGTAATAATCATATGATTATCAACTTCAGTTCTAAAGCTTTCCTGACCAAACTCTTCCGATATATCATCAATGCTTTTGCCTAAATATGCAATATAATCGATACTGTCATTCCTAAATGTACCACTAAATACTTTTGAACCTAAAATATCAAATTTATCTCCGGAACCTTGTCTTTTGCCATTTTCAAATTCTCCCATATAGGCAAGAGTACCATTCTCATATAGTTTGCCTGACCCACTATATACCCCGTTTAAAAATTCTCCGGAATATACTAAAAATCCTGTATCATTATCGTATAAATCACCTTGTCCATCATATTTTCCGTTTGAAAAATTTCCCGAATAAAGCAAATTTCCTTTAGAATATAACTTTCCTTCTCCGCCATAAACACCGTCTTTAAATGCTCCCTCATACAAAATTGCAACACCGTCTGTATCGTATTCAACTCCGTTACCGTTTCTTACATCATTTGCAAACCCTCCATAATATTTTTTGAATTCCGTAGAAGCATCATATTCTATTCCCGTTCCTGAACGCTGTCCAGCTAAAAATTGCCCTGAATACAAAACTTTGCCCGAATCATTATAAAGTTTTCCTTCTCCGTCGTAATTGTTATTTGCAAAATTACCCGAATAAATAATCTCTCCTTTTAAATTGTAAACTTCACCTTGTCCGCTATATTTACCTAATTCAAAATTACCTTTATATATCAAATTACCTTTTGTATCATATTGCATACCATAACCACTTGGGGTTCCGTTTTCCATATGTCCTTTGTATATCATAACTCCGGCAGTATCATAAACCTTTGCTTTCCCGCTAAATTTTGAATATTTCGGGGTATCATATTTAAAGCTTGCGTACCATAATTTTCCGTCAGCCCAAGGATATGCAAAATATATCAAAAAATATCCTAAAACACCTACCACCATAGTAGCTATAATTGCAAATCTTTTAGAAATATAAATTCCAAGTACTTGCCAATAGTCTTTCTTGCTTGAGGGATTTTTTAAAAGCGTTTGCATAAATTTTTGTATTTTTTGTTGCACAGCCTGTGCCGCACGAGTTCCGATATTTTGTAGCTGTATAACAAATGATGTCAATGCCGTAAGTTGTGCTTGAATTGTTGATGCAATCCTTGTAAAAATCTCTGAAAATAGGTTCATGATTACGCTCCGTTCCATCCTGATTTCTTAAAATTAAAAATAATATCAATTAAATAATATATCCGTTAAATCCTTTTTTTAAACTTGATTTACTTCCTAATCTTCCCATATGTTCTTCGCATTTCATTAAATAATAAACCGCCACTTTATCGTTTTCATTTACTCGTAAAACATCTGTAAATATGCTCCTTGCAGTTTCCATATTGTTCAAAATATATTCTTTTACGCCTTTTTCAAACGTTTCTTTTGTCGACATATATAGGTCCCTCTTATATTTATTTGAGGCGTCTATTATTTCAAAAATTTCCGTGTAACCTTCGCCTGTTATATTTCCGACTCTTCCGATAAATCTGTAATTATACGGTTCGGATTTATCGAGAGCGTCGATTATGGTTTTTGTCGCAACCATATTTATTCCTATAATTCCTATTTGAGTATCAATGTTAAACATTTGCATAATTTCGTCCGAAACAACTACCGCACCACGTCTGTCTTCACTTCCCGAAATTCCTATTAAAACATCACCGGCACCCAAAGTAATATTTAAATGTTCTTTTACTATATCATTCAGTTCTATTTCTTTGAATTGAATAGCCGTTTTGAACGCATCTTGTGCACTGTTCGGGAAAAGTATTATAGCATCAAGTCCATCAAAAGATTGTACCACACCATTATTTTTTTCCACTACTTTAAACATTTCTTTGTAACTCTTGTTTAAAGCTTCAAAAATTTCATTTTCATCTTTGAATTCATATGAACCTTTACATGATAAGTTAAACGTAATATAAATAGCATTCATGTTTACTATGGTATTATCGTAAAGCTGAACTTGATTAATTTTCTCCTTGCCCATAAATTTAAATATTTCATTCGGAACATATCTTATATATTCTTTATTAAGCCTAATAAGATTTGACGTATATCTATCTATTTTTTCTGACATTATATTAAATGCTTGCGCAATATCAGCGAGCTCGTCTTTGGTATCTACACGAATTCTCGTATTCCACTCACCTTTACTCATGACAGTTATTGCACCCTCTATTTTTTTGAGCGGTTTTAAAGCAAGCTTTACCACAAAACAAATATAAGCAAATACAAAAACCGTTATTATTAAAATTATCGCCAAAGAATGCAAGAAAATTCTTTTAAATTCACCGGAACTATGAATTTTGGAGTCCAAAAAATTTCCGACAAATCCGACAACTCGTCCATTTGTATCTTTTATTGCTACAAAAGAACCTTTCATATTTCCATAAACATCTCTAAATTCAGCTTCTAATGAATCCGTTGTATTAGTTTTATTTGAGAATTTGTTCCAAATTGAGTAAAGAGCTTCTGTTTCATCTCTTTCAAGGATAGAATCGACTAAAACACATTGAGTAGTCACCATATCCGGGTTTGTATATTTAAGTTCATCATAAGATTTTGAACTTGTATTGTATTTAGTGCTTATCGTCGCATAAAGCTTATTATATTTTTCTTTATAGGTTATAAGATAATCACTTCTATCGCCTATTTTTAAAAGTAAATCGCTGTATCCTTTTTCTATTGAATTTTTGACTTTTAAATAGTCAGACGTCATATATCCGGAAACGTGGTCGAGATTTGAAAATAAATTTCCGTCAATGTTATCTGCTACTGTTTTTGCACCACGTTCTTGCTCGCTGTTTAGTACCGAAACATACTCCGATACCGCATCGCTTGTATTTATAAAAACCAGTATTCCCATTGCAATTACATAGACAGGCAAAAACATTGACAAAATTCTTATTGCAAGCGGAATTCTCTTTATTTCAAATTTACTTAAAAATCTTATTACATAAAATGCTCCGACAATAACTGCACATATTATCGCCATTATTATAATTCCCCAAGGAAAAATATTTCCTCTAATATCACTTGTAAGATGATTTATGGTTCCAAATCTTGCGTAGTAAGGTTTGTCAAAAGCTTTAGAAGGTGCGTAAAAATCTCCGTCTGATATAACTTTTATTTTTCGTAAATCTTTAACTGCTATATTTGAACTGTCAATAACTACTTTATCTATACTGT
>JAUNCP010000010.1:0-2682 GCA_030526535.1 Clostridia bacterium | reverse complement strand
CCACTTAAAGTATCGTTGAAATATATACTATCTTTTGAGTCGACACTCATGCCAATCATTAAAAATTGAGATGTCGAAACCGCACTTGAGCATTGTGTAAATATTCCTTGATTATCCGTAGCCCAAATTTCCCCATTTTTAGTTGTATAAAAAACTCTTCCGCTGGAGAGGACACTGACATCACTTACAAACTCCAAATCTTGGCTCGAAGTTGATGCCGGAATTGAAACTGTAAATGTTTTTACCTTTTCAGGAGCTCTATCAGCTAAAGGATATGCCTCAATTATATCAAAAATATTGTCTTTAGAACCGATAATATTTATAGACTGGTCAACAATTTGAATTTTTTTGATATATGATTTAACCGGTGGATTAGCATAAGTTGAAAAATCCATTGTTGCCAATTCTTTTACATAATTACCGTTAGTATCATACATTAAAACAGTTTCGCTTAAAATTGGATAAACAGATTTATCTGCAACAACTGCTTTTAAATTTCTTTTTTGTTTTACAAAATAAAAGTTTCCTTTTGAATCTGCCTCCAAATTACTATAGGAATAAGCAAATTCATCGGTAGATCTATCCAGATTTATTTTATAACCAACCATGCCGCTTTTTAAAATTTTAGTAATTCTATATTCGTCTTTTGAATTATTAATACCTAAAACATAAATATTTCCATTGGGGTCCATGTCTGAACTTAAAAACGAGCCCAAATCGGGTTTATTGATAAAATATTGAATAAGATATGATATAACCAGCATCAAAATTACAATGCAAGTATATTTTACCTTTTTATTGCTTAAAAATTTTTTTGCATCCGAAAAAACTTTACTGCTCAAGACCTTTTTAAGTTTACTTTTTTTCACATTATTTTGATTATTCGTGGTTTTAAGTGATTTTTCTTTCATAAAAAACAGCCCTCTCAAAATTTTATTTAAAAATATTACTATGAATTATTTTGGTTGCAAAACATACATTTTATAAAAAATAAATCTAATATATGTTTACTATCACAAAAACAGGTTGTATAATTAGTATATTATTATATAATATTATAGTCAACAGAGATAAAATTGTATTGTTTTGTAATTTTTTTATTTGCGAGGTAGAAGTTTATGAATGATAAATCTAAACCATCAGATTATTTAGTTGTAGGCAACCTTTTCAAAGATGAAAAAATATCCGTAAATATAGCATGTAAAGGAGAAAAACGAACAGAAAATTTATATATTTTAAATGAATTTATATATGATAAGGAAGATTTATATATATTCAAAAAACTGTTTTCAATTTTCCATTCCCCGAGAAAACCAATAGAATTTGTCGATTTTTTTGTTTCAAATGAAAAATTTTATGCAGCTTTCAAATATGATGAAACAAATAATATAAAAAAGAAATATGAGCGTGCATTGAGCACAACGCATTTTGACGATAGATGTAGAATCTTAGAACTTATTCTTATGAAAATGGATGTAATAAATACTCTGGGTACGGAATTCGCCGGTTGCATTTCTGAACCGGAAAATATAAAAGTTGATGATGAAAAAAATATAATCATAGACTATAATTTAAAAAATATTTTTAAATATCGTGGTGCAAATTCTAAAATAATATACAAAAACATACGCAATATAATTTTTTCACTTTTACCGGCAGAATGCTCGGCTGGCTTCAACAAGCAACTTCACATTGTATTAGATAAATGCGAGCGGGGTGTATATAGTTCTATTCCCGAATTAATAGTAGAACTTAAAAAAGCCGAAAAAATTTCAAAATCCAGTTCTTGGATTTCGTACATTAAATATGTTTATACATTAAAAAAACCAATTATAGACAAAATTTATAAAGGAGCATTGACAGCATTTATTTTTATAGGAATCATCTATTTAGCTCATGCACAATTAAACAAGGACAAAAACGAAAGCGCCGCAATATCTTCTGTAGAAATAGGAAATATTAAGTATAGTGCAAGCAGTTCCGATGAATCCGACAAAACACTAGGCGAAGACACATCGAATAAAGATAGTCAATCAAATAACACCGCTTCTTCTGAAAATATAATTTTAACCGAAGGATTAGATATAGCATTTGAAGATTACATCGTTCAAGACGGGGATACAGTTGCATCAATTTGTGAAAATTATTATAAAGAAACACGCTATGAAACAGCGATTTCTACTTTCAATGGAATAGAAGTTAACGATAAACTCGACGCAGGAACAATTTTGAAGCTTCCGGATAAAACAGCCATTGCTCTTTATATATCGAGATAAAAAACATCCGTGTAGATTTGTTTACACGGATGTTTTTTTCAACCTTTACTCTAATAATTCTATGTTTTGAACAAAATATTTATTTTTTTGAAAGCTAAAATATATAAAACTCCTCAGATTTATACCTCTGAGGAGTGTGATTTTATATTTTATTTTTTAGATTGATTCTTTTTTCTACGATTTTTATATACAAACCATATCGCAAGAGTCAACAAAATGGCCAATATCAAAACTAAGATTAACCTCAACGCACTTCCTTGCGCCGTTACTTTATTATTTCTACTTTTGAACATTTCGCTTATATTACCGCCGCTATTGTTCTCATCGTCGTCAAAATAATCTTTTTCGCTATTTCCGCCAATATCATTATACTCGTGTGAAAAACCTTGTAAAGAACCTTGTGAAG
>JAUNCP010000066.1 GCA_030526535.1 Clostridia bacterium | reverse complement strand
TACCCAAAGGTTAAGAGATCCATCATTAGTAAAAAATAAAGATGGAGGATTCTTATTAAAAGAAAATGCAGATTTAGTTTTATTTAATACATGTGCTATAAGAGAAAATGCGGAAAATAAAGCATTTGGAAATTTAGGTTGGATAAAAAGCCTAAAAGATAAGAACAAAGATTTATTTGTAATAGTGTGCGGATGCATGACGGAGCAAAAAGTTATTTTGGATAAAATAAAGCTCAAATATAAATTCATAGACCTTATTTTCGGAACGCACTCAATAAACGATTTTCCAAAGCTTTTTTTTGAAAGTTTAGAAAAAAAACAAAAAAATTCAAAGGATGTTATCTATATAGAAAATAAAAATGATATTATTTTTGAAGATACCCCTTTAAAGAGAGATAATCGCTTAAAAGCGTTTGTTTCGATAATGTACGGTTGCAATAACTTTTGCTCTTATTGTATTGTACCATATGTAAGAGGTAGAGAACGAAGTCGTAATTCAAATGATATAATAAAAGAATTCAAAGAACTTTTGGACGCAGGATATAAAGATATTACTCTTCTTGGGCAAAATGTGAATTCTTACGGAAAAGGTTTAGAAGAAGAAATAGATTTTCCGAAATTATTGCAAAAATTAGATTCTTTTGATGGAGAATACAGAATAAGATTTATGACATCTCATCCAAAAGATGCAACTAATGAACTTTTTGACGTTATTAGTACAAGCAAGCATATTGTTCATCATATTCATCTGCCTGTTCAGTCCGGAAGCAACAATATACTTTTAAAAATGAACAGGAAATATACAAAAGAGTCTTACTTAAAGATAGTAGATTATGCACGAAAAAAAATCCCGGACATATCGTTTACTAGTGATATAATTGTCGGTTTTCCGAACGAAACTTACGAAGAATTTTTAGAAACAATTGACCTTATTAAAAGGGTTGAATTTTCATCTCTGTTTACCTTTATATATTCAAAACGTGAAGGTACGCCGGCCGCTAAAATGCCTGACGATGTGACAAAAGAAGAAAAAACGAAAAGGATTTTGGAATTATTGGAAATTCAAAAAGAAATTTCGGAAAATCTTTGCAAAAATATGATCGGCAAAGAACTTAGAGTTTTAGCGGAAAGTTTTGATGAAAAATCGCAAAAACTTTTATGTAGAACAAGTAGCAACATAATAGTCGAAACTACCGGCGAAAAAGAATTTATAGGTAATTTTTTGAATGTAAAAATTGTTGATTCAAAGAAAGAATCTTTAATAGGAATATTAATTTAAAGGAGAAATAAACATGGATATAATTACACTTGCAAGAGAATTGGGAGCAGCAATTCAACAAGACGAACTTTATATAGACTATAAAATCAAAGAACAAAATGTCGAATGCGACATGGAACTTCAAAAAACTATAGAAGATTTTAATTCTAAAAAATCAGAAATAAACATTGAAATTTCAAAAGACAATGCAGATTCTAAAAAAATAGATGAATTGAATTCATCTATAGGTGAACTTTATAAAAAAATAACTCAAAATCCTAAAATGGAAGAATACAATGAAGCCAAACAAAAATTTGATGATAGATTGCAAAAAGTAAGCCTTATTATAAATAGTGCTTCGGCAGGACAAGACCCCTATTCCGTTGATATAAGTGAAGATACATCTTGTACAGGAAGCTGTCAGACTTGCCACGGTTGTTCGTAAAAAATAAGAGAGAGAGTAAACTGTATGAATGAACTTTCACCAATGATGCAACAATATATGAGAATAAAAGAGCAGTATAAAGATGCTATACTGTTCTTTCGGCTTGGCGATTTTTATGAAATGTTTTATGATGACGCTAAGCTTGTTTCCAGTGAATTAGATCTTACATTAACCGGAAAGGATTGCGGCCAAAATGAAAGAGCTCCAATGTGCGGAATACCATATCACAGCTGTGATTCCTATATTGCGAGGCTTGTTTCAAAAGGGTATAAAGTCGCAATGTGCGATCAAGTTGAGAATCCTGCACAAGCCAAAGGTGTAGTAAAGAGGGAAGTAGTTAGAGTGATTACTCCCGGAACGATTATGGAAGAGTGTATGCTTGATGAATCACAAAATAACTATATTTGTTCTATTCATGTAAGCGAAAAAGAAAACAAAAATGTCGGTTTAACATTTTGTGACATTTCGACCGGTGAGCTTAAAACTACTGAAATAAATGACATTGAGCAAAATCTAAACTTTCTAAAAAATGAAATCGGTAAGTTTTATCCAAAAGAAATATTATTTAGCGGGGATTTGGATTTTTTATCATCAATAGAAAATTTTTTAAAAGAAAAATTTTCGTGTAGAATAGAAAAAATTGATAAGATTTTTTCAGATAATGAAGCTTTAGATATTTTATTGAGTTTTTTTGATAAAGATAATTTAATAAATTTGAATTTAAATGAAAATTTTTCAGCTATAAATTCTATGGCGATTTTGTTTGAATATTTAAAAATCACTCAAAAAAACGGACTGGAACGAATTGAAAAGGCTGTATATTACGATAATTCCGAGTATATGAGATTAGATTTAAATACCATAAGGAATTTAGAAATAACCGAAACTATGCGTAAAAAATCCAAAAAAGGTTCATTGCTTTGGGTTCTTGATAAAACTAAAACTGCGATGGGCAAAAGAATGTTTAGGTCATGGATTGAACGACCTCTTATAAATGTTAATCGCATTAAATTCAGACAAGATGCAGTGGACGAGTTGTATAAAGATATTATTCTTAGAGATGCCATCGAAGAATGCCTTGTCGGTATTCATGATATGGAACGAATAATGACAAAAATAACTTATGGTTCGGCAAACGGTAGAGATTTAAAATCGCTTTCTTCGGCACTTTCTAAATTACCCAAAATAAAAAATATTCTTCAAAGTGCAAATTCTAAATATCTTATAAATTTATATAACAATATAGAGAGGCTTGAAGAAACTCATGAACTTATTGAAAATGCTATTGTAGATGAACCGCCGTTTTTGATAAAAGAGGGCGGAATAATAAAACCGGGATACAGCGAAGAAGTCGATAATTTACATAAAGATATGAATGGCGATAAAATAGTTGTTGCGGAAATAGAAAAAAGGGAACGTGAATCTACAGGCATACCAAAATTAAAAATAGGTTATAATCGAGTTTTCGGATACTATATTGAAGTTTCAAACTCATTCAAAAATAAAGTCCCACAAAATTATATAAGAAAACAAACACTTACAAATTGCG
>JAUNCP010000065.1 GCA_030526535.1 Clostridia bacterium | reverse complement strand
TGGGGTCGACATTTGCATTAGTGTTTCCGATTGCCCAAACAGGCTCATACGCTATCACAAGGTTATTAAGTGAATCGATTTCTTGTAAATCATAGACAGCAGAGTTTATTTGATCTAGGATTACTGATTTTTCTGTTCCGCAATCTTTTTCTGTTTTCGTTTCTCCTACGCAAAGAATTACTTTAAGTTTATTTTTTAAAGCAGCAAATAATTTTTTATTGATGATATCAGGAGTTTCGTTTAATTTAATTCTTCTTTCACTGTGTCCAATGATAACATATTCTATACCTGCTTTTTTTAACATTATCGGTGAAACTTCACCGGTAAACGATCCAATATCTTCATAAAAGCAATTTTGTGCTCCTAATTTTATATTATTTTTTAAACATTTTTTTAAAATTGACATTATACTTAAAAACGAAGGACATATTACAACATTCTCATAGTTTTTTAATTTTCTGTTATTTATTAATTCTGATATAAATTTTTGAGATTCTGATACTGTTTTGTTCATTTTCCAATTTGCGATAACAATTTTATTTTTTTTCATTAAACTTTTCACCTTATAGAAATATTTTTTTACTTATAATTATAATACTATATTTTATTTTACTCAATTTTATGTTTTGCTGCGGATTATATGCTTGACAAAACAGCAATGAATATGATAGAATTTCTGAAGAGTGCATAATATACAATTTTATGCATCAAAATATCAGCATTCCTCTGATGTCAAATTGCATTATGAATGTGTAGATCATTTTGGAGGGTAACATGGATTTTTTAAAGAAAATTTCTGAATCATCTCTTAAAAGCACGCTTCCTGAATTTAATGTCGGAGATACTGTAAAGGTAGATGTTCAAATTACAGAAGGCGAAAGAACAAGAATTCAAGTTTTTGAAGGAACTGTTATCGCTAAAAAAGGAAATGGAATTTCTGAAACGTTTACCGTAAGAAAAGTATCTTATGGTTTTGGCGTTGAAAGAGTTTTTCCGATGCATTCGCCAAGTGTCAAAGATGTTAGGGTTATCAGAAAGGGACGTGTACGTCGCAGTAAACTTTACTATCTCAGAGAACGTATCGGAAAAGCGGCAAAAGTCAAGCAAAAAATTTAACAGTAGGGGGAATTTATTTCCCCTGTTTTTTCTTATGGTTGATTTTAATTAACCAATGTTTTAGGATAATATATATACTAAATTTATTGTGAAGAACGGGTGATAAGATATGATTATTAATAATGAAGTTGTGGTAAAAAATCCTGCTAGTAGTTTTTCAAAATTTTGTTTTGAGTGGTTAGAACCTTTTGTACAAGCTTTGGCGGTTGTTTTGTTCTTATTTTGTTTCTTTTTCAGAATAATGAATGTTTCCGGAGAATCGATGATGAATACACTTTTTGACGGAGACAAAATTTTTGTTCTTAAATGGGGATATGTTCCAACAGATGGTGACGTTGTTACTATAACGCACGGTCAAATTTATGAAGAGCCTATTGTAAAAAGAATTATCGCTACAGAAGGCGAAACTTTAAAAATAGATTTTTCTGACGGTAGTGTTTGGGTAAATGGAGAAAAGCTCAATGAAACATATATAAAAGAGCCGATGTGGTTACAAGAGGACGGAGAAATTCCTGAAGTTATACCAAAAGGATATTCTTTTGTAATGGGAGATAATCGTAACAATTCGCTCGACAGTCGCTCTAAGGCGATTGGACTTATCAATAATAAAAATATTATAGGAAAAGTTAAATATATACTTCTTCCATATAATAGGTTTAGGGAAGTAAAATAATAATTCTAATTATTTTTTACTCAGTATTTTCAGTGATTATTTTACATAATTTTTACTGTGCATATAAAATTGGAGCGTTGTGGTAAATTATGTATAATGATAATGGGAAACTGAGTAAAAAAATTTTTTTGTTTTGCTTTGAATGGATAGAATCGATAGTATATTCAGTAATTTTCATAACTTTTTTCATTTTATTTTTTGTTAGAGTGGTAAATATAAGCGGAAATTCTATGCGAGATACACTTTTCAATGGTGACAAAGTTTTAATTTTTGAATTTAATTATGTTCCAAATAATGGCGATATAGTTATTATAAAAAAGGGAAATATGATTAACAGTCCACTTATAAAAAGAGTAATTGCCACTGAAAATCAAGAAATTATTATCGATTATAAAATAGGTGAAGTTTTTATTGACGGGAAAATTTTAAATGAACCATATATAAAAGAAAAAATGATGTGCGTGTGTGATAGCGACAATGATAAAATTTTGTTCTCGGCAAAAGTTCCGAAAAATCATTGTTTTGTAATGGGAGATAATCGTAATAATTCACTTGACAGTCGGTTTGAGACAGTCGGTTTTATTGAAAATAAAAATATTATAGGAAAAGCGATATTTATAATTTCGCCGTTTAAAAGAATAAAAAAGTTGTAGAAAAAGGGAGATTAAATATTATGGAAGTGGAAATAGTTGTAACAGGTATAATAAAATCCGGAGATGAATTTTTAATTGTGAAAAGGTCTGAAAATGATAATAAATATCCCGATATGTGGTAATTTTCCGGAGGTCATGTCGAAGATGGCGAAACTATAAAAGAGGCTTTAGAAAGAGAATTAAGCGAAGAAATAGGTTTCAAAAATTCTCTTATCGAATTTTTCATAGTTAATTATACTGATAAGATAAGCTACAAAAACGAAAAGCCGGTACATTTTTTGGAGCTGGATTTCATTATTAATGCCGATAAAAATAAATTAGAAATTGTTTTGAGTGAAGAACATACAGAGTATAAATGGGTTCCAAAAAATTCTGATTTGCTAGACGATTATATAAAATCAAAGTTAGTGAATATAAATTAGTATTGAGTTAACAGGAGAAATAAAATGTTAGATAAAATAAAAAACAGCTGTAAATACGTTGTAGAAAATAGCCAGCACGTTAAAATAGATTATAGTAAATTAGACGATTTCATAGCTAATATTGACTGTAACAATTTAAAAAATTGGTTGTTATACAATCCGTATAATTTACTAGATTTAGATATTGAAACGCTTGTGAATTTTTTGCTTGTATTTGAGTCAATTGATTATTCGTTTTGGGGTCAACCAAAATGGACAATAGAAACGGAAGATGGATTAAAAGATGGTTCGGATGCACTTTTATATGATATGCTCAAATATGCCAAAAAACTTGGAAATGCAACTTTTAATGACGTTAGTTTTAATGAGTTCAGAAACATTTTGAAAGGCAATATTGAAATTCCTTTTTTAGAAGAAAGATATAAAACTATTTCAGAAATCAATGAGATAGTAAATAAAAAAATGAGTGGTAATTTT
>JAUNCP010000009.1 GCA_030526535.1 Clostridia bacterium | reverse complement strand
TTGTTTCTTTTATTTTGCTTATTGTAATCCCATTCAACTCATACGCCTCTACTTTTTCCATTAATAGCTTTCTAGTGTATGAAGATAAATCCATGTGTTGTTGTTTAGCTATTTTTTTGCCTTGTTCCTTTCTTCTTCAGTAACTCTAACTATTATATTTGGCATACTTATTAATCCTTTCTATCTATAATAACTTTTTTTACATAAAATTTTACAGTTATATATTATATGTATGTCACTGTTATTTTACAAGCAGACGTAAAACCGCGCAAATATATCTATGCGCGGTTGTTCGCCCCTCATTAATTTTAATCTTCATCATGCCATTGTAGCCAACGAGCTTCATATAGAGAAATCCAATGCGCTTTATAAAAATCATATCCAGCACCGTCTATTCCGAAAAATAGCCCTAAATCTTCATTATCATAAACGCGGAATCCGCATTCTTGTAAGACGTTTATATTTCTTCTTGCCCACTCTTCATCAATCCATTCATCAAATGTCCATACCGTATCCCACATAGGTAAAAAATCATCATATTCACCCGGCGTGGTCAATTCTATGACGCTGTCAATATCGCGTTCGATTAATTTTTTTACTACGCTTAGTGGGATAGCGTTAAAGCCGCGTACCCACCTTTCACAAGCTTCTTTTTTTGTTACTTTCATACTTATACATATCCCCTTTGTTACGTTGTTACTTTTTATTTTGGTATTTGTTTTTTTATGATATTGCTATTAGAAAAATAATTAAAACTATAATGGAAGCAAAGAAACGAAGACCCCAATTTCGCTCTTTTTCAAATAGCTCTTTTGGCTGTTTTGGCGCAATGTCATTGGAAAAGGCTATTAAGCCAAACAAAGCTAAAAAGATAAATATAAACCACTTGGTCATTGAAATTAACATCATAGGTAAAAATCCTTTCTTTATAATGGGAGATCGTTATCGTTATCTTCATCTTCAAAGTTGATGGAGTCGAAGCCTTTATTTTTACTATCGAATGTAAAAGGCGTAGACGGTGCATGGTTTTCGGTTTCTGCCTTTTCTGAAATAGCGAATTCTACTTTATTGGCTAAGATTTCTACGGCTTTACGCTTGTTACCTTGTCTATCTTCAAAGTTACGTGTTGTAATAGCTCCGTCAATAACAATAGGTTTGCCCTTTTTAAAATACTTGCAGATAAATTCGGTTGTATTTTCCCATGCTACCACATCAATAAAATGAGTATTTTGGCTATAATCTTTTACAGCTACGCTAATATTCGTAACCGATTTACCGCCGGGCGTTGTTTTAAGTTCGGGATCGTCGCAAAGCTGCCCCAATAAAATTACTTTGTTCATACAATAACCCACAAAAAATTAATAATTTGATACTTGGTTGTTTTCAGATTTATATTTTTGTTCCAATCTACCTATCGCATTGAAAACTTTAGGCGCGTTGAAATCGCTTATATCTGCCTTTTTAATGCCGGTTGTCGCTTCTATGTCTTTTAAAATTTGTTCGATTTTGATGCCGAACTTATTTTTTAGGTTACATATACCTTTGTTCATCATGTCGCTGACTTCGGGTGAAAGAACCGCCGCTTTGTTTGTTTGATTTTGATTAACACTTGGTTTTCTTGGCGGCTTTGGCGCTTCTTTTGGCTCATTTTGATTGTTGGAATAATCGCTATTCTTTGTATCATCTATGGCGAATAAGCCATTTAAAGCGTATTTACGGGCATAACTCGAACTAGAGCCGGTTACTTGTGAGCCGTCCATTCCTTTTTTGGATTCTTCTTCTCTTGCGAATGCGGCAGCTTCAATTTGTTCGCCGGTTTCGGTGTCTATAATTTTAGCTGTGGCTTTTATATAAAATCGGTTAGCGATATTGACAATTTCATCACTAATTACAACTGTCGCATTTGCGCGTGCTAAGATTGGTTTAAGCGCTTCTAAAATATCCTCACAACTACGATAAGAATATTTGCCGAAGTTGTTGTATTGCGATTTTGGCGCTTTTAGTTCGGTTTGTATTTGCAATAATTTTTGATAAATTCCCATTTTATTATTACCTTCCTTACTTAATTCGGATAAATTCATTTTCGACTAATTCAGCGCCGGCAATGGTTTCACCTTTTTTCAGCGCATCTCCAATCGCTTTTTTATCAACCTTGCTTGGTTGAGGAATTAAGAAATTTTCTGGTATAATGGTTTCGTCAAAAAGATTTACGCTTTTTGATTTTCCTTTACTGACCGTAAACAAGCCGGCTGTCAACTTGCTGTTTGCGGTCATTTGCATGTGTGTTAATAAATTTTCTTTTAAGCGCTTTACGCAGTTTTCAGCTACACGCTGTCTATCCGCCATGCGATCTTTCTCCGTTTTGAACATTAAAGCGCGTTGCTCTAAGTTACGAATCATCTTACATACGTTTTCGATTTTGGTATCAATATCAAGGCTTTCAAGCGTATCTTGGAATATGGTTTCATCAATATCCCCGTTTTCAAGCATTTCTTGTAGCATTTGTGCCTCAATTGTTAAGTTATATAAACTATTACCCATTTAATAAAATCCTCCTTAAAAATCAAATAATTGGTTGGAATCCACTTTCAAAATAGAATCTATTCTTTTGCATATTTTTCGACTAGGTACGCGAGAACCTTGCATATAAGAATAGATTGTTCGTTTACTTACGCCCAAAGCGTAAGAAAGATATTCAGCGCTGTAACCGTTTTTTTGACAAAACAATTTAAATTTGGTTGTTTTTGATACAGACAATACAAATCACCCTTTCTCTAGTAAGATTGACTAAATAAGATTGGCTACAAAGACAATTATATCACAAATTGTGTTATTTTTAAATAAAAAACTAAGGAAAGAAACAATATGTTTTGTTCAAAGCGACAAATTGACTATATTGTCTTGTTTTTATAACAAAATGTGTTATTATATACATATATTTAATCATAAATATTAATAATATTGAGGTGAAAACAATGTCTAATCGGACTATTTTAGGCGCTAGAATTGCGGAATTGCGTTATAAAAAAGATTTAAGACAATTTGAACTTGGTGAACTTATTGGTGAAGCAATAGGCATTAGCCTATCACCAAGCGCTATTGGTCAATACGAACGCGGCGCACGCAATCCCCCTTTAGAAGTTGTAGAAGCTATTTCAGATATTTTTAACGTTTCTATTGATTACCTATTCGGGAAAACAGACGAAAAATTAACGGTAGATAAATATCTAAAATTAGATAAGATAGAGCTTGAACGACTACTAAAGACTAAAAATGTTACATTTCAGGGTAAGTTATTGACGGAACAAGATAAAGAACGCATTTTGGATATTGCTTTTGCGTTGTTTTGGAAAGATAAATAAACTATAAAGCCCGAAAAAGAAAGAGCCTAATCAGACATAGGCTCTTATTTTTATTCGAGCCTTTAATTTATGATTTTATATTTTTTTTTAGGTCATTTAAAATGTTTACAATAACCGCCGCTTCCGCTTTATCAAGCCCTACGGTGTCTAAGCCCTCGTCAGTAAATTCGTCTTTCATTACCAAGACGTTACAAACTAAATATTGTCCGTGCTGTAAATATCCATAAAGGATAGAAGCTAACATATTTACTTTAGGCTCGGCTTTTAATAACCCCTCATAATCAGCCACTAGGCTATATTCATTCCCTAAGTACATCGCTTTCACAATTGTAATCATGTCACAATTAATATTTTGATAGTAAAATTGTAGCCCTTTGTTCTTCGTTGGTACATTAATAACCTCAATTTCGCCTGTTTCTTTCAATAAGATCGCTAATTTGTTTGTCATGTTGTTTTTTCTCTCCTTATGGATGTTGAATTTTAGTTTGATTGATGTAAGACTTCTTTTTTATAGATTTTTTTAAATGCGCTATTGATAATGCTATTCGCATCTGCTGGTAAAAACCATACATCTTTTTTGTAATTGTGGTACATAGTAATTTCTTTTTTTGATGTGTCGATTATCAAGCAAGTTTCTTCCTCTAAAACAATGTAAACTCTAACATTTTTGTAGCGACCATTGCCGTCTATACGGTATTCAATATCTGCGTTTGGCTGGCTAATGATTTTTTCAATATCCATTTCTTTATATCATCCCCTTTCAAGTTTAGATTTTTATTTAAATGGAGATACCGGCCGACTCCAAGATTTTTTCTTTATTGTGGTTACAACTGTTAATAAGCTGTGCGGAGATATAATATTCGTTGTTACTCAGTAGGTTGGAGCTTGAATAGAACTCTTTAACCTCATTATAATCTTCGTTACCTATTGGTCTACCATAACCATTTACAATACTTTCCTCTTGTACGTAAGATTTTTCGAGCCATTCAAAACCAATCCGCCGTGACATGGAAGCATGAGCCAACGGTAAAGCTAACTTACGTAAATCAAGGTGTTCGCGGTAATTTTTCACGTTTACACAGCTACCAAATAACTTGTTATTTTTGACTACGGTAATGGCTTCAATGTATAAGTTGATTCGGTAGCCGCTTTTTTCAATGTCGTTAATGATGTTTAACATGGTGATACCGCACTCTAAAATTTCACTCGCCGCCCAATTAGCGTTTACGCATGGGCTGTAGATAATGGTTAGGGCTTTTACTTTTTGTTTGGTACGCTCGGTAGAAATCATGAAATTCGGTAAGCCTAAGATCGCGTTAGGAATATGAGGGGCAAAGCCGCTTACCCCCAATACCGGTCTGCGTTTAACGATAGATACGTTACTTTTCACCTTCTTACGCATACCAGTTTTGATTTTTTCTACCGGCTCTTCCCACCCGTTTGCTAGTAGGTTGATAGCTTCTGTATAATTTTTTGTACCGAAAAAACGTCTATTTGAAGTATTACGAGAAGACTGTCTGTCCAAGAATAGCTTATTAACGGGACGGGCTTTTAAAATGTTCATCATTTCGTCAATACTGTTGAAACGTTCATATTCTTCAATTTTGTAATTCATAACGAAAACCCCTTTTAAAATTGACTGAATTCTTTAAAGTAGCTGTTGCTACTGTTGACAATGTAGCTTAGTGCTTGTTTGATAATGCGTTTGTCATCGGTCTGCAAGTGTTTTACCAAGCTGATTTCTAGCGCTTCTTTCTTACCTAAAACGCCTTCTAATTTAGACAATCTTTCAAGTGAACGATACATTACCAAGTGCTTGATACCGGCTTTTTTAACGGCTTGACGGAATCCTTGTACAAATTCTAAAAGCTCGGTATTGCCGTTGGCGATCGCTTGTTCAATGGCCGGGCTGTAATCAATTTCAACTAAAGCAAATCGGTCTAAGCTCGCGGCGTCTAATTGGTAACGACCGCTATATTCAATATCCGCGCCCGTACCATAAGTATTACCGGCGGCAATCACTCGGAAGTTTTCGTGTGCTTCGACTCGCCCGGTAGGAAAATCAAAATAACGATTCACTAAAGCCGCGTTTAAGATAATCAATACTTCGGGAATACTGCCGTCCATTTCATCTAACATGAACAAACCGCCCTTGGTAAATGCTTGGTAAAATTGGGTTTCGTGATATTTGCCGTTTGCGTCAATGAATCCAGTAAGCTTGTACTCTTGCGTTACCGCATTGGAAAAGTAAAACTCTAGGTCAAGCGCTTCGGATATTTGCTTGCAAAGTACGTTTTTACCCGTACCGGTTGCCCCAGTTAAAAAGACTGGAATGCTCGCATTCACAAGCTTTAAAACGGTATCGAATTTTTCATGGAACACGCCTTGCATTTCCTTTTTCTTTTCGGGTAATACGATTTCGTGGACTTGCGGTAAAACGCCAAACTTTTCTTTAATGTGTGTTTCTAGCATTGGTTTGGAGACTTCTAGCACTTTATCAACGGATTGCTCGGCTAAAACTTTTAGTAGCATTTGCTCTAAGCTACTGCCTAAGCCCTCTTGCTTTGGGGCTTGTTCAACCGGCTTACCAACTTGTTTGTCAACTGCTTGGTTGATAGATTCGGTATAGTTTTTGTATTGAGTATTAAAAGCTTCTTCAGCAGATCCTATTAGACTTTCAAATTCTTTAATATATCCGTCATATAACCGGCGCTTTGGGGTGCTACCTACATATTTATATGGCTTAAAATCTTCACGAGGGTTATATACGGTTGTTTTTACGCTTACCCAGAATAGCTTTTTACCTTTGATTAAATCTTCGTTTTTGACAAGTATGCTAACGTGTTCGCCGCTGGATAAAATAATCATGGTGTCATTTCTCCTTATCGTTATTATTTATTTTGGTAATTTGTTATTATTTTTTTATTTGTTTAATTAGTTGATTTTTACTTTGAACGCCGGTACGATTTTTTTCTCGCCGGTCATGAAGTCGGTGTAGTGTGAAGTGACTTTTGTAAGACCTACCATTTTACAACCGCATTTTTCAAACTTAGCAAGCGTTTCAACCATGCTTGAACTTGTGCTTGAGATAGTGATGTAATCAATACCATAAGTTCTGCAATCGCTTACAATATGTTCGATTTCGTTATCCCAAATGACATCGTTAAAGTCGATATAATCGTTTTCAGATTCTTTAGCGATTAGATAGCTACGATACAAATTGTAGTTTACGTAAATGTTCTTAATAGATTTACCAGCCGCTGCTATAGATTCAAAAGCGTTTATAATTTTCATTGTTTCATTATCCTTCCTAAAATTTGAATTTATGGAATTTTTATCCCACAATAATATTATAACACATTTTGTGTCATTGTCAAGTTAAATTCTGATTAAAGTAGTCAATTTGTTCTTTTTGGGATATAGAAAATGGCGCAAATTATATCTTCGAAATAGCCAAAAATTTTTTAAAAAAATTTTTTTTACCTAATTTTTTATATATAATCGTGTATCAAATCCATTTGACAAACATAAAATAAAAGCGTACCATATAGTGTACAGAATAGTGGACGTCATGGGAGGTGATAAATATGTTTGCAACCAACTTTACAAATGTACGAAATCATTTTAAGGAATACTGTGATATAGCGATTGATAATTCTCAGCCGGTTATTGTTACTCGAAAAGGAGATAGAAATGTAGTGATTATTTCACTTGAAGAATACAATAATCTTCAAGAAAATATGCATATCTTCGGAAATCGCGAATACACAGAGCGCTTGTTGGAATCCAAAAAACAAATTGAAGAAGGGAAAGCTAAAATTAGAGAGCTGATACAAATAGAAGATGAATAAAGTTTTTTCAGACCATGCGTGGGAAGAATATCTTAGTTGGCTTCAAGAAGATAAAAAAATCCTTAAACGCATAAACGAATTATTAAAAGATATAGACCGAAACGGTCATGACGGTATAGGGCAACCCGAACCCTTAAGACACAACTTGTCGGGATATTGGAGTAGACGAATCAATCAAGAACATAGACTTGTTTATTCTATTGATGAATCGAATATCTATATTATTTCTTGTAGATACCATTATAAAAAATAAAAAATTCGCTAAAAATAATATATTCCCCTTTTAAATAGATTCTTTTTATTTAAAGGGGGATTTTTATATTTTCTTATTAATATGGAGCAGAACATAAAGAAATATAAATGGCCATTTTGTCGCGTTTGCTTATATTTGAAATTCGACAAAAACAAAAATATATAGAAGATTTATAAGATATTACAAAAAAGTTTGTCGAACTTGCGAATATACATTTTTTTACAGTTGTTGTAAAAATAAGACTGGTAATTTGATATTTAAGGATGTGATGTTTATGTCACGAAAAAGACTACTGCAAAAAATATTTTTTGCGGGCGTACTTTCGACATTATCTGTTCTGAATGTAGTAGCTGGAGGACCAGACGATGTTGCAAATGTAGCAGAAAGACAAATTGGTGTTAGACGTGCGGAAGGTTCAGCCGCAACAACGCCAGAGCGTGGTTTTGATTGTTCAGGTCTAACTTTGTATTGCTATAGGCATGGTGCTGGTATAGAAATTGGCAGAACAACGCAAGACCAAAGACATAAAGGAAGAATAGTTGGCAGAGACGGACTTCATAGAGGCGATCTGGTATTCTTCTATCCAGGATGGTCACATGTCGGCATTTATGCAGGTGATGGAAAGGTCATACATAGTTCTTCTGGTGCAAAGAAAGTAGTTAAAGCAACAATATGGAAAGATTTTGTTGGTGGTGTAAAGGTAATTGAGCGTGTACCGCCTCCAATTCCAGTTCCAGTGCCACATGTAGACCACAGAGGGAAATTTGTTAAACATGCAGGTACTCAGTTTACCTCTACAATTAGACAAGATGGTTGTAGTGGAAGAAACCCACATAACCATTTATGTGTTGATGCAGACGCTGGAGGTAACGGAACAGTAAATCTTTGGGACTTTGCACAAGGAGCTAATCAAACATGGGACTTTATCCCAGCTAATGATGGTCCAGATGTTTACTTCATTGGTTCAGAAGCGAAATTCTTAAATGGTGGGAATGCCTATTTAACGAGTTATCCTGACGGAAGGTTACGCTATGAACCTTTCAGACGTGCAAAAGAGCAAGAATGGCATTTTATTGAACTTCGCCCTCATCATTGGTTAATTCAAAATGTAGGTACGGGTAGATATTTGGATAGTGGTCCTCATGGAAATCACCATAATGGCGGAACTGTATATACCAATGGTCGTTGTGGTGCGGAACAAGAATGGACATTGAAATAGACTTTGGAGGCTATAAAGTATGAAATTGAAATCGAAAAAAATTGCATTATTTAGCATGCTATGTTTAACGTTTGGTCTATTTGGTGTTAAGGTTAGCGCCGTTAGAGTAAACGGAATAGCGACGGCTTTTTGTGATAAACAAGTATCAAAACCACAATTTAGTCCGAATCATAAAGGTGGCTGTAGAGGCTGTATTGCGGTAGACCCTAAAAAAATACCATATGGCAAACATATAAAGGTCTATCAAGGTAACAGCTTAATTTATGAGGGAGTATCGTGCGACGTGTGTGGTACGGCTCAAAGATATTCTGGTTATCTCGTAGATTTATGGTTTGAGAATAATAGCGTTTGTAATAAATTCGGGAGGAAAAATGTAACCATTGTATGGGACGAAGGTGGTGCTCCTGTACCTATACCAGTTGATGATAATGTAGTAAACCATAAAGGAACAGCATTCTCTTGTGGAATACGTCAACGTGGTTGCCCTCCTGGAATAGGTCATCCAGAAATGTGTGTGGATGCTGCAGCTGAAAATAACGGTAAAGTTCAAATGTGGCATTATTTGGGTAATCCAAATCAAAAATGGGATTTCGTACCTTCTGGAACTGGTCCTGACGAATATTACATAATCTCGAAAGCGCAGTGGCTTACTGGCGGACATGCCTACTTAACTCAAAGAGGTCAGTCTGAAGTTGTATATGAGCGTGGTAGAAATGCAAGAGAACAAATTTGGAAGTTCATAGAACAAGGTAAAGGAATATGGCTTATTAAGAACCTTGGTACAGGTAGATATCTAGATAGTGGTCCTCATGATAATCACTTTAGAGACGGCGGAACAGTATATACAAATGTCCGTTGTGGAGCTGAACAGATTTGGGGATTGGCGTAAATAGATTGTATATATGATATTAAAATAAAAAAATCCTACCTATGCCTAGCATAAGTAGGATAAATTTATGTCTAATTCACTTTAATTGGCTGACCTACATAAATTTTATTTTTATTTTTAATTCCATTATCGCTTACCAACTTATTAACGGTTGTGCCGTACTTTAGAGCAATAGCTGATAACGTATCGCCGGGCTTAACTGTATAAAATACGGGTGTATTGCCGTTATTTTGGCTAATAGGCACGCGTAATAGCTGACCTATATAAATCTTATTTACGTCTTTGGTAGCGTTGATTTCGGCATATGGCTGTTATCCCCTTAATACTCCGCATCTGTTGGTTCGGCTGATTCTACGTTAATATTGATAACTGATTCGGTCATGATGGTTTCTTGTTTGTCGGTTTGTCCTAGCTCATTTTTTCCGAGCCAGATTTGCATAGTCACGTTTCCTTTTTCCGCTGAAGTCCATTGCCAACGCCGTAAAGACACCCGGCCGCGTGCCGAGTATTTTTTATATACCGCCGAAAAAGTCATGCCTTGCCCGTTTAAATCAAAATAAGTGCGCTTGCACCAATTGTTTAAAGTATCCGCGTCTACGTCTAAAATGTACGCAATATCTTCTTTGGAACATCTTATACCGCATAACTTTTCGAATGTTTCTTTTGGTAAATTGATTTTTGGTCTACCCATTTTCGGGTTATTTGTTTTTTTCTTATATGCCATTGTTTTTCCTCCCTTTTGGCTCTGACCCAACAACCCAAAGTAAGGTTTTTTCGTTTTGATAATCAATGCCGCTCTCGTTGATAAGCCAACTTAAGGTCTTGGCTTCGTAGTTCGGGTGAAATTGTATACCGCCGAATATCGCTTTTAGCCCTTTTTCGTATACAAAGCCTTTACGATGAAAAAGGTCGTGATACTCGAATTTTGCTTTTACACCAAAATGACTTATGTTATCCGTTATAAACCGGCGGCGATCGGGCGCTGTAGCAACTAAGTGAATGTTCTTTACTTTTTTCCCGTACTTCGCTAACCCCAAAAATACACCGGTGGAGGTAATCCCACTACCACAAGTAATCACAAGGTTATCGAGTTCGTCCGGGATATTTTCGACTTGCCGTGATACCGCCCCAAATAATACATCAGAATGCCCGTTCAAGTTAATGCCATACTCGACCGTAAAATAATGAATCTCTTTGGCGATTTTACGCGCTTTGGCGTATAAAATATTGTGTCTACCACTTTTGGCGGCGATTTTAATATTCGCGCCATATTTTAAGCAAAGCTGAGGCATAGGTAATTGTAAGAGGGTTTCTTTTGATGTACCGCCGTAATAAATAAAGCAAGGCATGTGAAAATACCTTGCTGTGGCGGCGGTGATAGGCGCTTGGGGGCTGTGAATACTGCAACAAGAAATAACCCCGTTGTATTGGTTTTTAATCGAATCCACCAACATCAAACATTGTCGCAGTTTTCCCCCGTTGACCTCACCCTCCCCAAACGGCATATAAAGGTCATCTCGCTTGATTAAAAGTCCGCTTTTGTACTGGTGTTAGCGTTTCGGGGCTTAAAACCCTATCTCCGTACATTTTAAGCCTATCTATCATTTATCCTTTAACCCGAATACGGTTTCGTAGTGTGATTTTTTGCGTTTCATTTCTTCCATCATTGCCCCGTAAAATGATTTTTGTTGATAAAGATCGTAGCTACCGGCTCTTTGATTCATGGATTTTAGCCCTAGCCCTGTGCCGACTTCTTTCATTTTGTCGGTAGGTTGAGGTTTTGTACCGTTCATCATATGACAAATATTATATTCATTACCTTTAAAGCCCTCTAGCCCGTCAATCCCGCAACAAGTCATGTGGTCGCCCATTATACGCAGACGATTCTCAGCGCAATAGAATTTCAGCCCATTCTTGTGGCATTCGCTTTTAATCACGTTATAATCACTACGCAAAATGTCAATCGAGTAGCAATAGTCCGTAGAAACACGCACAAGTCCTTCTTTCTTTTTGGCGAACTTCATACCCTCTACAATCACACCATAAGCGCCGGCCGCTTTGAATCTTGGAATGTTTTTCAGATAATCTTTCAGGATTTCGGGCATGTAAGGCTGTGTACGAATATTTACGCGCTTGACTTTGGGTGCGATTTTCTCCACTATCTTTAATCGTTCTTCAAAAGTAGGACAACCCGGCTCAATTTTGTCATATTTACTGCTGGCCATAGAAATTTGTACGACCGCGTTACACTTGCTTAACAGCTCTAAATATTCATCATCAGCAATTAACGCCCCCTTTGTCGAAATAACAATCGGGTAATACGTTTCAGCCAAAAGCTTTAAACACTCATAAGAAGCCCTAAATTTACGTTCCGCTGGTTGAAACGGGTCACTTATGCCGCCCCAATGAATCGGAATTTTCCAATCGCACCATGCTGTTTCTCCACTACGGTTGCCTTTGATAAAGCTTTCAAGCGCTTTTACGCCCGTTACTTTTTCAATGTCGGTAAAGTTCCACTTTTTTTGCGCAAAACAATACCGACACCCATGCGAACAGCCCTCGTATGTATCAAAGTGTACCGGCATATCACACAACACAACCTGACTTCCGCAAGCTAACGCCATTATTCGCCCACTCCTTCCACTTTATCCATGATGTATTTTACGATGGTTTCTTTGCCGTTTTCTTTTATGTAATCAAATAAATTTTCTTTAAACTCAATCGGGAACACAAACGATACCGAAAAGGTTTCTTGTACGCCTTCTTTTTCGGTACTGATGAAGTCATCGTCAATCAAGTCCTCAATATGGTCAAATTCGAGTTTAATATTATTAATCTCAAAGTCATCAAAACCCGTAAGCGATAAATCAATACCGTCTTCGATTTCTAAGTCCAAAAACAAGTCTTTTAATTTATCTCTGTCCCATTCACCAGACACCTTATTCAGCGCTAAGTTCAGTTGTTTTTCTTTTACGGCGTCTACTTCGATGATGACACAGTCTACTTTGGTCACGCCCGTATTTTCCAGTACGGTTAAGCGCTGATGACCGCCGACAACGTTACCGGTTACGTTATTGATAATAATCGGCTCGACATATCCGAATTCCTCTATACTGCGTTTTAGTTTTTCATAAGCTCTATCGCCCGGTTGAAGCTCGACTCTCGGGTTATACGCCGCTCTATTAATTTCCGTTAATAGCTTTTTTTCAATTTTCATTTTGCCACTCCTCTTTTTGTACGGATTCCCCTCATTTTTTCTTCAAGAAATGCTTTTATCTCTGCACAAGCGCTCCAATCGCCTATTCGGATACGGCCTTCTAACTCTCGGCATTTCTTGCTCGGTAAGTTTAAGCTTTCTTCCATTGTCCAAAGACATTTAATAAATTTATTTTTTGTTTCCATGTCCATTGAATTTTGCATACATACCTCCAAATAAAATACAAAAGACGCACCAATCAAATTGAGTGCGCCTTTTCGCTGACTTGATAAGGGTTTGTGTTTAAATGTACACCAATTATATCAATCAATCTGTTCTTTTGTCAATTAATTACCGTGTGAATAACACATATTGACTTACTTCTAACATATTTTGCTATTTTCTTAATGGCTCTATCCCGAATTTTATACACATAACTTTTGTATACGCCATTAGCACGGGAATACTCCAAAAGGCAACGTCCGTCACGACAAGCTATTAATATTTCACGCTCACGCCCCGTTTTACGCCTTGGCGCTTTAGATTAACCGCTTCTCTTACGTCACGCGAACCGCCGTTAGGTATCGCGAACATATATTTTAGTGGGCGGATATACGAAGCCCATTGGAAAATATGGGCTTGTACATCACTTTCTTTGACTTTAGGCAATTTTACATTCGACAATCAACACACTCATTTCGTTCTTTTTTACTTTTTTATCCAAAAATACAATCAATTTGTCATATACCGAGCAAATTTTTTGCAATAGCTCCTTTTTTGAATATATCTTCAAGGCGACGGCTTAGCCCTTTTATCTCGATTGGGTAACACATCGACAATACGCGGTCATAGACGCGCTTATAGCGTGTATCTTCTGGGTTGGATAATTGCTGTAAGTTTAAGTTAGTCGAAACAATTAACGGCTTACCGCTCCGATATCGGGTATCGATAATTTCTTGCAGTTTTTCGTAGCTGTACCCCGTATCGCGTTCAATGCCTAAGTCGTCTAGTATTAATAACGGCACTTTGGAAACACGGTTTAATAATTCGGTTTTTTCTGATTCAAAATTTTTATTCATAGACGATATTAACGCCGGTATATTCGTCATTAAAACGCTTATGTTTTTATCAATCAGCTTATTCGCAATACAAGTCGAGTAAAAGGTTTTACCCGTACCTACGTTACCATGAAACAAAATACCCATGTTCTGCTCATACATGTCTTCCCACTTTTCAGTATAGCGTAATAGCGCGTCGCTGATTTTAGGGTCTTGGCGATCGTCCGCCTCAAATGTCCACTTCAAATATTCGGTATCGGCTATCCCTTTGGCTCTTAATTTTTCCCTCTGAACTCGCATAGCCTCTTGTTGAGCTTTAAAGCACTCATTTTCGCGTTTTTCTTCCTCGCATATACAAAAAAGAAGTGGTAGGCACACGTCTTTTCTCCCCAAATAACTCAATTTCGAGCTGTTTACGCTTATGACAGACTCCACACACCAAGTAACCTTCGGAATCGGTATAGTCGGTGTCTAAGTGATTGTCACGATAAGCCGCCATGTCCAAAATGTTTTTGACTGATTTCTCCAATGCATTCAAAGTTCTTTTCTTCCCTCTTTTAAAGCTTCAATCTT
Source organism: Clostridia bacterium (assembly GCA_030526535.1). GTDB lineage: Bacteria > Bacillota > Clostridia > Oscillospirales > Acutalibacteraceae > UMGS1491. The sequence goes on along the minus strand of JAUNCP010000009.1, from coordinate 8,101 downwards.
TGCTAGGTAATCCGCCGTTCGCTTGTCGCCCGGCATACTTTTACCTTCTTCAATGATTTGCCTTTTAAGAATTTCTAAAAAGTCCTATGTTGTTTCGTTGCGCTATGGCGGCTATTTCCGTTTGTTTAAAGTCAACGTGGTTATGTATCTTGCGTGAAAGCGCCTGCCTTCCTATGCCTAAATAACGCGCAAGCTCGGTTGTGTTGTCACCGTTTAAAATGATTGTGGCTTTTAGTAGATTTGTATTTGTACTCAATCCATACACCTCATTTAATACTGTTTAATCTCTCTTAAACTAAAAAGTATAAAACAAATCGTTTTTATATTGAATATTTTTTCAAAAAAAGAAACAAATTGTTCTTTTCCCCCACCTTTTTTACCATTTGAAAAGAGTTCATCATCTTTTAACAAAATGATGAACTCCTTGAATGGTTTTAAGCTATTATTCTAAAATTTGTCGCTTTTTATAACAATGAAACTATCTTAATTATACTTTATTTTCAGTATAAGGCAACCCAAAAAGCGTCTTTTTAAGAAACTTTTAACGGGTTTTTTATTGACAAAACGTCTAATAAAGCGTACTATTGTATTGATAACGACACAATATTCTATATTTTTACATAGGAGGAATTTTCAAATATGCGTGAAGAAAGTGAAAAAATAGGACAAAACATAAAAGAATTGCGGAAAAAAAAGGGGCTGACACAATCCGACCTCGCTGAAATGCTCGGCGTGAACAAGTCGGCCGTGCAACGTTATGAAAGTGGCGTTATTGTTAATTTAAAAATCGAGACAATCCGCAAACTTTGTGATATTTTTGACACGTACCCTTACAAGTTCGTATACACCAAAAAAGAACTGGCTATGAAAAGTCACTTGCAATTGCTCGATAATTTTTGCAACCTTTCTACTGAACACCAGGGACAGCTTCTTAAAACCAGTTTTGACTTGTTGGAGCTTGAAAAATTAAGGGAACAGCAAAAAATAAAGTACAAAATTAAAAATTAGACTGAAAGAAAAGGATTTGATTTAAATGCGCTCACCAAACGGCTTTGGTAGCTGTATACGTTTATCGGGTAACCGACGTAACCCTTATGCCGTCAGAATCACAACCGGGTGGACAGATGACGGAAAACAAATTTACAAGTACGTCAGCTATCACAAAACCAAAAAAGAGGCCATGATTGCCCTCGCTAACTACAACCACAACCCCTATAACTTAGATGCACGTAAAATTACGTTTGAAAAATTGTTTAACCAATGGATAATCGAACAACAAGGCAAAATGGCACCCAAAAATATCAGCAGCTACAAATCCGCCTACAAGAACTGCTCGGCGGTTTATAAAATGAAATTTACGGATATTAAAAAATCACATATCCAAAGCATTATTGACAGTATCGACAAGAGCCTTGCTACCAAAAACAAAACCAAACAAGTATTCAGCAAGCTCTACGCCTACGCTATCGAGAACGATTTAGCCACCAAAGACTACAGCAAGTTCGTAGACGTATCAGGTATTGATAAAACGAAAAAAGCGCCCAAAACGCCATTTAACGATGAACAAATCGCTACGCTTTGGGAGCTGTCTAAGACTGACAGTTTTTATGAATTGGTCTTGATTTTAATTTATACCGGCATGCGGATTCAAGAATTATTATTAATCGAAAACAACAACGTATTCCTTGAAGAACAATACATAATCGGCGGTATTAAAACAGCCGCTTCTAAAAACAGAAAAATACCGATCGCAGATAAAATTCTGCCGTTCATTATTAAACGCTATAACCCGAAAAATCAATATCTTGTTTTAAACACCAAAGGCGAACAATACGCCTACCATGCGTTCTACAAGCAATGGAACAGCCGTATGGAAAAGCTCGATTGGAATTTTACTATCCATTCTACACGCCATACTACGGCTACTATGCTTTCTAGAATACATACGCCGCTGATTATTACGCAACGAATACTAGGTCACGCCCCTAATAATATTACGGAGCTGGTTTATACACATACACAAGTTGATGAAATGTTGGAGTGGATTAATAAGCTTTAATCAAAGTTTAAGTGAATTATAAGGCGGTTTTTTGACATTTTATGTATAAATAAGCGTATAATAGAGTTTGTATTGGAACAATTTTCATACTTTTTTTCAATTGAATTTTCCTGTATTTTTAAATATAATCTTTCGCAGATAGGTTTTTTGTTCCAATACAAACCTATCTTTTTTTATTGGAGAAAAACATGAAACAATTAAGTATTAAAGACTTTGCAAAGCTTGTAAACGTCAGCACACAAGCTATTTACCAACGGATTGACAAGGACTTAAAGCCCTTTGTCAAGCTCGTACAAGGCAAAAAAACCATATCAGAAGAAGCTTTATCGCTTTTTCAAAATAAAATAAATAACCAAGTTACTTGCAAACCTACGCCCGATGATTACCAAGCCGAACCAAGCACTACGTCCGACACGTTAAAGGAGTTGATTGGTTCTTTGCAGAAGCAACTTGAAATTAAAGATAAACAGATCGCGGAAAAGGACGAGCAACTGAAAAGCCTAACCAGCGCTCTATTAAACGAACAAAAAAGCGCCCAACAAGCTCATGCGTTACACGCCGGTACAATCCAGCAACAAGGGCTTATCGGGGATAATGAGGGGAGTAAAAACCGTAAGGGGTTTTTTAAATGGTTGTTTAGAGGGTAAAATAAATATGGCCACGACTTTATTGTCGTGGTTTTTTGATTTGGTATTTATATCTTACTCTCATTATACGTTATAAGTTTTTTGCATTGATACCTCTACAACAGTAGTAAAACTGTTTCCCACACATTCTCCTATCAATAAAAAAATCCCGCACAATCGACTTGTACATGAATACAAGTTTACCTTTATTTAAATGTCGTATTCTTGCTATCTGTTAGTTTGTTAAATAAACAGTTATACACTACTTATAGCTTTTAGGTTTTGCAACTTTCAATCCATGCAATTTTCTAAAAATAAAAACTATCACACCATTGCATTTTTGTAAAAAAATGCATATATCAAATAATATGTTGCAAAATATGCATATTCTATCTCTTCAAAACAAATTTCTCCGCCATAACCTTTAGCTTTGCTTTTTCCAGTTTGATAAATTGGCATAACAAATAAATTGATACAGTTTTCAATAATTTTCGACGCATACTCTTTATTATCTGAAGATGATAAATTAAAATCAAAAGTAGGAGCGTAAATTATATGAAATTTATTCCAGTTGTCTTTCATAAAACTGTCAATTTTTACTTCATATGCATAGTGATAAAGTTTTACAGCGTCCCATAGATTTTTTTGCCAAGTTTTTTGGTGAGCGATACAGCACATATCTTGCATATAATGAATTGCTTTACCAAGACTAACTAAATATTTATTAATATCACTGCTGTTTGATTTAAAATTTTCCAGTGCCTCTAAAAAAAACATATATGCTGCGACTGAAGCATTGTCTGGAATAGACCAGTACTCTTTATCGTACAAATAACCACATATGAACAATCTAGTTGCATCGAACATTTTTGGATTAATTAAATCGTCAATTTTAAATTCACTAGGTTCAAAAAAATGTGAATAAAAATATGAACCTTTACCAATCCGTTCATCATTATCTGGTAAATTAGAATATTCAATTAATGCATCTGATACACTTACTATATCTTTATTTCCAGAAGAATTTATACGTGGATACTTATAACTACTCACTTTAGCCAATACATCATTCTCCATTGCATATTTGGTTAAAGCAGAATGAGTTTTACTACCAAATGCAAATAAATTTTGAATGGAAAATATACAAACAAAAAATAATGACAAAAGTTTTCTTATCATACACAAGCCTACCTTTTTATTATTCAAATAATTATAAAATGTATTAAAAAGATTTAATTTTATTTATCATAATTAATTTCACCAAATTCGTTATAATCATCATCTATTATATAGTCTTCCAATTGATCATATCCGCTAACTTCTTTAATATAATTTTTTATTTCTTCAAAAATACATTCCTTACCATATGTACCTACCTTTGTGTTATCATCTTCGAGGTAAACATATCTAATCTTTTTACAAATTTCATCATCATAATTGAAACTTGATCTAAGTGTTTGTAAAGTTTCAGTTTTGTACAAATTTTCTAAACCCCTGTTATTAATATTGTTACTACAAATCTTTAAAAATCTTTCGGTGAACCTATCCATTTGTGTACATAAAAATATATAGTTATTGGTTTTTTTTAACCAAGGTTTATAATATTTACGAATAACAGCGCTTAAATCATAACAAGGAAACGCACATGGTGAATTTTCAATTGAATCATAAGTTCCCTTTATTGCTGCATTTGGGTTATTTTGCGAGTATATCTTGCTACGTAAATAACCATCACAACCTATAGTAAATATAACAATATTTGCTGCGTCCCTTCCACCTTTATCAACATAGAATTCACTTAGAAAATCTAAATTTTTTTCCATTCCAGAAGTAGAAAAAAGTCTGATAACTAAATTAGAATCTTCAAAACTTTTAACTTCATTAAATTCTTTATTATTATTATTATAACGAAGGTACCATTCATTATATTCACATCGTTCTGTAAATTTGACACTCCCTAAATTTTTATATCCTTGTCCAGATAACGCATTTGCAAACCACGTTTTACCACTTCTTTCTGGACCAACAAAAAAAATATTTATCTTTTTTCGTGTATATGACATTTTATTTGTATTGTCAATTTCCACTTCCATTTCCATTTTTTTCTCTAATTCATCATTAAACTCATCATTATTTGTTTTCGTTTTATATTTACATTTATCACGCATGTACGCATCATAATACGCACTCAATACACACAATGGACAACGTCCTCGAAAATCTTTATATAAATAAACTCCAGATTTTACATCTCCTCCTCTTTCATCGACACACTTCTTTAAAAATATCACCTCTTGATGAATTTTTCTTAATCTTTGTCGTCTTCTCATCAATTGTGGGTTTCCTAATGCATACACAGAAAATGAATTTAATGGTAGCATTAATGAAAGTAACAAAATAAAACACTGAAAAAATTTACCTTTACGCATATTATGCATAACATATCCCCTTTCTACCTAACACCGAAATACACAGAAACAACAACACCAATCGTAATCAAAACTCCTAGCACTATACTATTGCTATGTGTTAACTCTGTTGAATCTTGATTATCTTGATTATTGATGCTTTTAATGTAAAACGCAGAACCTTTCATTATACTGTCTAATACTATTTTCCTTCCAAAAGGAAATCCAGCATAGCTACGAAACTGTTCAATTTTTGGATTTTGTTTCATAAATTCATACTCAAAATTATTTAACACATCTAATACAGCACTTATTTTTTCATAGTTACTTCTAGCATTTTTTTCGGTAATGTTGTACAAAACCAACTGCATTTGATAATCTTTATTCCTTGACTTTATTTCCTTGAGCCATTCATAAGCCCTCTGTACCAATTCTTCTCTTTTGGTTTCCACATCAAGACAAATAATTACATACGTACAATAAGGTACACCACAATTTTTCTTTGAACTTTTCAAAAAAATATTTATCCATTTTTTTTCAAGTTCATTTGTGGAATCTTTACCTAAATCTGACGGTATATCAAAAAATTTTATTAATTTTTCTTTATACGTCAGTCTATAAGATTGAATCCCGTAATATCTATCTGATAACTTCCTGGTATATGATTTTATAAAATTCTCTTTTACTTCATCGTCATCGCCAACCACCGCTACATTTATAACGGGTAAAGCTTTTGAAACTTCAGGCGACTTACTACCTTCTTTATCGTCACCGCCAGCCAAAACATTCGTTCCAGTAACCAACATCAAACTTCCTAAGAAAAATGAAAAAAACCTTTTCATCATTTTCAACTAAATCTCTCCTTTCTTAATTAACTTAACTCAATATTCCATTTCTACATCTCACTCCCCCCCTTTTTCAAGATAAACTTACTTATATTTTTACAATATTTTACATAAATATCTATTCGCAATTCCTCTAAACTTTTTTGTTATATTTTGTAAATCTTTGATATAATTTAGAATTCGCTAAAACTAAACTGCGTAAAAAAGATAAATTGGTCTATAAAATAAAAAAAAGCCATGACTGTCTTGTCATGGTTTCGTTGTTTTCTATTTTAATTCCAAGTAACATCTATTTTGCATTCGTAGCAAAATGAATTTATCAAACAGCACGTAGCATCAAATATAGGTTGTAGTAAATCATACTCAATGAGACTATCGCTTTTATCTGACATTATAAGTCCACGTTTCAAATAATTAATAGCGAAATTCCTAACGTCACCACATAATGGTGTTCTATCTCCCGTCCGATCTCTTAATTTATTTATCAATTTTAATCTATTTTTACCCGAAAAAAGCTCCCTATCAATAACTCTGTTGTAAGTGTCGATTTGGCTTTGACTGGCTCCTATTGGGTTGACTACACAACATATGTCTTGCATATAACGAATAGCGAGCCCAAGGTGTTCCATAGAATCTTTATAACATTTATTTTTCCAATAATTTATCGCTTCCCTATACTGTTCAAAAAGGTAAACTAAAATACTTTCAGGATAACGTTCTCTATAATTTCTATATTCCGATTCCATATCAAATCTACCTAGACGTTCAAGATTAAGTGGGTTATCAATCAAACCACAAAAATGAGAACTATCAATATCTTGACCTTTACTACAATTCTTCAATATTATGCTCTTTAAACGGTTATCTATTTTGGAATTACGAAACACCGCACATTTATTAAGAGCAATAGCCGTTAATTCTCTATGAGTATGTTCGCTAAAAGCAAATAGGTTTTGGATAGAAAATAGACCAACAACCAGTAATAAAAACAAACGTTTCAAAAAAATCTCCCCCAACAAAAACATATCTTGAGATATGCGTAATCTGGCTTAATTTATATTCTACAAAATTTCACAATTATTTCTATTAGCATATCAGACGAACTTTTTTGTAAAAAACTATAATTGGTAGACAAAAATAAAAAACAGCCCCTATTTAGGAGCTGTCTAACCGTCTAACAATCATTTGTGAATAGATTTACACTACGAACGCCTTTAGTTTCTACAAGCTTATACCGATTATAGCTATTTACTATTGAATACTACAATTATCATCACCGTCAATATCTTTTCTGTGATGAGTACTTACGTAGTTATTATGTTCTTCCTCTTTGTCATCAGCTCTTTTCTTTTGCCTTTCATCTTCTTGTCTCTGCCTTTCAGCTTCTTTGTTTGCACGGTCGATGTCTTCGCCTATTTCCCAATCAGAACGAACAATAATTGGTTCATGTTTATCAGGTAACTCGTTAATATGTTGTTTTAAATACTCAATCATGTGGTTTTTTAAATTTTTGGCATGTATAAATTTTTGCATATTACACGAAAAACCATCTATCGAAGATATAAGAATATATTCATCACCCCATAATTCTTGTATATCTTTTACCAATCTTATATTTTCTACGGTTTCGTTTGAGAAATCTTTACTAATATCATATTTACTAAGCAAAAATACTGTTTTGCAATCAGGTTTTGCGTTATCTTTTATAGCTTTATAAACTTGCCCGAAAAATTCTTTAGCCTCACCATTGTATCCTTTTGTAACATCTATAACAAAATATACCATATCTGTATTCGCAAGTTTGCTTATAACTTCTTCTCTATATTCCTTCAAACCGGGAGTATCAAAAACCTTTACAAGTAAAACAGTATCACCAACAATTTCACAAATATCTTCTATACGATAATTTTTAGTTTGTAGTAAATTATCTTCTTGATACTCATCACCCATCATTCTCTTGAAAATTGCTGTTTTTCCGCTCCAAAGATTACCTACAATTACGACCTTAGCACATTTGGTTTTAGTTGCAAATGCACTAGGCGAAACGAATAATAACGATAACAATAATAAAAATAATTTTTTAAATTTCATAATCAATCACTGCTTTCTACATTTCTTATAGTTGTATATTTTTTTAACAAATGGAAAAATTATAATTCCAAT
>JAUNCP010000008.1 GCA_030526535.1 Clostridia bacterium | reverse complement strand
GCCCTCATTTTTACAAAAACATCTTTTTTTTCAATTTCTTGCATTCTGTTAGTGGTATTTAAATTTATATTTTTATATCTACGATCAAAATTATATGAAATTATAAAATTTTCAATTAATTTAGAACCTATAGTACAAATAACATACGCTTCAAAAGGTATAGATAATTTTAAAACTATAATCTGAAAAACAATCATTATAATTTGCGCAATAAGATGAGCTACATTATTCACATAATTTTTCTGATCTGCAATAAACATTACGCGCTTATAATAATAAAAATATGACGCAACAGAATCTATAATATAAAGAATAAATATCTTGGCAAGATACAACTTAGACAATTCGCTTTCTATCGGGCTCACCACGAAATAAACAGATAAAAATCCTAAAATTATTATAGATAACAAAATGATTCTATAACACTTTTTTACAAAACACAAAACAACCGATATTTGTTCCCAATCTTTTTCTACAATCGGTTTATAAAGTTTATATACTATTCCTATACCTAAGCCTAACTCAATAATAGATATTCCTGAAATAACATCGGTAAAAGTCTCAGTTAGCCCAACAATCTCAAGCCCAGAACCCTGCGACAATATTTTTCTTACAACAAACGACCCTACCATTATTATTGCATATGACATAAAACTAACAGCTATATTTATAAACGAATTTTTTGTTCTCATAATTTTACATATCCTCTGAAGAAGATTTTCTAATCATAGACATTATATATCCTAAAAACAACCAAAATACAAATGAACCGACAGTTGTTATGAATAAAATCTCAGATACAAAAAATCCGGAAATAGCTATACATATAGTTGATATTACCATTGAATTTAGCAAAACATCTTTGACAACAAAGCATTTTTTGATGTAAAACATTACAATTTTAAAAGCCGATTTAATTAAAAACATTCCTAAAAAAACGGCTCCGCTTAAACCGGTATAAAGCAATGTAGCTACATAAAAATTATGTGCATCATATCCACGCTCAACTATAAAAGATTTAGGTAAAACTTCTTTTGCATAGATAAGCGCATTACGTGGAGAGGCGCCAAAAAGCCATGTGGTTTTGAAAATTTCCATGGCACTTGACCATATTCTAAATCTTAAATTTGAAATATCATTACTTTGGACAACATCAGGTCTTTCCATAGAAACATGTCTTAAAATAAATTTATTTTTTTCCGTGCCACTAGAAGATTTAACAAATAAATTATCAAAAAACGGAGGTATATATGATAATAATAACCTTGAATATTCCATGACATAATGTACTGATAAACAAACACACAGGGAAATAAGTATTCTTATTAATAAAAAGTAAATGTTATTTTTGGGTTTAATTTTATAACTATATACAAAACAGTAAAAGAAAACGCAAAACATCAAACAAACTTCACCGGTTCTGGACGCTCCCAGAACTATATATATATATTGAACTACGATATTTGAAATGCAAACAATTCGCAACCACTTTTTCTGTTCTTTATAATTAAGTATTGCTACAGAAAAAATTATAGTTAAAATTGAAACAATCGAAGCGTAATTTGGATCTGAAAACATTCCAAAAAGGCGATTTTCTATACAGCCCAACAGTATACGTGTTCCATGCATATAAGTAATACTTGTATATCCTACAAAAAACATGCCGATAGAAATTATTGCAAAAGTCATCCAAAAAGTAATCAGGATTTTTTGGAATAAAATTATAAGTTCGCGCGTTTTCTCTTTACCGTTAACTTCTGCAAACGGATACAAAAACAACAAACTTACTGCAACGGAAATCAAAGCTTTTAAGTTTTCTATATAGCCATACCTTACGAACATCAAGCACGAAATCGAACACGAAACGAAAAATAAAGCCAGCAAAACTATATTTTCTGTTTTCAATATATTTTTATTTTTTATAAAATCACTACCTATAAAAAACAGCGCGCCAGCTGATATTATAAAAAAAATAGTCCCATCCACTACATGCGGCATTACCCAATAAACACTCACGAACCTACACATTAGCATCACTGAAAAAAACAACGTCATTATATTTTCCATTTTATCATAAGATTTTAGCAATCCCAAAACTATCACTCCTATTTTTCATATACTTATAATTCGTCTATAATTCTCTTCCATTTTTCTATAATATTAAGCTTTTTAAAGTTATCAAGATTTATCTGAGAATTAGTCGAAAATTTTATTCTTAATTCTTTATTATTTATTAATTCAGATATTTTTTCAGACATCATTCTTATATTATAGCACGGTATAAGGTATCCGTCCACATTGTTAGAAATTATCTCAGACGGTCCCGCAACACAATTAAAACTTACCAGCGGCAATGCATTCGCTTTGGCCTCTAAAAGTACCAAAGAAAAACCTTCTCTGTACGAAGTCAATACAAAAATACCATAATTTTTATATTCATCATACATATTATCTGACAATCCCATCAGTTTAACATTTTTTTCTAAATTTAATTTTTTTATTTTAGAATTTATTTTTTTAAATTCCGAACCATTGCCAAAAATGTGCCACTGCCAATCTTTGTGATTTTTAAATAATTCCTTTGCAACATCTACAAGCATATCAAAACCTTTTTCGGACGTAAATCTCCCGGAAGACAATATCAGTTTAGAATCCTCGTTGTAAACATTTTTAAAATTAAAAATACTGTCGTCTATAAAATTAGGAATTACCAAAATTTTATCTTCTTTTATTTTGAAATAGTCGATATACTCTTTTTTTGTAGACTCCGTCAGCACAACAGTTTTTTCGCTAAATATAGCTCCTATTCTTCTAAAAATAGTAGCTTTTTTATCGCTTAATTGATTGCTGAGCGCACCATGATCGCAAAAAACAAATTTACTTTTTGTGAAAAATTTCAACGGCAAAACTATCGGCGGAATATAATGTCCTTCCATAAAAACGGTATTGAATTTTTCATTTTTAAAAATAGTTTTTAGCTCCGAAAATGATTTTAATATTATATTTTTTATTCTGTCTTCAGGATTATTATTCAATTTATAAATTTTTATTTTATCAGAAAATTCATAATGAGGTTCTTTATTCGTGTTACAAATGGAAACAATAGAAACAGAATAATCCTCATAAATTTCTCTGCACAAATTTGATACAACTCTCGTTATACCGCCCATATCTTCTATATTAAAACAGATAAAACATATTTTTTTCATACTTAAAATTCCTAATTTTTATTTACTTTAATTATCAATTTTTTGTAAAGATTTTCATTCATCATAAGCATACAACTCACAATTTTTCTTTTAAGAGAAAAGTATGGGTTAAAAATTATCTTAAAAATATTTTTTCTAATAAATTTTAGTGCTTTATCATAATCACTTTTGCTCACTTTATTTTTACTTACTATCATTTTATCTAGAACATAAGTATATGACCAAAAGTACCTAAACTCCGCTTCTTTTATCAATTTTGGATAATGCTTTTTGACTGTATTCAAGTGATTAAGATACGCTTCTGTTACGTTCCAATCTTTATCAAAAAAATTTGATGTTGTTATACTATTTTCGTGACGAATATAATAATATTTTATATCCGAACTGCACACAACTTTATTCGCTTTTAAGAGCACTTTTGGAATTAAAAACGCATCTTCTGAAATTTTTCCTTCAGGAAAACGTTCGCCATCAAAAAGTTTTTTATCAAATAATTTATTAACGGGATTAACAGAAAAAATCTTACTTTTTAGCGATTCACTAAAGGCTTCTTCGCCATTTAGAACTTTTACACCGCTAAAATCACTTATCTGGCGAGTTAGTTTTTCTGAGCCGTTATTTTTCATAAATATATTTGCAATACCGCAAATAGCCACTTCGGCTTCATTCTTTTTTATGTTATTATACAAAAATTCATACATATCGCTTTCGATGTAATCATCACCGTCAATAAATCCGATATATTTTCCTTCAGAAACATCCAGTCCAACATTTCTTGCGACACTAACGCCCATATTTTTTTGATGTACTATTTTGACTCGGCTATCTTTTTCTTTAAATTCATCGCAAATTTTACCGCTATTATCCGAAGAACCATCATTTATTAAAATCAATTCTAAATCATCAAACGTTTGACTTAAAATTGAATTTATACATTTTTCTAAATATTTTTCGCAATTATAAACCGGTACTATTACGCTTATTTCGGGCATCTACTTCCTCCTGAACATCTCTACAAATTCCACTTAAAAACTGTTTTGAATTGAGTTTTTAAATCCGTTTCAAAAACCCTATGAATATCCTGAACGCTATTGACAGGTCTATCTTCAAATATGATTCTATTTATTCTTTTACGAAATTTTTCATCTTCTAAAAACAATACAGCTTTTTTAAAATCTTCTATTCCTGACCTACTAGAGCCTATTAAAGTTAAACCTTTTTCTAAAATATCTCGTGTGTTTATCGCAACTTTATTTTCACTTACTCCCAAAAGCATAACTGTTCCTTGCGGATTTATATAATTTATTATGTCGTCTATTGCGTAGTAACTTCCTTCTCCACCTGCACATTCAAATGCATGGTCAATACTAAAATCTTCCGGTATATCGTCCGAAAAATACGTTTCGTCTACAAATGAAAATTGAGATAATTTGTATCCGTCTCTACCGATTACTGCGATTTTAGAATTTGGAAACGTTTGCCTTAAAACACAAGACAGAACATACGCTAAACTTCCGTCGCCCCATATACCGATTTTATTTCTTATGTTGTGCGAAATATTTTTAAATCTATTCGCTGCATGAACCGTTACGCTTATAAACTCACAAATCGCAGCTATATTTTCCGGAACAATATCGCCATACGGAACTATTCTATCAGCGGGAACATCAACAAACTCCCGCATAAATCCGTCTATTCCGCTGGACAAAAACTTCGAGCCTTTCTCGTAATTTTCATACATATCTTTGTTATGGGTTTTTGACGGAACGTTTGGTATTAAAACGACTTTTTGCCCGATTTTATAATTATTCGTAGGGTCTAAAACAACTCTTCCTACGCATTCATGAATCAATGCCATTGGAAGTTTTTGTTTTAATTTTTCTGCTCTTCTGTTTCCTAAATAATATCTTTGGTCTGCATGGCAAATCGCCATATATGTTGGTTTTACTATGACTTTATCTCTTAAATTCATCTCTTTGTATTTGACAGAAATAAGTCCCGGAGTTAAAAGCTGATAAACATAATTAATCATTTTTCTCTGCCTCGAAAATTATATTTGCTATTTTATAATCATTTGCAGTCGTTATTTTCATATTGAGAACATCTCCTTCGACTAATTTTACAGGCTGATTTCTTGCCACAAATACTTTGCACGCATCTGTCATAATATTTTTTTCTTCTTCACTCAAATCATAGTAAAGTTCCTTGAATTTTTTCATATTAATCCCTTGCGGAGTTTGTCCTTGATACATATTTGCTCTATTCGGAATAGAAGTAATAAACTCATGATTTGTAGATTCAACTATCGTATCGACTGCTGATATAACAGTATCGGAAGCTCCGCATTCTATCGCAGCATTTATACTATCTTCAATCATTTTTAGTGTAACAAATGGTCTTACGGCATCGTGAGTTGCTAATATATGATTTTCACTTTCGCCATATTTTTTTTCGATGGCATTTATTATATTTATAATAGTTAAATTTCTATCTTTTCCACCTTCTACGATTACGACTTTTTCTGAACTTAAACCGTATTTTGCAATTAACTCTTCGGTATAATCTATCCAATCTTTATGGACTCCAATATAAATTGCATCAAGCTTATCGCACAAAATAAATTTTTCCAAAGTATGAATCAGTATCGGCTTTTTCGAATTTCCAAGCGGTAAAAATTGTTTAGGATATTTAGAAATTTTCATCCTACTTCCTACTCCACCTGCTACTATTGCTCCAAATATCATCGTTTTTCCTCCTGTTTATATACCTTTATTTAAATCAAATGCTATTATATCATGATGCGGAATTTGTTTTTCTTTTGGCGGAAGTTGCATATAGTCACCAAACGCCATTCTTAAATACTTATCGTACCCAATAGGCAGTGGCAACATATATCCTTCGAATTCTTTATATTCCGCTTTTTCAAAAATCTCTTTTGGATATTCAAGTTTCATGTAGCCAGGGCCTGAACAAAGCTCTGTTATATGCGTACTATTTTCTATATCGTACTTACTCATTTGCTTTTCAGCTAACTTCCAAATTTTATTTTTTAGTTTATTTCCGGGAACTAATGAAAGCAATGTTTTACAAGCAAACGCCATTAATTTCCCGTGTTTAGTCGGAACCATTCTTGAACAGTAAAGCGAAAAAATCATACTCCACATCATTTGAATTTTTCGCTTTATTCCTTTTGGAGCACAGCCGTCAAGCGGTAAAATGTCTATCATAACGCCTTTATGTCCGTCTTTCCCTTTTTGCCATGGACGCACAACTTTTGTATTATTATCCGTAACAGTAGTCATTACGTTACCTATAAACACTTTTTCTGTTGTTCTATTACAAGAATACATTTCCGTATCGGCATACTTGTCCCAAATTTCAAAAAGCTTTTCATAATCTTTTCTCGGCATAAACACGTCGATGTCGTCGTCCCACGGTATAAAACCTTTATGGCGAATAGCTCCTATGCAACATCCTCCGCACAAGTAAAATTTAAGATTATGGTCTTCGCAAAAATTCTTGAAATATATCAAGATTTCTAAACTTTTCATTTGTAAATTTCTTAAATCTTCTTGACTTAAATTAACAAATTTTTCTTTTCCCATTTTTAAACACACCTCAAAATTTCAATCAAAGTCTATATCTGAAAATTTGAATATTCCCGCCCAAAACCCCAATCCATATGCAACATGAATTAAGATATGTACAATTAACAAATAACATTTCATATTAAAGCTTATCGCTTTTTTGTTCTTAAAAGAAAAGTAAAAATTTAAAGCGAAATAACACGCCATTACTCCCGCAAACAAATTTCTGGCATTTAAGTTGAAAAAAGACAAGATTCCGAAAATTACAAAAAACGCAACAAAAGCCATAGGAACTAAATGAGCTAATCTTGCCGGATTTTTGTGTTTTTTTATTCCGGCAACTTTCCAAAATCCATAATTAAAATATTGCCTAAAAAGACCGGATAAATTATTTTGCGGATAGTATGTGCTTTTTATTTTCGGAGTTATAAAAACTTTTCCGCCGTTTTTATTAATTCTATAATTTAGGTCATCGTCTTCGCTTTTTGGAAGTCTTTCATCATACATTCCGATATCTATTAAAAATTGCTTTTTAAAAGTTCCCCACGAAACCGTATCTACTTCGCCTTCAAAATTATCATCATAATGCTTACTTCCGCCAAGTGCAAAAGGCGAACTGTATGCCGCTGCAACTACTTTTTGAACAAACATTTTACCTTCAACTCTTGTCGGACCGCCAACGTTATCCGCTCCGGTTTTTATTAAATACTCTATACTTTTAGAAATATAATCTTTTTCGTAAAAAGCATGGGCATCCATACGAACTATGTAATCTCCACTTGCGTTTTTAATTCCTAAATTAAGCGCACAAGGGATTATTTTTTTCTCATTTTTCACAAGTTTTATAAATGGATATTTTTCTACATATTTTTGTATTATTTCTAAAGTCCTGTCAGTCGACATACCATCCACAAGGATTATTTCCATATAATCTCTCGGATAATCTTGCGATAAAAGTGACTCTAAACAATTTTCTATATACAATTCTTCGTTTAAAATCGGCACAATTACGGAAACTTTTTCAAAATTCACAAACAAATTCTCCTTGAATAAAAATTTATTTCTCGCTCAAAGAGTCAAGACACGGCAAGCTTCCTTTTTCTAAGTATTCCAAAAACGCCCCACCGCCTGTCGAAATATGTGTAACTTTATCCTCCAAACCAAACTTACGTATAGCCGCCGCCGAATCTCCTCCGCCTATCAACGAAATCGCTCCGCTTGAGGATACCGCCTGTGCTACATGTTTTGTGCCACTTGAAAAATTATCCCACTCAAAAACTCCGACGGGGCCATTCCAGATTATTGTCTTGGCTTTACTTATTTCTTCCGAAAATATTTCTGTCGTTTTAGGGCCTATATCAAGTCCCATCCAGCTGTCAGGAATTTTATCCGCTCCGACAATTTTAAAATTCGCATTTTCGCTATATTCATCAGCGACTTTTAAATCTACCGGTACTAAAAACTTTACGCCTTTTTCTGTTGCTTTAGCCATTAAGTCTTTCGCAAAACTTATTTTGTCGCTCTCGCAAATTGAATCGCCGACTTTATAACCCAAAGCGTTTATAAAAGTATACGTCATTCCTCCGCCAACGGCTAAAATATCGACTTTATCCAAAAGACTTTCGATTAAATTTATTTTATCCGAAACTTTTGCACCGCCTAAAATCGCCATAACCGGTCTTTCGGGATTTTCAAGTGCACTGCTTACAGATAAAATTTCTTTTTCAATTAAAAACCATATGCTGACGGAAGAAAATGCGTTATGGCTTCTGTTGAAGCATGTGCCCTATGACAAGTCCCAAAAGCATCATTTACATAGACATCGGCATAGCTTGCTAATTTTTTAGCAAAATCTGTATCGTTCTGCTCTTCTTCGGGTTCAAATCGTATATTTTCCAAAATACAAATTCTGAATTCGCCTGCATTTAATTTATTGACAACTTCTTTTGCGCTATCACCTATCACATCATTTGAAAACCCTATTTTTTCACCTAAAACATCGGATATATATTCTGCAACCGGCAATAAAGAAAGTTTTGGATTCACTGTTCCTTTTGGTCTTCCTAAATGAGAGCATAAAATAAGCTTTGCGCCATTTTTTAAAAGATAATTTATGGTTTTAAAAGATTCGTCTATGCGTTTGCTATCGGTAATTTTCCCGAGATTATCTATCGGAACATTAAAATCGCAACGTAAAAATACAATTTTTCCGTTTACTGCAATATCTCTAACGCTTTTCTTATTCTTATAATAGTTCACAAAAATTCCCTCTTAATATTTTCTATCCGATGTATATATTAAAAAATATCCCGTATAGATATACTATACAAGATATTGAATATTTATTCAAGCGACATCGTACAAAAACACTTGCTTAAACACTATTTATTTGTTAATTCGCTCAAGCATTCTTCACAGATACTTTTGCCTTTTATAGCAATTTTGACCTCGCTATTACCGCAAATCGCACATTGGTACTTAACCTCATATTTCCTCAAAATTATATTGTCTCCCTCAACATAAATTTCAAGTGAATCTTTCGGACTGATATCAAAATTTTTGCGAATTTCCATCGGGATTACAATCCTTCCCAATTCGTCCACTTTTCTCACTATACCGGTAGATTTCAAAATTTATTCCCTCCTAAAATATACTCAATTATTGCAAACGTTTATAAAGTAAAAAATCTCCACAATTTATATTCTTTGCAATAATTTCTGAAATATAATACTTCTTCTTTTATTTTTACAATTTTGCAAATTATTGTCAATATATATACTTTATTGAAGAACTATGCCGAAGTATAAAAATAAATGAAAACAAACAATATTATATTGATATTTTGTTATTTACATATAATATTCATTGATTTTAATACATATACATAATATTAATGAATTTAAAAATTAAGCGAGGCGAATTATATTTTAAACTACATTTGGACAGTGATGATTTTAATCAGTATTTTTTGTGCGTTTTTAACAGGAAAAGTGAATAGCCTTTCGAACGCTATTATTTCCGGTACATCTGAAAGCGTAAAATTTATAATATCAATAATTGGAATGATGGCATTTTGGACCGGAATAATGAAAATAGCAGAAAAATCCGGCATCACAAACTTTTTGTCAAAATGCTTATCTCCAATAATAAAAATAATTTTTCCGGAAATTAAATCTGACGGAAAATCCTCTAATGCTATTTGTATGAATATTGCAGCAAATTTATTAGGACTCGGAAATGCCGCAACACCTTTTGGAATAAAAGCTATGAAAGAACTGCAAAAATCAAATATTGCGGATAAAACTACCGCTACAAACTCCATGATAATGTTTATTGTAATAAATACTGCTTCTTTGCAACTTATTCCTACGTTACTTTGCACATTAAGACAAAAATACGGAGCCGAAAATCCGTTTGATATACTAATTTATATTTGGATAACTTCTATAGTTTCTCTGATTTTCGGAATATTATCAGCTAAAATATTTGAAAAATTAGAGGTTAAAAAATAATATGGAGAAATTCGGTTTTTATATTATACCTATTGTATTAGCAATAATCGTATTAATAGGAATTTTCAAAAAAGTCCCTATATTTGAAGAATTTTTAAACGGAGCTTCCGAAGGAATAAATTCAGCGTTTTCAATTGCTCCGTCTTTAATCGGACTTATAACTGCTGTAACTATGTTAAAAGCTTCGGGAACATTCGACGTAATTTCAAGCTTTTTGTGTCCAATTGCAAATCTTATAAAAATACCGCCAGAAATAATTCCGCTTGCAATACTAAAACCAATATCAGGGAGCGGTTCTATTGCATTACTAGACAACATACTTAAAAATTTTGGCCCTGACGAAAAAATATCAAGATTAGCGTCGTTGATATCGGGTTCAACCGAAACAACGTTTTACACTTTGACGGTTTATTTCGGAGCAGTGAACATAAAAAAAACTCGGCATGCCGTACCAAGCGCAATTATAGCTGACATAACCGCTATAGTTATATCAGCTATACTTATAAATTTATTTTAAAAAATTAATCCTGCTCTATACTCATGCTTGCTTTTGCGTTTAAATTTAATCCTGCTCGTTTTCCGCTCAAAAATTCGTAATAAGCTTGCGCTCCGACCATCGCTCCGTTATCTCCGCAATATTTAAGTTCGGGTTTGAAAAATTTCCAATTTCGTTTCTTACATTCTTTTTCTAAGCTTGTCCTTAATAACGAATTGGCCGACACTCCTCCTGCTATTGCAAGATTTGTATATCCGAAATCTTTCGCAGCGGAAACAAAATTATTAACAAGACAATCAACAACCGATTTTCTAAAAGTTGCCGACATATCTTCTTTCGGAAGCGGCAAATTTTTCTGATTATATCCATTAATAATATTTATCATTGCAGTTTTTAATCCCGAAAAACTGAAATCGTATGTTTTATCTTCATTTTTCAGCGGTACAGGTAATGTAAATGCATTCGGATTACCATTTTCGGCCACTTTATCTAACATTACTCCACCAGGATAATCAAAGCCTAGTCTTCTTCCTATTTTATCAAACGCTTCTCCTGCTGCGTCATCTCTTGTTTTTCCTAAAATCCTAAAATCCGTGTAGTCTCTAACCTCTATTATATGAGAATGTCCGCCGGAAACCACTAAACACAAAAACGATGGTTTTAATTCTTTATTCGAAAGATAAAGCGATGCTATATGCGATTTTATGTGATGCACAGGAACTATCGGAAGTTCTGTTGCAATTGAAAGCCCTTTTGCAAAATTAACTCCAACTAACAACGAACCTACTAATCCGGGAGCGTACGTAACCGCTATCGCTTCTAAATCGCTAAAGCTCAATCCGGCTTCTTCCATTACACATTTAACAAGCGGTGATATATTTTCGATATGCTTACGAGAAGCAACTTCAGGCACTACTCCACCGAAAACTTTATGGTCTTTTATCTGTGAAGATGTAAGCGACGATAATACTTTTCTGCCGTCTTCTACTACTGCGGCAGCTGTATCGTCACACGAAGATTCTATTGCGAGTATTTTCATAAAAATTTACCTCTATAAAAATTTTGTCATAATAATTGCATCTTCAAGTGGATTTGTATAAAAATTCTTACGATTTCCGACTTTTTCAAATCCACAATTCGAGTAAAGATTTATTGCGGGAGTATTTGATTTTCTAACCTCGAGCGACAAAAAATTCAAGCTCTTGATTTTACTATAATTTACAAGTTCGTTTACAATATTTGTTCCTATTCCGAATTTACGATATTTACGTTTTACAGCGATATTATAAATATATCCTTCACCCATCACACTATACATACCGCCGTATCCGACTACTTCATTTCCTATTTTTGCAACAATAAAATGCGATAAATCATCATTTATTGCGGTTTTTATTGCTTTTTCAGACCATGGCTTAGAAAAACATTCTTTTTCTATTTCCGCTACCATTAAAACATCTTCGTTTTTTAATTCCAAAATATTAGCTTTTAGCATCAAACCATGTTTCTCCCACCGCTATATTTACCTTAAGCGGTACACTTAACTTTATCGCCTTTTCCATTTCGAATTTTAATATTTCGGTAGCCATTTCCGCTTCTTCCATAGGCGATTCTATTATTAATTCATCGTGCACTTGCAAAATTATCTTGGATTTTAATTTTTGATTTTTAAGTGATTTATAGATATTAACCATGGCAATTTTTATTATATCTGCAGCCGTCCCTTGAATAGGCATATTTTTTGCAACACGTTCGCCGAACATTCTTAAATTATAATTTGAAGAATTTATTTCCGGTAAATATCTTCTTCTGTTAAACATTGTTTCCACGTAGCCGTTTTTATAAGCAAAATCAACAATATATTTTAAATATTCACTTATACCCTCATAGTGTGCAAAATATCTGTCAATATATTTTTGCGCTTCTATACGACTTATTTTTAAATCTTTCGCTAAAGAAAATGCACCAATACCGTAAATTATTCCAAAATTCACAGCTTTTGCTCTGAAACGCATTTCAGGTGTCACCATCGAAAGCGGAATGTTTAAAACTTGTGATGCTGTCAGCGAGTGGATATCTTCGTCATTTTTAAAAGCATTTACCATACATTCATCTTGTGAAAGATGTGCTAACAATCTAAGCTCAATTTGTGAATAATCCGCATCTATCAAAACATTTCCTTTTCCGGCTTTAAAAAATTTTCTAAAACTTCTACCTATTTCTGTTCTTACAGGAATATTTTGTAAGTTCGGCTCGGTAGAGCTTATTCTACCTGTTTTGGTTTCTGTCTGATTAAACGACGAATGTATTCTTCCGTCTTTTGAAATAAGTTTAATTAATCCGTTACAATAAGTTGACTTGATTTTAGAAAGAGCTCTGTAAGACAATATTTCATCGATAATTTTGTAATCATCTCGAAGCTCCTCCAAAATTCTGGCATTTGTTAAATATCCGGTTTTGGATTTTTTTCCTCCGGGTATTTTTAAATTTTCAAAAAGTATAAACCCTAACTGCTTAGGCGAATTTATATTAAATTCAAATCCGGCTAAATCAAAAATATTTTTCTTTATTTTTTTAATTTCAATATCTAAAATTTCGCTGTAATTTTTTAAACCAACTTCGTCTATTTCAAATCCGGTATTTTCCATATCGGCTAAAACTTCTGACAATGGTTCTTCTATATCATTCAAAAGTTCACTTGCGTTGTTTTTTTCGATATCTTCTTTTAATTTTGAAAAAACAGAATTTAAGAAATATAAATTCTTTAAAAGTTCTTTATCATCATCACTAATATCAAAATTTTCTCCAATTATTTCCGGCTCTACAACATCATTTTCGTTTGCGATTCTTTGTATGCCGTAATCATTCGAGGAAGGATTTAAAATATACGCCGCCAACATAACATCAAATTTTTCGCCCCAAAATTCAATGCCTTTTTTTAGTATTGCTCTGTAAAATATTTTCATATTGTATGATATTTTTTCTGCATCCATAAGGCAAAATTCTTTTAAAAATTCGCTGAAGCCTTCTTTTTTACAATCGGCAAAATAGATATCTTTGTCTACAACAAAAGCCAAAGCTTCCGGTTCAAAATTTTCATTAACCTTGGGAAGAAAAACTACACGTTTTGATTTTTTGATTTTGTTAATAATTTCGGGAAAATTATTAACACATTTAACTTTAATGGACAAAATTTCTTCGTTTTCATCTTTCAAATTCATCTTTTCCATCAAAGAAAAAAATTCCAAATCCGTCATAATTCTTTTTACTTTCCTGACATTCATGGCTTTCGGAATATAATTATCAATATTTGTATCTATCGGAACATCTCGACATATTTCACCCAATTTTCTGCTCAAAAAAGCTAATTCTTTATTTTGTATAAGCTTTGAAACGGTTTTCTCTTTTAAATCTATATTTTTTAGATTATTACAATTTTCAAGTATTTCATAAAGTCCTTCAAGCGTGCCATACTTAGATATTATTAAGTGTGCAGTTTTTTCTCCTATACCGGGTATTCCTGGAATATTGTCAGATTTATCTCCTTTTAGAGCCTTTATATCAACAAATTTTTTGGGCAATATATCAAATTCATTTTTTACTCTATTAATGTCATATATAACTGCTTCAGGTTTACCCATTTTAGTTTTTGCTATTCTTACTGTCACATTTTCGGATACCAACTGCAAACTGTCCGTATCTCCTGTTGCAATAATACATTTGTGACCGTTTTTTTCACAATAAAACGCAAAAGTGCCTAGAATATCATCAGCTTCGTAGCCTTCTTTAGAAACCAATTTATAACCCATAGCTGTAAGTAACTCTTTCAAAATAGGAATTTGTTGTGCAAGCTCTTCGGGCATTTTTTTTCGATTTGATTTGTAATCGCTATACATTTTGTGCCTAAAAGTAGGGACAGGTAAATCAAAAGCAACTGCAACGGCATCAGGGCGAACTTCACTCAAAAGCTTCTGCATTGTTATTAAAAAACCATATATTGCATTTGTTGTTTGTCCATGTTTATTCGACAAAACGCGTATTCCATAATATGAACGATTTAAAATACTGTTACCATCTAAAACTAAAAAATTCAAAAATATCACCACTTAAAAATTTTATTACTTTAAATTATGCCAAACATTTTTTATGTCTTCATCTTCATCTAAAACATCTAGCAAAACATTCACTTTTTCAGATTCTTCCTCAGAAAGCGAAACATAATTATCCGGCACCATTCCTACTTCCGAAGATATAAATTCATAGCCTTTATTTTTTAAATATTCATATACGACTTCATAATCTTCTTTTTCGGTATAAACCACAAAACAATCCTCATCTTTCACAAAATCAAGCGCTCCGGACTCGATCACATCTTCCTCAAAAGACGATTCATCTATACTTTCAGAATCTATAACTATAATTCCTTTTTCTTTAAACATAAAAGAAACGCAACCCGTAGACCCCATGTTTCCACCATATTTACTAAAATAATGACGAATGTTTCCTGCAGTTCTGTTACGATTATCTGTCAAAGCCTCAATTATTATTGCAGTACCAAACGGACCATATCCTTCGTAAGTTATTTCTTCGTATGTACTGCCGTCCTCTCCCGCAGCTTTTTTTATTATTCTTTCTATATTATCGTTCGGGACATTATTCGCTTTCGCCTTTGCAATAGCGTCACGCAGCTTAAAATTTGAGTCCGGGTTTGCTCCTCCTTCTTTAACTACAACGGCCAGCTCTCTGCCAATCTTAGTAAAGATTTTTGCTTTTTGAGCATCTGTTTTTTCTTTTTTACGCTTTATGTTATTCCATTTTGAATGACCTGACATTCCGATTTTCACTCCAAACAATATAATTTTGATTACTTAATTTTACTATTTTTTACAAGGTTTATCAACAGGTATACATAACAACACAAAAGCAAATAAAAAAATATTTTATTTAAACATTTTTTTGCTTGATTATTTTTGTTTTTAGTGTATAATAACAAGTAGTGATTCTTATTTAACAAAAATAATTTTTAGGAGTTGATTGAAATGGCTAAAAGTTTAAAGACATTCGTCCGAGAAAGTGCAATAAAAAAAGAAGTGGCAACATGGAAAATAGAAGACTGTAAAGAATATTTAGACAAACACAAGGATGATAATGTTAAACCAAATTCCTTGATGGCTAAAAAATTAAATATTGTTAAGAAACACCAAGAAATTTTAAAAAACATCGAATCAGCAAAAAAAAAGAAAGGCGACCAAAGAGAAAAATTGTTAGAAGATGTACCGTTTGATTTATTAATAAAAAATGCACCTCCGGAAGCGCAAGACCCCCAAAATAAAAAGCTCAGAAACTATCAAAAAAACACCGGCGTTTATTTGTGGTCTCTAGGATATGATGTAGACGAATTCATAGGTGCCGGATGTAGCGCTGTAGTTTGGAAATGTAAAGATGGAAAAGCTATGCGTGTCGCATGTGATAAAAAATTACTGGGATTTATAAAGATAAGTAATTCGGCCTCTGAAATCAAAGATTCAAATGAAATAGAAGCAATACTCCAAAACAATCCCAAAAATAGCAAATATCTATTCTCGACGAAACATATAAAAGATGTTAGAAAAAGCGGCAAAGCTGTATTTGAAACTGAACTGGCAAAACATGGCGATTTGCAGAAATTTCAAGGTGACAATTCCTATAAAAAAAATATAGAACGTATATTACAGATGGCATCAGACGCTCTAAAAGGATTAAAAGCTTTACATGATTCAGGATATTCGCACAATGATATAAAGCCCGATAATATTTTGGTAGGCGAAAAAACAAAAAAAGACGGAACAACTAGAATTAACTTAAAAATAGCTGATTTTGGTGCTATGACAAAAATTAACAACACTTATAAAATTTTCACAAACAAAAAATTCCATGCACCTGATTTCTATAAAGTAAACGAAGAAGCAGTAGCAGGCAGAGATATTTATTCGTTGGGTTGTATATTTATCGGCCTTCTTATGGATGACCAAACTTTTAGCAACAACTATCAGAAGTTAGCAAAAGAACTGGGCTTGATTGGGTCAGAAAAATTTTTTGATAAATACTTGTCTAGTGTTTACTCCGATATAAACGATAAAGAAAAAAATATTATAATATTTTTCTTGAATTTAATCATACTAATGACGAAACCTAGTTATAAAAATCGTATATCAATTAACGACGCTTTATTTTCTGTCAAGACACTAAAATCTAAAATATAATTTTTTGCAATACTAAGAATTTTCTGATAAAATTAAAGTGAATAAACTAAACAAAATTTATTAAGAAAGTTTTTAGATAATGAACAATGTATTAAACAGATATTCGAAAATAACCTACAAATTTCCACGAGAATTTATTTTACTACAAGGCAAAGGTTGCTTTTGGAAAAAATGCACCTTTTGTGATTATTATAGCGACACAAGTGATAATGCATTCGAAACTAATCGTAGCGTTTTGCAAAAAGTCACGGGTTTTAACGGCGTTTTAGATGTTATAAATTCCGGTTCGACTATGGAAATAGATGAAAAAAGCATAGATTTACTAATAAAAACCGTAAAAGAAAAAAACATAAAAGAGCTTTGGCTTGAAGTTCATTGGGCTTACAGAAATGTCTTAGAAGATTTTGCAAAAAAATTTGAAGGCGTAACTGTAAAATACCGCACAGGAATTGAAACATTTGACCCTAATTTACGAAAATTTTGGAACAAAGGCGTACCGGAAAATGTTACGCCTTTTGATGTTGCAAAATATTTTAAAAGTGTATGCCTTTTAGTCGGAACAGAAGGACAAACCTTCGAAACAGTCATATCAGATATAGAAATTGCTCAAAAATATTTCGAGCGTTTTATGATAAATATTTTTTGTCCAAATATTACAAACGTTAAGCCAAATCATAAGCTTATAGACCGATTCATGAAAGAAATTTATCCAACAATAAAAGACAATCCTAAAATCGAAATTTCTCTAAACACAACTGATTTAGGAGTTGGATAAATTGCAAAATTTCACATTTGAAATATCAAAAGAAAATTCTAAGATTCGCATTGATAAATTTTTGTCTCAAAATTTAGAAAATATATCACGGTCTTACATTCACGAACTTATTAAAAATAATGATATTTTAGTAAACGGAAACCATACTACAAAAAACTTCGTATTATCTGAAAAAGACATTGTTTCTGTAAACATTCCAAAACCCAAAGAAATAGATATTTTGCCCGAAAATATACCAATAAATATAGTTTATGAAGACGACGACCTTTTAATTGTAAACAAAGAAAAAGGAATAGTCGTTCATCCTGCTCCGGGTAATTATACAGGCACATTAGTAAATGCGTTACTTTATAAATGCAAAGATTCTTTATCAGGAATAAATGGAAATATTCGTCCGGGTATAGTTCATAGAATAGACAAATACACCAGCGGGCTTTTAATTATCGCTAAAAACGATATATCACATAATTTTTTGGCAGAACAGATAAAAGAACATAGTTTTACAAGAGAGTATGAAGCAATTGTATATGGCAACATAAAAGAAGATAGCGGTACCATTAGAATAAATATTGCTCGTCATAAAACTGACCGAAAAAAAATGGCGGTAACTGATATTGGCGGGAAACTGGCTATAACTCATTTTACAGTTTTAAAAAGATACGGTAATTTTACTCATTTAAGACTAAAACTAGAAACCGGAAGAACTCATCAAATCCGTGTTCATATGGCTTATATAAAACATCCTGTACTTGGCGACGAAGTTTATGCCAATCCAAAAAACAATCCGTTTAAGTTTTTAACAGGACAATGTTTGCACGCAAAATCTATCGGTTTTATTCATCCTAAAACTAATAAATATATCGAATTTTCTAGCGAATTGCCGGACTATTTCAAAAAAGTAATCTATAATTTGGAAAAACAAATTCAATAAATGTCTCTAATATTTTTTGGTATAAAAAAATTATTTATTTTTATTCATATTAGGTATTGACATACAAAAACGAATTGTGGTAAAATTTTGTTAGTAACTTTGGAGAGGTGTCCGAGTGGTTTAAGGAGCCAGTCTTGAAAACTGGTGATCCCGCAAGGGACCGTGGGTTCGAATCCCACTCTCTCCGCCATGATTTTATATTTGGAGAAATACTCAAGTGGCTGAAGAGGCGCCCCTGCTAAGGGTGTAGGTCGAGTGATCGGCGCGAGGGTTCAAATCCCTCTTTCTCCGCCATAATAAACACTTTTGCAAACTAATCTTTTGCAAAAGCGTTTTTTGTTTATAAAATTAAAATATATCATATTAAACTTTCTGTTCATACTATAATATTGTGAATTGATTTATATCGGTCAAGCTTCACGAAAAATATATTGTTAATAAAAGCGATTAACAAAACGACAGGAGGTAAATATATGATATATCTTGATAATTCAGCCACGACTTTTCCTAAACCTTCTAGCGTATACAATGCTATTTTTAATGCTTCCAGGAATTTTGGGGCTAATCCCGGAAGAAGCGGATACACAATGTCTAGGATTTCCGGAAATGAAATAGATAATTGCAGAAAAACAGCCGCTAAAATGTTCGGATTAGATAATTATAAAAATGTGTCTTTTACACTTAATTGTACAACCGCTTTAAATATGGTTATAAAAGGATATTTGAAGCAAGACGACCATGTTGTAGTTTCATGTTTAGAGCACAATGCCGTCATGCGACCACTAAACAAACTGGAAGAAATGGGGATTATTACATACACAAAAGCAAAAGTATATCCTTGCGATGATGAAAAGACCATAGACTCTTTCAGAAAAGCAATAAATAAAAAAACGGCACTAATAATATGCACTCATGCTTCAAACGTTTGGGGAATACGATTGCCAATAGAACGGATATCTGCTCTTGGAAAAATATACGGAATACCGATTCTTGTTGACGGAGCACAATCCGCGGGAATTTTTCCTATAAATATGAAAAAATATGATATTGATTTTTTATGTTTGGCGGGTCATAAAGGACTATATGGTCCAATGGGAACAGGCATGCTTTTAACAAATCATTCGGATAAAATAGACACAATTATTGAGGGCGGAACGGGTACAGATTCCATGAGACTTTGTCAACCGAAAAAAATGCCTCAAAAATTCGAAAGCGGTACACAAAACTTAATAGGTATATGCGGGCTAAATGCCGGAATGAATTTTGTGATGCATAAAGGAATTAATAATATATATAATCACGAAATGAACTTAATTTTATATTTATATGATAATTTAAAGGAATTAAATAACATACAATTATATATGAAAAGGCCTGAAAAAGGTATGTTCGCACCTGTTTTGGGATTTAATGTAAAAGGATATATAAGTGATGAAATCGGAAAAATTTTAGATAAAAATAAAATTGAAGTCCGAACAGGCTTGCATTGTTCTCCGTCGGCACATGAATTTGCTGACAGTTTAGAAACAGGAGTTGTTCGAGTAAGCCCGTCAATTTTTAATACAAAAAACGATATAGATCGGCTTATAAACGTTATAAAAAATATAAAATGAAAATTTCTTAACGCACATAAAAACGCCTAAAATTAGGCGTTTTTGCATGTATTAATAATATATTCAGTTGTGTCTAATAACTCATCTATTAATACAATCGCACGCTATTTTGCTTTCCGTGCGAATGTATGCACCCCCCTAGTGAATCAGCTTATTTTCTCAATCTCAACGTAATATTATTTTTGTTTACGATCATAGGATATGCAAGTAATTAACTTTTAACCTGTATAGTCCTCGAGATTTTTTTCTAATTTGGCAAAGTAATTCATTAGATATCGAGTCCTTTTTACATTCTACCTATAAATGGCGGTTTGCTTCTGTAGCTTACATAGAATTAACCGTCTGTTAAATTTCATGTAAATTGTGTGCCAAATGCCATTTTTTATGTATTGCTCTCCATTTAAAACTGTTCTCTTATACATAATACCGCACATTATTGTTGATGCCCCACTTTTGATGGTTTTCGTTCTATAGAAGAAAACCTTTTCATTTCTTCATTATTTAAACACGTTTCAGTTAGACAAAAATCGCTTAGAAAATTGAAGAAAATAATACAGCTGATAGCATTAGGATTAAATGGATGAATTTTTAAAAAAATAACACTAATTTTAATCTGTAAAATATTGTATATAAAATTCCTCAGCTTCTTGGATTTTGCCATTTTGTATAAACGCTAAAAATTGATTTGAATATTTCAAATCGTTAAATTTGTGGCAATATTCTAAAATTGTTGCATAGTAACAAGTAATTGTGTCGCTATAGTTGGTTGCTACTTGCCAAATTAGATCAGAATACTGTATATCCATCATTACAATTCCAAAAAACATTGAAGCTCCAGATAGTTTTTTCGCCTTTAATAATGTATAAAATCTGTCAGCAGTTTGTTCATCAAATGAAGTTAAAAGGTTATAAAACATTGCAGCATACTCATGGTATATACTACTTAACAAAAGCTCTACATATTTTTCTGCAACTTCTAATTGATTATTTTCTATAAGTGATAAAAATTTTTTCCCTTCTTCTTTTTCTCTACATGAACCACACAAAAGTATATCTCTGTTTGTTCCTAATTTATAAAATTTGTGACATAGTTTGCATTTTGCTTCATCTATTTCCTCCTTAATATCTTCATCATCAGAAACATCTTTGTCAAAGTGATGTGTGCGTTTAAGATTATCATCAAATGAGGCTTGAGATTCATCATATCCAGGGCTTCCAGCTATTTGATTTAACTGCTGTTTTTTGCCACCAGGAATAAAATTTGGATCAGGACACTTTGACCGCCATTTTCTTTTATCTGAGCCTGGAGAGGCGGACTTTGCTTTCCCTTCACGCACCGCTTTTTGAGTTGCACCGTCTACGTGAGAAAACACAGCCAGTCCTTCTTTATCCTTATCGGTACCGAGGTCAATAATTTGAGATGCATCAGCAAATACAACACTATACGGATTTTTAATTTTCCCGCCTTTCATAAATTTAAAAATTTTTCTGATCTTTGATCTTGAAAGGCCGCCTCCGTCACCAAATCTTAAAGGTTCAGCGACCATCAGAATTCCGCAAAATACAGCCAAATAATCATCAGGTGTTCGTGCGTCAATAACTTCTCTATTAAATCCTTCAATATTCGTTACAGAAGAAATATATGGCATACTTAAGTAGTTATAGATGGTAGTTAATATCCCTTCATTATTAAAATAGCAGGTATCTAAATGACTGGACAATCGTTTATAATCGCCAGGAGCCCCGTCTTTAGAAATTATACAATCAGAATCACCAGTTTTTTTAACAGTGACAGTCCCGAAAGGAGTATTAATTTCTGTTGTACTGGTTGCAAGTCCTTTTACTTGATCCGCAAGAAAAGCAGCCATATATTTATAATGCCCTTTTTGAATAATTTTAATTTTCTTTTGTATTTTTGGGATAGCTTCACCGTCAAAGCTTCCACTTATTAATTTACGTATCATGTTTTGAATCTCCTTTGCTTAAAATTAAAATAAATATTGTATTCTGTATTATTTTATGGTATAATACTTTTGAATGTATGAGGGGGATGTGCTATGAAAAAATCGAGACTTATATTGCTTTTTATTTCTTTTTTTATGATATTTTTCAGTTTAAAGGTTTCCGCACATTCTATTTTTGTTGAAACTTTTTCCGAATATAGAGGACCAGGAATATATATGTACTATAAAGGCTTTTCAGGTAAATTATTAGATTGTTTATGTACGTATACCTTTGGAAATATTTCAAAAGACTTAGGAAGCAAGTTATCTAAGATAAATGGTATAACAATATCAGAAAAAGATAAAAAGTATACCATAATAAAGGGTTTGGCTGAAAAAATAAGTGAGACAACTTT
>JAUNCP010000064.1 GCA_030526535.1 Clostridia bacterium | reverse complement strand
CCTTTTTGTTATTTTGGTTTAAAACTTAGGCTTGCCCAATAATTTAAACATATTTTTTTTGTATTCTTCTACGCCGGGTTGATTAAATGGATTGACGCCTAAGAGATAACCCGATATTGCGCACGCTTTTTCAAAAAAATATATTAAGTAACCCAAATCATATTCTTTATTATCTTTAATTTTTAAGATTATATTCGGAACATTTCCACTATAATGTGCGTTTGCTGTTGCTAAAAAAATATTCTTATTTATCTCGTCGAGAGTTTATTTTCAATATAATTAAGGTCGTCTAAATTCTTGTCAGAAGCATTTATTTTCAGGCTATAATTATCTTTTTCAGAAATAAGAACAGTTTCGAACAGTATTTTACTGCCTTCTTGAACAAATTGCCCGAGTGAATGTAAATCAGTAGAAAAAATCATTGATGCCGGAAATATACCCTTATTGTTTTTTCCTTCACTTTCTCCAAAAAGTTGTTTCCACCACTCGCAAAACATCCGAAATTTAGGTTCGTAGCCGACTAAAACCTCGATTAATTTATTTTTACTATAAAGAATATTTCTTAAAACTGCGTATTTATAGCAAGTATTTTTTTGGGTATCGCAAATTTTAAAATCCTCGTACGCTTTTTTTGCACCGAGTAAAATATCATCTATATTTGCACCACTAACCGCAATCGGTAAAAGACCGACAGCAGTCAAAACTGAATATCTTCCGCCAATATTATCC
Organism: Clostridia bacterium; assembly: GCA_030526535.1. Taxonomy (GTDB): domain Bacteria; phylum Bacillota; class Clostridia; order Oscillospirales; family Acutalibacteraceae; genus UMGS1491. The sequence goes on along the minus strand of JAUNCP010000064.1, from coordinate 2,659 downwards.
GGAATTTTAAAGCATTCGTAATTTTCGATATCTGCAATATTTTTTAAAATTCCTTTGTTATCATCTGTTGTGCAAAAAATTCTGGATTTAGCTTTATCTTTCCCATACTTATCTTCTATAAATTTCTTGAAAATATTAAAAGCAATCGCAGGCTCTAATGTAGTTCCGGATTTAGATATTACATTAACAGAAATATCTTTATCGCTGCAAAAATCCAAGATTTCTTTTATCTCACAAGAACTTACAGCATTTCCAACAAAAAATATTTTAGGAGTTTTATGAAGATTGTAATTTTCCGAATTTAAAAATTCAATAGCAGCACGTGCACCAAGATACGAACCACCGATACCGATTACGATAAAAACATCGCTGTTATTTCTGATTTTTTCAGCAACAGCTTTTATCCTGTCGATTTCGGATTTATCAAAATTATTAGGTAACTCTACCCAACCTTTAAAGTCGCCTGACGAATCATAATTTTCATGCAGTCTTTTATGAGCAAGGGCAATTTTTTCTTTAAAAGAAGAAATTTCATCGCTGGTTATAAACTTTTTTAAATATTCAGTACCTAGATGTATCATTTATAAACTGGCCTCTTTATTAAATTTAATACGATAAATGAAGTATGCTTACAAAGCAAAAACTTTAAAGCACACTTCGTTTTGTAAAAATAAAATTTTGTTATTTAATCATACCTGCTACTTCTTCAGCAAAATTATCTTCTTTCTTTTCGATTCCTTCGCCTTTTTCAAATCTCACAAAAGAAGCAATTTTGATTTCTACGCCCATTTCTTTTGCAAATGATTTTACATATTCATCAATGCTAATAGAAGAATCTTTTACGAAAGGCTGATTTAACAAACAAACTTCTTTGTAGTATTTTCCGATTCTTCCTGCAACGATTTTTTCTGCGATATTTTCAGGTTTTCCGTCGTTTACAATTTGCTCTTTGAGAATTTTCTTTTCGTGTTCGATAACCTCTGAAGGAACTTCTTCCGGAACAAGATATCCAGGATTCGCTGCCGCGATTTGCATTGCAATATCTTTCGAGAATACTTTAAATTTATCATTTGACAAAATGCTCTTGTCTGATAAATCAAAATTTACTAAAACTCCGATTTTACCACCGGCATGTACATAGCCTGCAACTGCACCTTCAAAACGTTTAAAACGTCTTATTTTGATGTTTTCACCAATTGTAAGAATTTTTTCTTGCAAAATGCTTTCAACTGTTTTGCCGTCTGATTCGATTTTTAAAAGTTCTTCTATAGAACTTGGATTTTTCTCCATTACGATTTCGCCACAAAGTTTAACAAAAGCTTGGAAGTCAGCATTTTTTGCAACAAAGTCAGTCTCTGAATTTATTTCAATCGCTGTTCCGACCGTGCTTTCTTCATTTGTATATGCCATCGCCAGACCTTCTGCTGCTACTCTTGAAGATTTCTTGGTAGCTGCTGCTAATCCTTTTTCTCTTAAAAAATCTATTGCAGCGGTCATATCACCATTTGAAGCTGTAAGAGCCTTTTTGCAATCCATCATACCGCAACCGGTTTTTTCTCTGAGATCCTTAACATCTTTTGCTGTAAAACTCATCAAATATTCCTCCTAAAATTCACAATTCATAAAATAAAATTTATTATTCTTCAATTTTTTCTTCAAAAATTTCTTCTGTTGTATCCTCTTGAACAAATTCTTCGATATTTTCTTCTAAAATACTTCCATCTTTATTCTCGATTATAGATTGTGAAATTGCAGAACAAATAAGTTTAACCGCTCTTATTGCATCGTCGTTTCCGGGAATTACATAATCGACCATATCAGGATCACAATTTGTATCAACTATTGCAACAACCGGTATGTCTAATTTTTTTGCTTCGGCAACTGCAATTCTCTCTTTTTTAGGGTCAACTATGAAAAGTGCTCCCGGAAGTTCTTTCATGTCTTTAACTCCGCCTAAAAACTTTTCGAGTTTTTCAATTTCCAAACGTAATTTTATAACTTCTTTTTTAGGGAGTAATTCAAACGTTCCATCTGATTCCATAGCTTTAAGTTGTTCTAATCTATTAATTCTCTTACGAATCGTAGAGAAATTCGTTAACATACCGCCGAGCCATCTTGCATTTACAAAATAAGAGCCTGATTTGATTGCTTCTGATTTTACAGATTCTTGAGCTTGTTTTTTAGTACCTACAAATAAGACAGATTTTCCTTCTCTTGTGACTTCTTTAATGAATTCGCAAGCTTCGTCCAATTTTCTGGAAGTTTTTTGAAGATCGATGATGTAAATTCCATTACGTTGAGTAAAAATGTACTCTTTCATTTTTGGATTCCATCTACGTGTTTGATGTCCAAAGTGAACACCGGCTTCCAACAATTGTTTCATTGATACCACTGATGTGGATTTTTGTTCTGACATATTTTTTTCCTCCTCGGTTTTACCTCCGCCGAATTTAGGGAGTCGCCCCACCTGTGTATTTTGTATTTCTTTTCGGCGTGTGAATTTTTGTCTAAACCATTATACATAACTTTCAGAAAAATTGCAAGTGGTAAGATTTATTGGCAGTGCCCGAAAAGAAATTTTATGTTATAATGATAGTGTATGAAATGTGAAAGATGTAAAATAGAAAAAGAACAAATAAAAGTAGGGAAAACCAAAGCA
>JAUNCP010000063.1 GCA_030526535.1 Clostridia bacterium | reverse complement strand
AGTGGTATTTTATTTTTCTGTAATTATAATAATTGGTTTGAAAGCACTTTTCGGAATAGAAAATTATTTTGTAAATATTTCATTGATGCTTTTAACAGCATTGTGTATGTGTTATTCTATATTTAGATATTTTCAAATTTTTATGTTTATTATAAAAAATGACGAAGCGTTAAAATAATTCATTTAGAGCAACGGTTTATAATATAAAAAATAAAACATTTAAGGAGTAAAAATTATGCTTTGTTCAAGATGCAAAAAAAGAGCTGCGGTAGTTTTTATATCTTCAAATAAAAATAAAAATTCAGGAACGGAAGGATTATGTGTTCCTTGTGCAAAAGAAATAGGAATAAATCCTTTTGATAATATAATGAAAGATTTTAATATTTCGGAAGAAGAAATGTCAGATATGCAAGAGCAAATTTCAGAAATTTTTGAGGGTGACTCGGATCAAGGTGATAATAATGACGAAGATGAAGAAGACATCGTTAAAGGTGGTGCGACAACTTTTCCGTTTGTTAAAAATCTGTTTTCGAATATGCTTTTCTCTAATAAACCTAATGACAATGATGAATCTTCGGAAAATTCTGAAAAAATTGAAAAATCAAAAAAGAAAAAGAAATCCAAAAGAAGAAACTTAAATTTATATTGCATAGACTTAACCGCTAAAGCAAAAAACGGTCAAATAGACCGCATAATCGGAAGAGATAAGGAAATTAACAGAGCAATACAAATTCTGTGCAGAAGAACAAAAAACAATCCTTGTTTAATCGGTGAACCCGGTGTCGGAAAAACAGCGATTGCGGAGGGATTAGCGTGTAAAATAGCTAACGGAGATGTGCCGTTTAAGTTAAAGAAAAAAGAAATATTTTTACTGGATTTAACCGCTCTTGTAGCAGGGACGCAATTTAGAGGACAGTTTGAAAATAGAATAAAAGGACTTATCGAAGAAGTAAAAAAGGAAGGTAATATAATACTTTTCATAGATGAAGTTCACAGTTTGGTCGGTGCGGGAGATTCCGAAGGCTCGATGAATGCTGCGAATATTTTAAAGCCGGCTCTTTCAAGAGGTGAAATACAAGTAATCGGCGCCACTACTTTCGCAGAATATCGAAAATATATCGAAAAAGATTCTGCTTTGGAAAGAAGATTCCAATCCGTAAAAATAGCTGAATCCACCATAAATGAAACTATAGATATTTTGAAAGGAATAAAAGACTATTACGAAACACATCATAGAGTAAAAGTATCTGATTATATAATAAATCGTTTGGTTACCCTTTCAGAAAGATATATAACCGATAGATTTTTGCCTGATAAAGCAATTGACCTTTTGGATGAATCCTGTACACATGCATCGTTGGAAAATAAAGATTTGGCAAAATACGATTTAGAAAATGCAGATTTGCAAAAATTAAAATCAGAAGAAGAAGCAATTTTAGCTTCAGGTGAAGAAGCTGATTACGAAAAATTAGCGCAAATTCGCTGTAATATAGCTAAACTTGAAAAAGAAATAGAAAGCTTAAAAGAAATAGCTCTTAATAGAGAAGTTACTGAAAACGACATAGCTTATGTTATAGAACTTTGGACAGGAATACCGTCATCGAAAATAACAGAGCATGAATTTAAAAAACTGGCAAATTTAGAAGACCATTTAAAAAAGAAAATAATAGGTCAAGATAAGGCTATAAAAGAAATTTCAGCAGCAATCAGAAGAAATAGAGTGCAAATAAGTTCTCGCCGTAGACCCGCATCGTTTATATTTGTCGGACCAACCGGAGTCGGTAAAACAGAGCTTGTTAAAACTCTCGCAACGGAACTTTTCGATGTTCCCGATGCACTAATTAAAATAGATATGTCAGAATATATGGAAAAACATTCTGCGGCTAAAATAGTGGGTTCACCTCCGGGATATGTTGGATATGACGAAGCAGGTCAATTGACCGAAAAAGTACGTCAAAGACCTTATTCTGTTTTACTTTTTGACGAAATAGAAAAAGCTCATCCTGACGTTTTGAATATTCTTTTGCAAGTTTTGGACGAAGGAAAGATAACAGATTCACACGGAAGAGTTGTCAATTTTGAAAATACAGTAATAATTATGACATCAAACGCAGGAAGTAACAAAAAAGACGGAGCGTTAGGTTTTGCAAAAACAGAAGGCGATTTGGTAAAAGAAAAAACTTTAAAGGCGCTGAAAGAATTTTTAAGACCTGAGTTTATGAGTAGAATTGACGAAATAATCATATTTAACAATTTAGAGGAAAACGATTATGAAAAAATCGCCAAAATCATGCTTGATGAATATGTCGATATACTTTCTGAAAGAAATATAAAATTCAGCTATGACAACGAAGCTTTAAAAAAATTAGCAAACAAAGCATTTGGCGGTGAAAGCGGAGCAAGGGATTTAAGAAATTTGATTAGAAAAGAAGTCGAGGATAAAATTTCTCTTGCAATAGTAGATAATGACGGCTTTGATATAGGCGAAGTTAAATTAACAGCAAATCCGAATTTAAATTTAATAATAAATAAAAAAGACACCAACTAAGGTGTCTTTCTAAGTTGTTATTCAAATGGGCACCATTTTTCTCCGAACCATGGTGAACTCCAATTCTCTTTATACCAGTTTATTACTCTTTGCTTTTTATTAATTATTTAATCTTTTTGTCTTATTTTTTCTTCTCTCTGATTAATTATTTCGTCTTTCTGTCTAAGATCATCAGCTATTTTCCAATCTGATTGAATAATTGTCGGTTCGTGTCTTTCTGGTAGTTCCTCAATATGCTGAGTTAAATAGTTTATCATATGTTGTTTTACATCTCTGGCGTGAATAAAATTTTGTTCTGCACACATGAAATTAGGTATAGATGATGTAAAGTAACATTCTTTATTCATTTCTTTTAAAGAACGCATATTTGCTGCATTTGGCATAGCTATATCTATAAAATCATCTACTAAATCATATTTTGTAAATAAGAAAACAACTTTACTATTTGGTACTCTTTCTCTTATATTCCTAGCTATATCACGAAGATAGTTAGCAGCGTCCCTGTCATATTCTTTTACTGTATCAACTACTATGTACACAAGATTTGAATTCCCTAAACTATTTATAACCTCTTCTCTGTAATCCGACAAACCCGGTGTGTCAAGAAGTCTTATAGATAGCACAACTCCGTTTACTATTTCGTAAACATCTTCTTTTCTATAATTCCTTGTATTTATTTTATCCTCTTCTATATAATCTTCACCTATAATACTTTTATAAATAGCGGTTTTACCGCTCGCAAAATCACCTATTATAGCAACTTTTGCACATTTAGTTGGTGCTGCAAATACGCTCGGTGAAATAAATAACAATGTAAATACTAACGATAAAAATAATTTTTTAAATTTCATAATTTTACCA
>JAUNCP010000007.1 GCA_030526535.1 Clostridia bacterium | reverse complement strand
AAACTGAAACAGCTGTAAAAACCGAAGAAAAACCGAAAGAAAATGCACCTGAAAACTGTTTGATAGATATTGAAGATTTTGCAAAAGTAAAACTTATAGTTGCAAAAATTAAAGAATGCGAACCCGTAAAGAAATCTAAAAAGTTGTTAAAATTATTGCTCGACGATGGAACGAATGATAGAGTAGTTGTTTCGGGTATTTCCCCTTACTATACTCCTGAGGAATTAATAGGTCATAGCGTAATATTAGTTTCAAATTTAAAACCGGCAAAACTTTGCGGAGTAGAGAGTAATGGAATGATTTTAGCGGCAACTTGCGAAGAAAATCAAGTTAAAGTTATATTCGTAGACGGAATGACGCCGGGAAGTGGAATAAGATAATGATAGTCAACGAAAACATGATTTTTGATACGCATGCCCATTATGATGACGAAGCTTTTGAAAATGACAGAGAAGAAGTTTTAAATTTTCTGAAAAATAATAATGTTTGCGGAATTATAAACGCAGGAACAGATATAAAATCGTCTGAAAAAGTGTTGGAGTTGGCAAAAAAATGGGATTTTATTTATCCTGCATTGGGTATTCATCCAGAAAACTTAGATGATTCTTGCGATTGCGAAGATTTGATAAGTGAATTAAGAAATTTGATTTTAAATAATAAAAACGTTGTTGCTGTCGGAGAAATTGGACTTGACTATCATTTTAGGAATGATAATAAAGAACTTCAAAAACATATTTTTGAAAATCAAATTGAACTAGCTAATGAATTAGGACTTCCTGTAACTGTGCATGATAGAGAAGCACATGCAGATACAATGCAAATATTAAAAAAATATTCTCCAAAAGGCGTTGTTCATTGTTTTTCGGGAAGTTTAGAAATGGCAAATGAAGTTATAAAATTAGGAATGTATATCGGAATTGGCGGAGTAGTTACTTTTAAAAACGCAAAAACTATAATTGATGTTGTTAAAAATATCAGCCTCGAAAAGATTGTTTTAGAAACAGATGCTCCATATATGTCTCCAACTCCGTTTAGGGGTAAACGTTGCACTTCTGATTTAATTAAATATACTGCCGAAAAAATAGCGGAAATAAAAGGAATTAGCGTCGATGAAGTGCTGGAAACCACAAAAGAAACTGCGATTAAACTTTTTAAAATATAAATTATGTAGAGGAAATTTGGTATATGCGAATCGGTCAAGGATATGATGTTCATAAAATAGACAAAGATAGAGAATTAATTTTGGGCGGAGTGAAAATAGAGAGCGATTTCGGGCTTTCGGGTCACTCCGACGCTGATGTTTTGGTTCACGCTATAATAGATTCTTTGCTGGGAGCTGCTGCTCTTGGAGATATAGGACAATTATTTCCGGATAATGATATGACTTATAAAGGTATAAGTAGTATTTATCTTTTAAAAAAGGTTTGCGAAAAGATTTACGATAGCGGTTATAAAATATTGAATATCGATTCGACTTTAATTATGCAAAAACCAAAAATAAGCGGCTATACATTGGAAATGCGGCAAAATATTGCTGAAGCTTGTAATATAAGCGTAGACAATGTTAGCGTAAAAGCAACTACCGAAGAAAAGCTAGGATTTACGGGACGAAGCGAAGGCGCTTCCGCTCAAGCCGTTTGTTTGATAGAATAGAAATTGTGCGATTTGCATATTTTAAAATAACATATGAAATTTTTTTATCAAAAAGTGTTGACAATATATAAATATAGATATATAATCTTAAGTATAGCGAATAGTTTTATGCTATATCGCTGAAATAAAATCAGAAAGGATTTGATATCTATGACAGAACAAAATTTACCAAAGGACATGCAACAAGCACTCGAAAATTTACCAAAGGACGTGCAACAAGCGCTTGAAAATTTAACTGGGACAGACAAAGAATTTTTAAAAACAGTTGTTTCAGAAAAAGGTGAACTCAACGCTGAAGCATTAGAGAATGTTTCCGGTGGAGTAAGCTTGAGCGAAGCAGGAACCACAGCACTTAAGTGGCTCAAAGATAACTATGGAAAAGTCGCAGCTGGAGCTGGAGCTATAGGCTTAGGAGTATTGGCGTATATCTATAGAGATAAAATAAAAGAAAAGATATATGGTACAGTCTAAAGAATAAAATTTGTAACCCATATAAATATGGATTATAAGAAAATTAATTATATCTGAATTCTAAAATAAAGCTTTTGTGCATATAAATTCTTGAAAAGGAGGATTTATTGCATGAAAGTTTTTGTTATTAATAGAAAAAGGTTAATGATCATAGTCGGGTGTTTTGTGACAATTTTTTTAACGGGTGCAGTAACTTTACAAAATAATATTTTTTTTGCAAAAGACCGAAAGTTGCCAATCTATTGTGTTGATAAAAAAGAAAAAGTGGTCAGTATTTCATTTGACGCCGCTTGGGGAAATGAGCAAACTCAAACACTTATAGATATATTAGCTGACAAAGGTGTTAAAGCGACATTTTTTCTAGTTGGATTTTGGGCGGAAAAATATCCCGAATCCGTAAAAGCAATTTTCGAAGCGGGCCATGATGTAGGAAATCATTCCGATACGCATCCTCATTTACCAAAACTCGAAAAAAGTAAAGTTATTGCTCAAATTGAAGATTGTAATAAAAAAATAGAAGCCGTCGGTGCACCTAGACCTATTTTGTTTAGACCTCCGTACGGAGATTACAACAATTGTGTGGTCGAAAGTACAAATGAGCTGAATATGCACTGCATACAGTGGGATGTTGACAGTTTGGACTGGAAAGACCCTACTCCGGAAGATATGATTAAACGAATAAAAAGCAAAATAAAGCCCGGTTCTATAATTTTAATGCACAACGGAGCCAAAAACACACCTTCAGCTCTTCCGAAAATTATAGATACAATAAAAAGCGAGGGCTATGAGATAGTGCCTATATCTCAACTCATATACAAAGAAAATTATTCAATAAATTCGCAAGGAAAACAATTAAGTGCAAATAATTAGTGATTTGACTTAGATTAAGTAATAAATCCCTGTAAAAATGAATAATGTTGTAATACCGTAAGAATTAATCAAGTATTAAACAAAACAAGGAGAGGTTAAAATTGAACTACGATATAAGTAAAGACAGTTTATCGGTTCGAAAAATAGAGTTCGAAGGATGCAACGAAATACCGATTGATATTGATTTTTCGCTTCCGGATTATTGCCCCGATATACAGCGTGTGCTGAAGTGCCAAATTTGTCCTAATATAACCTCAAGGAGTATATCCGGTGACAGGTTAAATATAGATGGTAACGCAATAATAAGAGTGATTTATACGGATTCTGAGTCAATGAAAGTTAGGTGTTATGAAAATTCAATGCCATTTTCGTCATCCGTAGATATAAAATGCACTCCGCAAGATGCGTTCGCCCTTACAAATGCTCGTGTTGAATACATAAATTGCAGAGCTGTCAGTCAGAGAAAAATTGATATACATGGTGCGATATCTGTTTGTGCGACTGTATTTAGTAAAAATACACAAGAAATTTCAAGTTTTATAAGCGGAAAAGACATACAACAAAAACTTGAAAATATAAAAGTAAGTGACCTCATAGGCATAGGTCAGCAACAATTTTCAGTTACAGAAAATTTAGAATTCGATGGCGCAAAACCCTCGCCGGAACTTATAATTAGAACAAACATGTTTCTAACATTGAACGATTACAAACTTATGCCGAATAAAATTTTAGTTAAAGGCGAAGCAATATTAAAACTTTTATATATTGATAATATTGAAACCGGTAGCACTCAAACGGTTGAATATACTTTCCCTGTTAGCCAAATAGTAGATATTCCCGGAATTGATGAAACAAGTAAATTTGTTATGAATGGCGAAATATTAGGTCACGAAGAGCAAATAATATCTGAAGGACTTGATGAAAATTCAAAAAAATCAATATCTTCGGAAATTCGTATTGCTATGACGGTTATGGCTTACAGAGAAAAGAAAGTTAAAATTGTTTCGGATGCATACTCTACAGAATATGATTTAACGCTTATGTCAGAGCCTTTTAGTTTGAGTAATTTATCGGATAATTTATCAGATAGTTTTAGTTCTAAATTTTCAGTTAAAATTCCGGAACAAGAAGTTTCTAAAATAGTAGATGTTTGGAGCGATGTATGTTCAGCTAAATTGCAAAATAAAGATAAACTTGAATTAAAAGGAAAAATAAATTTGTGCGTGCTTGCTTTAGACGCAGAAAATATACCGTTTTATGTTGAACGTATAGTTGAATTTATAAATGAAAAGCCACTCAAAGACTTAAATTTAAAAACCGAAGAATTTAACTCTGAAATAAATATTGTTCCTAAGTCGATAGGATATACGATTCCTAAAGACGGAAAGATAGACGTTAAAGTTAACTTTGAAATCAGAACAGCTTTATATTCAAACGAAAAATATAGTATGGTTAAGTCTGTTAGTTCCGAAGGATTAAAACTGCAAGACAAAGATTGTACAGCGACTTTGATGATTTATTACGCTTCCGATGGAGAAAAGATTTGGGATATAGCGAGAAAGTATTATACTTCCGTAAATGCAATTAAATCAGAAAACGATATAGAGGAAGATGTTATACAAACTGACGGACTGATATAATATAAGTATACTATATTTATTGAAAAATTAAACAGCTAAAAAATAAAATTATTTTTTATAATTTTGGAGGAAAAATCTTGGAAGAACGTAATATATACAAAGATATATCAGAAAGAACGAATGGCGATATATATATAGGTGTTGTGGGACCTGTCAGGTCAGGAAAATCAACATTCATCAAAAAATTTATGGATACAATAGTTATACCGAATATTTTGGACGAAAACCAAAAAGAACGAGCTGTCGATGAATTACCGCAATCTGCAGCAGGTAAAACTATAATGACAACAGAGCCGAAATTTATTCCCGAAGATGCCGCAAAAGTTGATATAGACGGCTCGGCAAGTTTTAATGCAAGAATGATTGATTGCGTTGGATATATTGTTCCGAGTTCGCTTGGATACATAGAAAATGACCAGCCGAGAATGGTAATGACGCCTTGGTTTGACGAAGAAATACCGTTTAATATGGCGGCAGAAATCGGCACAAAAAAGGTAATAACCGACCATTCTACAATAGGACTTGTAATAACCACCGACGGTAGTATAAGCGAGATAGACAGAAGTGAATATGAAGAGGCGGAAGGTCGGGTTATAAATGAGCTTAAAGAGATAAATAAGCCGTTTATAGTTCTTCTGAATAGTACAGAACCTTACTCAGAAGAATGCAAAAATCTTTCGACTTCACTTTCGGAAAAATATAACGTTCCTGTCGTACCGGTAAATTGTTCAACTCTTAACGAAAACGAGATAAAAAGAATACTCGCCGAAATTTTGTTTGAATTTCCAATAAAAGAAATAAAAATTGATATGCCGGGCTGGGTTACATCTTTGGAGAAAGACCATTGGCTCAGAAGTTCTGTATATAATTGCATAAAAAGATGTGCGAGTAATATTACAAAAATAAGTGAAGTTAAATCATTTGCAGATTCCTTGAAAGATTGTGAATACTTGACGGATTGCAAAATATCGTCGATAAATTTAGGTGTAGGTAGTGCGAGGATAAATCTTTCTATTAATCCGGGACTTTTTTATAAAGTAATGGGTGAAAAAACAGGAATAGATATCAAAGATGAATGCGATTTAATGGAATCTATGATGGATCTTGCAAAACTAAAAGAAAAATATCAAAAAATTGCAGACGCTTACGATGAAGTAGACGAAAACGGTTATGGAATAGTTATGCCGTCGATGAACGAACTGCATTTAGATGAACCTGAGATAATAAAGCAAAACGGAAAATATGGCATAAGATTAAGAGCGTCTGCGCCATCAATACACCTTTTAAAGACAAAAATTCAAACGGAAGTCACACCGATTGTAGGTTCCGAGCAACAATCCGAAGAGCTTGTTAATTATCTACTCAAAGAATTCGAAGAAAATCCGTCTAAAATTTGGGAATCGAATATTTTCGGAAAATCGCTCCATGAACTCGTAAACGAAGGATTGCATAATAAGCTTTATCGTATGCCGATGGATGCTAGATGTAAGATAAAAGAGACTGTAGAAAGAGTAATAAACGAAGGCTGTAATGGTTTAATCTGCATAATTTTATAGTGATTAATAAATCTTCATTCGAAAAATTCGAGTGAAGATGTTTTTTGCCAAAAGCTGTCGATTTTGATAATATTTTATTATTATAAATTAGGAGGATATAGGTGAATAAAGATATTAATTTGCAAGAAAGCGAAAAAAACGATTCAGAGAACTCCGAAAAAATTTTGATAATCACGGCAATTATTATGTTTGCTATTTTAATAGGTTACAACGCTTTTTTCGTTCCTCCTGTTTCGGAAAACATACAAATTTCCGGTGACATAGTCAAAAATCAAGATACGTCTGACGAGGAAAACAAAAAAGAAGATACAGAAAATGAAAAAAATAAATCTGGTTTGATAAATATAAATACAGCATCAAAAGACGAACTTACGGAATTAACGGGAGTTGGCCCGAAGATAGCAGAGCGGATAATTGAATATCGAAAAACGCACGGCGGATTTTCTAGCAAAGAAGAAATCCTGAACGTAAAGGGAATAGGCGAAAAAATTTTCGAAAAATTTAAAGACTATATAACTGTTAAATAGCCGAGCTATATAGTATAATAATTATCATTATAAATTAATGTTTTTGGAGGAGTTTCATTTGCGTTTAAAATCTAGGAAGTTATTAAGTTTATGCACTTTATTAATATTTATTTGTTCCGTTCTATGCGGTTGCAAAAAAGAAGAACCGAAAAAAACTAAGATAGTAACGTCATGCTATCCTGTTTATATAATGGCGTTGAATTTAACCGAAGGACTGGACGACGTAGAAGTTTTAAATATGTCTGAGAACCATAAAGGTTGCTTGCACGACTACAAAGTACAACCTGATGATTTAAAAAATATTGAAAAATCCGATGCTTTTATTATAAACGGTAACGGCATGGAATCGTTTTTAGAAAAAGTAACGTTGCAATGCCCGAATTTAAAAATTATCGATTCCGGAAAAGGCATAGATGTAATAGATGGTGATTGTCATCATCATTACGAAGATGAAGAAGAGGAAGAACACATCGAGCATGAGCACGAACATTGCGACGCAAATCCGCACACATGGGTTTCAATAAGTAATTATATTAAGCAAGTTGAAAATATAAGAGACGGGCTTATAAGTTTAGACGATAAAAACAGTGCTAAATACAAAGAAAATGCTGAAGAATATATAAATAAGTTATCTGATTTAAAATCTGAAATGCACTCTAAAATAGATAATGTAAAAAACAAAAACATAGTAACTTTTCACGAAGCATTTCCGTATTTCGCAAAAGAATTTGGCTTAAATATAGTAACTGTTTTAAATCAAGAACCCGAAACCGAACCTAGCGCAAAAGAAATTTCCGAAACAATAGAAACTATAAAAAATAATAACGTTGCAGCACTGTTTGTAGAACCACAATATTCAAGCAAAATAGCCGACGTTGTGTCTAGCGAAACAAAAGTTCCGGTTCATACACTCGACCCTGCTGTAACAGGCGAAAAATCAAAAGATGCTTACATTCAAGCGATGAGAAAAAATATGGAAGTTTTAGTATCTGTTCTTAATTAAAGTAAAGGATATATAAAAAATGAGTAAATGCCATTGTAGCGTAAAAATTAAAAATCTTAGGGTAAAGCGTGGAGGAAATATAATTCTCGATAACGTTACTTTAACTGCGAATCATGGTGAAACATTAGCGTTAATAGGTAAAAACGGCGCAGGAAAAACCACATTTTTAAAAGCAATATTAGGCGGAGTGGATTATAGCGGTACGATAGGTTTTTTTGATTCAAATGGCGTTAAAATTCCAAATCCTAAAATAGGCTATGTACCGCAAAGATTAGGTTTTGACAAAAACACTCCGATAACAGTTCTCGATTTTCTGTGCGCAAATCTTACGAATTTTCCCGTGTGGTTTGGTCATAAATCAAAACAAAGAAAAAAAGCACTCGAAATTTTAGAAAGAGTAGGTGCTCAAAATCATATAAATAAATCTATCGGTAGACTATCAGGCGGAGAACTGCAAAGAGTATTGTTAGCTTCTGCGCTTGAACCTCGTCCTGATATATTAATATTAGACGAACCGGTTTCTGCGGTAGACAGAAAAGGCACAAGTACGTTTTATAGCATTATTGAATCCATGAGAGAAGAATATCATATGCCGATAATACTTGTTTCGCACGATTTAGGACATGTTGTAAAGTACGCTAATTCCTATGCGCTAATAAATCATACTGTTTTAGAAATAGATAAAGCCGAAAATTTATCAAAAAGTCATAAAGTGCAAGAAATATTCGGCATGGATTTAACAGGCGGTGATAAAATATGGAAATGATATATAGCGTAATGGAAAATATATTGCCGTTTTCATGGGTAGAATATACATTTATGAAAAACGCTTTAATTGCTATACTTTTAGCGGCACCGCTTTTTGGATTAGTCGGAACTATGATAGTTAATAATAAAATGTCGTTTTTTTCGGACGCAATGGGACACTGTGCGTTAACGGGTATAGCGATTGGAGTTATGCTTGGAATAGAAAATTATGCTGTTTCGATGTTAGCTTTTGCAATTTTATTCGCAATAGGTATAGCTAGTATAATAGAATCGGATGTTTCGTCGTCGGATACGATAATAGGAGTGTTTTCTTCGGCTGGGATAGCGGTCGGAATAGTAATTTTATCTGCAAACGGGGGCTTTTCTAAGTATTCAGGGTATCTAGTCGGCGATATTTTGTCTATAACAAAAAATGAAATTTTACTTTTAGCTATCATATTCCTAGTTGTGATATCTGTTTGGATTTTTTCATTTAATAAATTGATGCTGGCAAGTCTAAACGCAGATATGGCTAAAAGCAAAAGAATAAACGTAAAGCTTTATAAGAATTTGTTCGCTGTTCTTATCGCTCTAATAGTAACAGTATCTATAAAATGGGTAGGAATGTTAATAATAAATTCGCTGCTGGTTTTACCGGCAGCGGCGGCAAAAAATATCGTAAAATCTATGAGAGCGTATCATATTGTTTCGGTATTGTTTTCGCTTTTTTCCGGAATTTGTGGGTTGGTACTTTCCTACTATATAGGAACTTCTGCGGGAGCAACAATAGTACTTATTTCTTCGATAATATTTTTCGGAACATTTTTTGTAAATAGATTTTATAATTTGAATTAAAAAAATGTAGGTGTGATGGTTATAAAAACTATATTCAAATCTTTGAGAAACTGTATAAAATATAGCGATAAAATTTTGTGGGCGTTAGTGCTGATGTCCGCAGTGTATAGCTTATTGTTAGTAGGAAGTGTGTCAAGAGGCGGCATAAACTTTTTACCCACACAGGCCTTGTCGGTTTTGATGGGGATTTTAGCCGCAGGATTTATGCAGATGTTGGACTATAGATATATTTTGAAATATTCAAAATGGATAGGAATAGTCTGTGTAGGATTGATAGTATATACATTTTTCGCAGGAGTTGCAGTTGAAGGTTCGATGGGAGTCAACGCAAGGGCTTGGATAAAGCTTCCGGGAGGGATAACTTTTCAGCCGTCGGAATTGGTAAAAATCGGGTTTATACTTACTTTTTCAAGCCATATATCTTATTTAAAAAAGAACATGAAACTCGATGATTTTAAAAGCATAATGTTTTTGGTCGGTCATGCGTTAATACCTGTGATTTTAACGCATTTTCAAGGCGACGACGGTGCGGCGATAATGTTTTTATGCATAGCGTTTACAATGGCATTTGCTTCGGGAATAAAACTTAGATATTTCGTTTTAGCGATAGTTTTAGGAATTATGTTTATTCCTGTAGCTTGGAACTTTGTTTTGGCTGATTATCAAAAGCAAAGAATTTTATCTCAAATGAATCCTGAAGCAGACCCGCTTAATATGGGTTACCAGCAGATTCAAGGCAAATTGTCGATAGGTTCGGGAGGAATTTTCGGGCAAGGACTTTTTCATGGTTGGAGAGTAGAAAATGGAGTAGTTCCTATTCAAGAAAGCGACTTTATTTTTTCGGTTGCGGGCGAAGAGCTCGGGTTTATCGGATGTATATCAATAGTTTTAATATTATTTTTTATAATTTTAAGAATCGGTGTTATAGCGTTAAAGTCAAATACAACTGAAGGATTTTTAATATGCTCCGGGTTCTTGGGTTTGATTATGTTTCAAACAATGTTTAACCTCGGCATGTGTTTAAGCATATTGCCGGTTATGGGTGTTACGCTTCCGTTTTTTAGTGCCGGTGGGTCGTCTGCGGCATGCCTTTACTTTGCGATAGGAATAATACAGAATATTTATTTAAACAGAAGCCAAATAAAAAAGGTTTTAAAAACAGATACTGTCGAAGAGGAAGTAATATGATGTACTCTAAAGAAAATTTTTTGAGTAAAAAAATTTTAATTTTATTTGGTTCGGCAAATAAAAAAGGTTCGACTTCGAAAATGCTTTGTAAATTTTTAAATAAATTTAAAAACCCAACAATTAAGTTTGTAAGCGCTTATGAGAAAAGAGTAGAGCCTTGTATAGGATGTGATTTTTGCAAGGAAAACTTAAAATGTATTTTTAGGGATATGGATGATATATATGAATTTTTAAAAGAAAGCGATGTCATAATTTTTGCATTTCCGATATACAATTTTTCATTTCCCGCACCGCTTAAAGCGATTTTTGACAGATTTCAGATTTACTATAATGCAAAAGTTTTCCATAAAATAAATCTTTTGGAAAATAAAATGAGAAAATGCTTTGTTTTGACGGTACAAGATTCAAAGGAAGACATAACAGAAATTTTGAGAGCTCAAACAGAGCATACAATCAAGCTTTTGGGTGTTTCAAATATAATTTACGATAATCGTCGAAATACGGATTTCTAAAGAATAATATTGACAAATTTCACTTAAAAAGTAAAAATAAAATTTATAATATTATTGATAATATATAGTAGTAAATGTTGGGTTTTATTTTAAAACAGAAATATTTCGGAGGATTTAAAATCATGGTGAATTTATGTATGCACTGCATGGAATCAATTGAAGATAATATTGAAATCTGCCCTAATTGCGGTAAAAATACAAGCGGAGTGAGAAAGAAAATGTTTCTTCCACCCGGAAGTGATTTGGCCAAACGATATATTGTGGGTAACGGAATCAACATGGATAATGAGAGTCTCGAATATATAGGTTTTGATAATTCAACGAAGAAAAAAATATATATCAAAGAGTTTTTTACTTCGAAATTTTGCAAAAGAGATTTTGATAACATAAGTGTAATATCTTTAAAAGGCTGCGATAGATTTTATAAAAGTTTAAAATTTGATTTTTTGAAATATTTCAAATCAGTCGCAAGAATAAGAAATTTATATGCTGTTATATCGGTTTATGATATTTTTGAACAAAATGGTACGGTTTATGTTATTTTTGAGTATATAGAAGGTATCACACTTGATGAATTTGTGGGGATAAGAGGCGGAACTTTAAATTGGGGAGAAACGAGAAAATTATTTTTACCTTTTATTTCTTCATTAAGCCATATGGAAGTTTCGGGTGTCAGGCATTTGGGGATTTGTCCGCAAAATATTTTTGTTACTAATGATAACAAGTTAAAGCTAACAGGATTTTCCACAAAAAACTTGAGGTTATCGGGTAAAAACATAGAATGTCAACTTCATGAAGGATGCAGTGCATTGGAACAATATATGAGTGAATATGATGCAACGGAAAGCACGGATGTTTACGGATTGGCGGCAACAATGTTTTTTGTGCTTACAGGAGAGTATCCGCTTTCGGCATTGAAAAGGAAACAAAACGATAAGCTTATGATGCCGAAAGATATTCTTGAGTCGTTGCCGGAGAATGTAGTGTCTTCTCTTGCTTCGGCGCTAAGAGTTTACCCCAATGTACGTACAATTTCATTGGAAGCTTTCAGGGTAGAGCTTGCAGATTCGCCTCTCTTAAAAATTCAAGATATAGAGGATTTCGAAGAAGAGTTTGAGTACAATAAAAAGCTCCGTAACGAAAAAAATTTAAAATCTAAAAACTCCGGCGGAGTTTCATTAGGGTTTATTTCATGTATTTTAGCATTAATTGTTCTTTTGGCATGTTTTGGAGTTTATTGGTTTTGGCTTAGAGGTGGTTCACAGGTTTCGACATCACAAGAAACTTCCTCAAAAGAAAATAATTTAGAGTTAAGTCAAATTAATGATTCCGAGCAAGATGAAGCTTTCGAAGATATAAGTGAACAGCAAAAAAGCGAAAAAATAATAGTTCCGAATTTAATTGAAAAAAATTATAAAAAGCTACAGCAAGACCAATTTTTGGAATATAGGCTTGTGCTTCTTTCTGAGGATTTCAGCGATAATATAAGCGAAGGCTGTATTATTTCTCAATCTCCATCTCAGGGCGAAGAAATAAATAAAGGTTCTACTATTGCTGTTACTGTGAGCAAAGGCAGTAAAAAACGTTCTTTACCTGATATAAAGGGTAAGACACTTTCTGAGGCGTCATCGTTGATAACCGCAGAGAAGTTGATTCCGGTTTCTACTTTGGAGTTTAGTGCGGAATATGAAGAAGGTATTGTAATGGGATATCGAGATTATTCGGTCGGAGATAAATTAGATTACGGGTCAACAGTCGTAATAGTGGTAAGTCGAGGTGCACAATAAACATAATTTGTGTGTAAATTATAAATAGATATAATTGCGGGTCGATGTTTTGATACAAAATAAACGGCTTGCAATTTTTATGTATATTTTATGACGTGTTTTTGAAGCTATTTTGTATAATAGTTTTGAAAAATTAAAATTGAAAAAGCTATTGACATCGCTATATATAGGGGATATAATAAATAAAACATACTACATATAGCGGTAACTAATTAATTTAAATATAAGGAGTGTTAAGATTGAAAGATATAACTGTTTATATATCAGATAAGTGTCCGAAATGTAATATTTTAAAAATTAAATTAAATAATAAAGGTATAAAATATCAAGAAAAAATAGCTTCAAAAGAAGAAATAGATGACATTTTAAAAACCAAAAATATTATGTCACTTCCGATTTTAAAGTTAGGTGACGAATATCTTGATTTTACACAAGCGAACAATTGGGTTAATGAGCAATAAATAAAGGGGGAGAGCAAAAATGGAAATAAAACTTAATTTTTTTAAACCGTTTACAGATAATCTTTTGAAACTAAAGAGTAAATATGACTCTCGATTTGAGATGATTAATGGTCTTTCAAATTCGAATTTAAATTTTACTGATTTCATAGATAATTTTATAAAATCTTCTACAGTTGCAGAAACTACAATAGACGCAAACGCAAACAGTACAACACATGATGTTCGTACGCTTCTTTCGGATATGGTAAAGCCACACACAAAACTTTTGTCGTACAATAAAATATTCGAAGATTTAACAAAAAAATACGGTCAAGAAACCGCAGAAAAATGGCTTGAAGGAGAATGGAACGGAAGTTTTTATTTACATAATTCCGCTACATCATCGTTTACTCCTTATTGCTATGCGTATGATTTAGAAAAACTTGTTAATAATGGTCTTTATTTTATAAATAAATTTAAAACGGGAGCGCCAAATCACCTTACAACTTTCAACGACCATGTTTTAGAATTTATTAGCTGGGCAGCAAATCGTAGTAGCGGAGCGGTAGGACTTCCAAGCTATCTTCTTTATTCTTATTATTTTTGGTATAAAGACGTAAAAGAAAATTTCTATTTAAAAGACCCGGAATATTATCGCAGACAATGCTTCCAAAAATTCATTTATGATTTAAATCAACCATATTTGCGTGTTACAGAATGTGCATTTTCTAATATAAGCGTTATGGATAGAAACTATTTAACAGAACTTTTCGGCGGAAGACAATTCCCGAATGGAGAGTTTGTGATAGACCACATTGAACAGATTATTGAACATCAAAAAGTATTTATGGAAGTTGTTTCGAAAACAAGAGAAGAAACAATGATGACATTTCCGGTGCTTACATATTCGTTGTTATTTCAAAACGGAAAATTTGTTGACGAAGAATTTGCCAGATGGTGTAATAAACATAACATGACTTGGTATGACAGTAATTTTTATGTAGGAAACGACGTTACAAGTCTTTCAAATTGTTGCAGACTTATTTCCAATACTTCCAAGCTTGACGCATTTATAAATTCCGTCGGCGGAACATCTCTTTCTATCGGTAGTGTTCAAGTAAATACAATAAACTTAAGAAGAATTGCTATTGAATCGAATGGCGATAAGGATGAGTTTATGAATATTCTCAAAGACCGTCTTGATAACTGTATAAAAGTTCTTGACGTTGTAAGAGATATTATTAAACAAGATATTTCACGTGGTTTGCTTCCTAATTATACTTATGGCTTAATTGAGCTTGCAAAACAGTATAACACAGTCGGAATTACCGCTATGTACGAAGCAATTTCAGAATTTGGGCTTATTGATACCGATGAATTTGGCAACAAATCATATTCACAAGAGGGTCTCGATTTTGCAACAAGAATTTTAAACGCTATAAATGAACAAAAAGATTCTTACGATTTCGATTACAGCATAAACGTAGAGGCAATTCCTGCTGAGCGTGCGAATATAATTTTAAGTCAAAAAGATAGCGTTTTATATCCTGAAAAAGAACAATACTTTATTTATTCAAATCAATGGATTCCGCTTATGGAAAAATGTACATTGAACGAAAAAATTAAGCTTGGTGCAAAACTCGATAAAGAATGCGGTGGCGGACAAATTTCACATATAAATCTTGCCGGAAAATTTGCAAGCGAAGAACAAGCCTGGAATTTACTTAATCATATAGCAAAATCCGGAGTAATATATTTTGCTTACAATTGTAAAATTTCGGTCTGTAAAGACGAACACGCTTTCTTTTCTCCGAAATGCCCGAAATGTGGCGAAAGCCCTGTCGATACATATTCAAGAATAGTAGGATTTTTAGTACCTGTTTCCGCTTATAGTAAAGAGAGAAAGAAAGAATTTTATAAGAGAAAGTGGTTCGATTTGAATGAAGGCGGATTTTAATTTAGAAAGTAAGTCTATAACAATAAAAGAAATAGTCGACGAAAATTTTCAAGATTATAAAAAGTCTTCAATGTTTATAGCTACAAAAAAATGTGATTTTAAATGTTTAAAAGAAATCGGCGAGGATTGTAGTATTTGTCAAAATATGAAAATAACATCGATGCCCGATAAAAAAATACTAATAAAAGATTTGTTTAAAAGATATAGAAGAAATCCTATAACAACTGCGGTTGTTATAGGTGGGCTTGAACCCATGCTCCAATTCGAAGAAGTGCTTAATTTAGTGAGTTATTTCAGACTTAACGGTTGTAATGACGATATAGTAATTTATACAGGATATTACGAAGAAGAAATTCCCGAAAAGGTGCAAAAATTAAAGAAATTTGATAATATTATAATTAAATACGGGAGATTTATTCCGAACGCCAGTTCGATTTACGATAAGGTGCTGGGAGTAACCCTTAGTTCTAAGAATCAGCATGCCGTAAAAATCAGCTGATTTTTGTGCTTTTTATTTTTTAGCTCATGGCTTGAAAGGATAGTGGATATTCATGAAGAATATGGATACAATCGTTGCGCTTTGTAAGAATAGAGGTTTTGTGTTTTCCGGCTCGGAAATATACGGAGGACTTTCTAATACTTGGGATTACGGTCCGCTGGGAGTATTACTTAAAAATAATGTAAAAAAAGCGTGGTTTAAAAAATTCGTTCAAGAGTGTAAATATAACGTCGGATTAGATTCCGCAATTTTAATGAACCCAAGAGTTTGGGAAGCATCTGGACATGTTGGAGGATTTTCCGACCCATTAATGGATTGTAAAGAATGTAAAACACGTTACAGAGCGGATAAGCTCATAGAAGACGCCGGGAAAAATCCAAACGGAATGACGTTCGAAGAGATGGAAAACTGTATAAAAGAAAATGATATCTGTTGTCCGAACTGTAATTCGAAAAACTTTACAAGTATAAGAAAATTCAACTTGATGTTTAAAACATTCCAAGGTGTTACAGAAGATAGCAAAAATGAGATATATTTAAGACCGGAAACCGCACAAGGTATTTTTGTGAATTTTTCAAGTGTTCAGCGTGCGGCCAGAAAGAAAATTCCTTTCGGTATAGCACAAATCGGAAAATCTTTCAGAAACGAAATTACTCCGGGTAACTTTACATTCCGTACAAGAGAATTTGAACAAATGGAGTTAGAATTTTTCTGTGCACCCGGAGAAGATTTGCAGTGGTTTGAATATTGGAGAGCATTCTGCGAAAAATGGCTTTTGTCTCTTGGAATAAAAAAAGAAAATATTCGTATTCGTGACCATGAAAAAGAGGAATTAAGCCACTATTCGGCCGCAACATCTGATATAGAATTTTTATTCCCGTTTGGCTGGGGAGAACTTTGGGGAATAGCCGATAGAACGAATTTTGACCTTGGAAAACATCAAGAATTCTCAGGGAAAAATTTAGAATATTTTGACGCTGAAAAAGGCGAAAAATATTTGCCGTACGTCATAGAACCGTCATTGGGAGCCGACAGAGTAACATTGGCATTTTTGTGCGACGCGTATACAGAAGAGAAAATAAGCGAGGACGATACAAGGGTTGTTCTAAAACTCAGTCCGGTATTAGCGCCGTATAAAGCTTGTGTTTTACCACTTTCTAAAAAACTTGGAGAAAAAGCGGAAGAAATTTACGCAGAACTTTCTAAATATTTTCATGTTGACTACGATGAATCGGGTTCAATCGGAAAACGTTATAGAAGACAAGACGAAATCGGTACGCCATTTTGTATAACTTACGATTTTGATAGCGAAACAGATGGCTCAGTAACAGTAAGAGATAGAGACACAATGAAACAAGAAAGAATAAAAATAGAGTATCTTAAAAATTATATTGAAAGTAAGATTAATTTTTAAAAAATTGTTCCGAAAGGTGGGAGCAAGATAACTTTTTAGTAAGGTCTTGCGTGATTTGAATGGAAAAAATAATATACATGGATAATGCAGCGACAACATCGGTTAGCGATGATGTTTTGTCGGCTATGCTTCCTTATTTTAAAGGGAAATTCGGGAATCCTTCTACGATATATAGTTTAGGAAAAGACGCACGCAGTGGCATCGAGAATGCAAGAAAACAGGTCGCAAAAGCAATTGGGGCAAAAGAAAAAGAAATATTCTTTACTTCTTGTGGTACAGAATCGGATAACTGGGCTATAAAAGGCGCCGCATTTGCAGGAATAAAAAAAGGCAAAAATCATATTATCACTTCAAAAATAGAACATCACGCCGTTTTGCATACAGTAAATTATTTAGCAAAAAATGGTTTTGACGTTACATATTTAGATGTAGACCACAATGGGTTAATAAATCCGGAAGACGTAAAAAACGCTATTACAGATAAAACTGCGCTAGTTACAATAATGTACGCAAATAACGAGATAGGAACTATCGAGCCGATTAAAGAAATCGGAAAGATATGTCGTGAAAAAGGCGTGATTTTTCATACAGATGCAGTCCAAGCGGTAGGACATATACCGGTTAATGTTTTAGAAGATAATGTGGATATGCTTTCTCTTTCGGCACATAAATTCCACGGAGCAAAGGGAGTAGGAGCGCTATATATTAGAAGCGGAGTTCGTATTGAAACATTCATGGAAGGAGGCGCACAAGAAAATAAAAAGCGTGCAGGAACGGAAAATGTTGCCGGAATAGTAGGACTTGGCAAGGCTATTGAAATAGCTTGCGAGAATATAGAAGAGAAGAACAAAATTTTATCTCAAAAACGAGACAAGCTTATAGACGAATTATTAAAAATAGAACGCTCGAGACTTAACGGAGATAGGGTTAGAAGATTACCGGGAAATGTTAATATAAGCTTTGAGGGAATCGAGGGTGAATCACTTTTATTGCTCTTAAATATGGCAGGAATATGTGCGTCTTCCGGCTCAGCTTGTACGTCAGGTTCGCTGGACCCGAGCCATGTTTTACTTGCGATAGGATTAGTTCATGAGATTGCTCATGGTTCTCTTAGATTGTCGTTAGATAATAATAATACTTTTGAAGAAATTGACTACGTAGTGCAAGAAGTAAATAAAATCGTAAAAAGGCTGAGAGATATGTCGCCTCTTTGGGAGAGGATTATAAAAGGCGAAAATAAATAAAATTATGGAGATAATGATAAATTGATGGATAAAAATAACAAAAGATTAGGTATAATTGCTTTTATTTTAGTCGGTATAGTAATTGTTCTGGGTTTTATTAGTTTAATAGTTTCAAATCCAATTATAAAAATAATTAGTAACGTTTTCATTGGTTATCATTTTAATGACTACGATAATGATGATGTGATTATAAACAGTGATAAAGGGAATTTTTCGGGATTTAGCGGGCGTTCTATTAACTCTGGTAATGGATATGCTGCCGATGTCAAAAAATGTAGTGGCATACAGTTTTTGCTTGATGCCGATGTTTCAAGCGAAAGGGATATAGTGTTTCATATAAATCTTAAATCAGATCGAGGCAAGGCAAAAATTGTTTTGGTGAATAGTAATACGCAAAAAGTCACAATATTAAAAGAAGTAGAACGTGATAAAGAAAATAGCTATGAGGGTGATGTAAAAGTACATTGCTTTCCGGGAAAAAATAAATTGAAAATTGTTACAGATGATTTTAGTGGTAGTTTTGAAGCTTCTGAAATAGAAAGTAATTTGTTTAAATACAAAATCGAGAATATGTTTGACGATAAATTTCCCTTTGGGAATAAAGCATAATAAAATTTTACTAAGGTAGTGATAGAATATGAATTATAGTGAAAAAGTAATGGATCATTTTGCAAATCCGAGGAATGTGGGCGAAATAGAAAACGCTGACGGTATCGGAGAAGTTGGAAATCCTAAATGCGGCGATATAATGAAAATGTATCTTAAAATTGAAAACGGAATAATATCGGATGTAAAATTCAAAACATTCGGATGCGGTGCCGCTATAGCGACGAGTTCTATGGCGACGGAACTTGTAAAAGGCAAATCGATTGAAGACGCTTTAAAAGTAACAAACAAAGCGGTTATGGAAGCGCTAGACGGACTTCCGCCTGTAAAAGTTCATTGTTCGGTTTTAGCGGAGCAAGCGATAAAAGCAGCGCTTGCGGATTATTACACAAAAAGAGGTATCGACCCAACGCCAATAGTCGGCGAAATAACAGAAGATTGCCATGATTCCGGCTGTACCGGCTCTTGCAGTATATGAAATATTAAAACAAAAACCCCTAAGCCGATTTAATTGCTTAGGGGAAAACTATTTTTAAATAAATTTTTGAATGCTTTTATAAAAATCAAGAGCTTTAAATCCGCTACCGATATGACTTAAAATATATTTTTCGCAAATGTCGCAAAAAATTTTTTCTGTGTTTTCGGACATGTCAAAGCTAAAAAGCTTATCAATTTCAGAATAAATCGTATGTCGCAGAGCTTTTAAAATAGATATAGAAACAACTTGTCCGTTTTGTTTTTCATATGATTTCAAGCATTCAGGGCAAACCATAATTCCGTGTTCAATAAAAAATATCATTTTTTCATTTTCGTATTTTTTACACCGAGTACACCCGGTTAAATCCGGCATATATCCGCACAAAGAACATCCTCTAAGTTCGAATATAGCTTTTAAAATTGCAGGGCTTTTTTTGTTTTTCGACAGCAAATACAAAGTATTAAGTAGCAATCTTAAAAGCTCTGACGACCGTTCTTCTGACGGGTGAAAAGCTGTACAAAGCTGGCAAAAATACTGCGAAAGCGCTAAGTTATCTAGATTTTGTCTTATCGTCCAAAATAATTCTAATATTTCAGCTTCTTCGACTATATAACTATTCTTCCCGACATAAAGATTAAACTTATAGTAAGCAAAAAGCTGGACTATCGAGGAATTTCTGCTCTTTAAATTTTTACCTCGGCGAACAATTGCCGAGATAATTCCTTTTGTATCCGTAAAAATTCTAACGATTTTGTCTTTTTCTTTTAAATCGTATTCTTGTATAACCAGTCCTTTTACTGTGATGTTCATTTTATTAAAAGCTCCTTGGTTTTAAGTAGCGTATTAAATATTTTCTTTTATATATCCTAAGTTATGCAAAATAGAGTCTTTGTTTCTCCAATTTTCTTTTACTTTTACCCATAAATTTAGATTTATTTTTTCAGAGAGAATTTTTTCTAATTCTAATCTTGCGCTTGTTCCGACTTTTTTTATCATTTGGCCATTTTTCCCGATTATTATTGATTTATGATTTTCTCTTTCGCAATAAATTGTTGCTTCAATATTTGCGAAGTTTTCATTTTTTTGAAAAAATCTCTCTACAACTACTGCAATTCCGTGCGGAAGCTCTTTGTCTAAGTACCATAACAATTTTTCTCTTATTATTTCGCAAACCAATGTCCTTTCTGTTTGGTCGGTTATGTCGTCTTCCGAAAAGAAAAAATCAGATGGTTTTGTTAGCTTTAGTAATTCTTCCATTAAATCGTTTTTTCCATTTTTGGTTTTGGCAGAAATCGGTACAATAGCGTTATAATTATAAAGTTTGCTGTATTCCGACATAATTTCAATCAATTTTGTTTTATCTTTTAACAAATCTATTTTGTTTATCGCTAAGATAACAGGTGTTTTTAAATTTTCAAATTTTTTTATGAATTTTTTGTCATATTCGGTTATATTTTTAGTTGCATCAATTACGTGTATACAAGCGTCCGTACCTGAAAAAGAACTGTAAATTTCCGAAATCATATAGTCGCCCAAATGTGTTTTTGGATTGTGAAGACCGGGTGTGTCTATAAAAACGATTTGCGAATCATCAACAGTCAAAATACCTCTGATTTTATTTCGTGTGGTTTGAGGTTTAGAAGAAACAATAGAAACTTTTGAGTTTACCAGTGCATTTATTAAAGAGGATTTTCCTACATTTGGAGTTCCTAATACCGATACAAACAGAGATTTAGTTTTTGTTGTTGTCGCTGCTTCCATTTAAATTACCGCCTTTTAGATGTTTTAAAGTAGTTATAAATTTTTTTATACGATTTTTTATTTCCGTAGAACCTATAGTTATGTATATAAAACTGAAAATACTAAACATACCGACAAACAGTAGCATGATTGGATACTTTAAGAAAAATTTCAAAATATTTACATATCCTGATATATCATTAAAAAACAATATTGCTATTATTACCGAAAAAATTGCAGATATTAAAACAGCACCGGCAGCCATATCCTTTGCGATTTTTGCAATAATACTGTATTCATTTTTACAAATGTCAACTACGCTTTCAATTGCACTGTTGATTATTTCCGACACGATAACCAGAGCTCCGGTTAGCAACAAAATTGCATATTTTTCAGCACTCAAATTGAAAAATACAGAAAAAAACATCACATAAACCAAAGCGACAGCATGAATCCTCATGTGTCGTTCGTTTTTCAGTGTATAAAATATTCCTCTTAAAGCACAACCGAAACCTTTCAATAATTTGATTAACATTATCTTTTATCCGATATGTAAGAAATTGCGTTTGAAAATCCGAGTAGCGAAAGCACACGTTCTTCACGGTCACGCATGCGACGTTTTTCAAGCCCTCCGTTTTTATGGTCATATCCGAGTAAATGCAAAAGGCCATGTGCTACCAAGAAAGCGATTTCCCTACGCATTGTATGTCCGTAAAATTTACATTGCTCAACAACTTTTTCCATTGAAATTACAATATCACCCAAAATCTTGACATTTGTTTCAGGGTCTACTTCGAATGTTCCTGATTTTTCATTCATGGGGAAAGACAAAACATCAGTTGGAACATCTTTATTTCTGTATTGCTTGTTAAGACCTTGTATGTAAGCATTGTCAACTAATGTTACACTGATTTCTGCAGAACCTTTAAATTCTTCCATTTTTAAAACAGCATTGCAACATCTTCTGATTAACATTCTGATGCCTGTGGGAACTTTTACTTCTTTTTGTCTGTCAACAATTATTACTTTTGTCCTATCTACCAATTTAATCTTCCTCTCTGCTGATATGAGTATATTAAATTATAAAGTTTGTATGTGTTAATTTTACAGTTATATAATTCATTTGCCAAGTACAACAGTAAACCTCATAAAATCGCACAAAATGGCAATGTGTATTGGAACCGGATATTTTATGCAAATGTTTTAAAATATAACACTACTATGCAAACATTTATTCAATATCTTACAATTATAAATTATAAATGATTTTTAATGACTTGTCAAATGTTTTTTTAACAAAAAATAAACGGTCGTATTTGAATTTTTTTGTGCAAAACAACCAATCACATTCTTAATATTTTTATTATTCAAAAAATATTTTTTCTTTTTTAGATATATTTTCTATACATGAAAAGGTAAAAGATATTTTATAATTTTCTTTTTCTTCCGAAATTTCTACCGATTCGCTCAATATTTTCGTGTTTTTTAAATTTGATTTTTCATCATTAATGGCTAAATCTCGAGCTTTATTTATAGCTTCATCAGGTGTCAATTTTCTGCTGTTAAATACTTTTTCACGCCAAATTTCTTTATATATTTTTATAGGAATATCTTTTCCGAAAAATTTTAGTGTTTTATATGAAAATTCGGGCTGAAAGCTATCATCTATATTACTCCAAAAATTAAAAGAAGGCAATTCTATTCCGAAAAATTTTATGCGATTTTTTTCAATGACTTTCCCTGTGTTTTTTTCTTCTGTGCAGTTTATAGGAATTTCTTTGGTTATTTTATTCGTAGTTTTTGCCAAGACTTTTGCATCAGCATTTACGAAATGACTTTCCAAATCTTGATTTTCACATATTCCGCTTATAAGTAATTGACCTTTTGTAACAGTATCTCCAACTTGTATAGCCGGCTCGCCTTGATATGTTTCAAATCTTATAATTTGACCATCTTTTGCGGAAATAATATTGCAGGGTTCGTTATCGTTTATTGTGAACTCCGGTTTTGTTAATTTTTCCTTTATTAATATATTTACGCAACTGCCGCTTAAATTAACCGAAAGCCATGAAATTTTATCTAATTTAGTCATAGCAATTTGCTCTATTATGGGAAAATCTATTTTATTTTTTAAACTGCCACAGGAAACTCCAAGTTCTTCGAAAACGCTTAATATTTCTTCTTCCGGTATAGTTTCATTTCCGAAAACTTTTATACTCCAAATATATGTCGAAAACATAAATAAAATAAATAAAAATAGGAATACGCCCGCTAAAATTCCCCACCGTTTTTTGTATTTTACCACATTAAACGGTA
>JAUNCP010000062.1 GCA_030526535.1 Clostridia bacterium | reverse complement strand
AGAATATAGAGCTGATGTACCATTGTTCTTTTTTACAGTAAAAAATTTATCATAATATGTTTTCACATTGTCATTTTCGCTATATGTCCCTATTTGTTTATTAAGAGGAATATTGTAAACTAATGTATCAATATAATTTCCCTTTATAATTATTATATCTCCCGACAAAGATATATTTCTAATATCTACTGTTGGTGTATCAAATTCAGCTATTTTATTACCGTCAATATTAAATGCAATAAGTTTTTTCCCGCTTTCTCCGAAACCTATAACGTATTTGTTATTAACAAGCAACTTATCACCAGATATATCAACATTTCCAGATAATTTATCTGTAATTTCTATCCCTTTGTAGTTATATATCTTTTTTTGATTATTTTCCCAAAATAAAGTTTGACTTCCCCCCTTAAAAGCACATAGTTTCACATCATTCGGCGTAATAGTGAAATAGTTACTATTAAGCAAAGTAACATAATAAGGTATGCGGTCTGAGCCTGAATTTTCAAATACTATTTTATATTGACCATGTTTTTCAAGAAATATCTTATCGCTATCTGCTTTACTATTGTATTCTGAACATTTAAAAACAATTTCTCCGTTTCTGTTAATCAAAACTGTTTCTCCGTCAACCGTATTAACTGTACATACATCATTTTTAAAATAACTTGCACTTTGAAACTGCGGTGAAATCACCCAATTTTTGTTAACATCAACAAAGCCCCACCGTTTTGAAACTTTGTCCTGCACAGCGCATAGACCTTCCGAGAAATTATCAACATCTGCAAACTCTGACATTTCTACAATCGTATAATTATCAGCGGCGAAAGTATTCACGCTCAAAAGCAAACATATAACTAAAAGAAAAACCGTTATCTTTTTCATATAAAATCCTCCTCATATTATTTATGTATTACACACGCTTTCATGAGGAAACTTAGCAATACTCCTTTCGTATTTCCGTAAATTAAAAAAGGTGTGCAACTATCGAAGCTGCACACCGAAAAATGCAAACTCCGATTGTTGCTACACAAACTCAATCAGAATGGGATATATCCTCTTACACTCTAACCGGTGGAATTTGCATTTTTACCAAATTCAAAAGTTAAAGCATAAAAGCAAAAGGGTATAGTACCCCCTTTGATAATATATCCCTTGTTAAATTGTCGAGTTCATGTAGCTATTATAGTATACCACAGAAACGCCATAAATACAATACAAAATTTGACTTTTCAACAATATGCAAAAATATATTTTGTAGATTTTATCAAAAAACAACAATATCCAATTACAGATATTGCTGTTTTATATATAATATGAGATTTTATGCTGTTGCTTGCTCGTCAAGATATTCAACAAGCATTTTCTTAAAATACTTGACAGGCTCGTTTATTTCCGTATTCTTTGCCACGTCTGAATATCGGTCAAAAAGTGTAATCAATTTGTTTGCGCTTAAATAATGCAACTTGTATTTATGCGCCGAACAAAACACGCTTGTTACACCCGCACGCATAAAAAGTAAACGTTTATATGCACTTTCCGAAAGTATTTGAATAAAATCGTCCGTCAAATTGATTTCAAGCCTTTCAAATTCCTTTTCTAACTCTTTTTGCGCTCCCGCTTCAAGATTTGAGTTATTTATATAATCTTTCAGTCTTATTATATCGTCTTTATATATTTTATTATTTGTGTTAAAATTTTCTTCCGCTTGCGATTTATCTTTTTCACCGCTTGCCGTTAAAATTTTTAATGACTTGAAATTTGAGGCTTTTCCGCTTGTTTGTATCAAGATTATTAAAAACCTCTGCAATAGCTTCAAAGTTTATTTTGAAATGCCTTTTTGCGGGTATGCCCTTTGATACAACTTTTAAAATGTTAAGTTCCGCAAGCATGTTTATTGCTTTTCTTTGTTCGTGTCCCGACAAGCAAGTTTCACTTTCCAAATGCTCAACAGTAGAATAAAAATATCCGTCCTCCGTCAAGGTTTCTTTGCTCTTATAATAATTATATTCGCTTATTAACTGCATAAGCAACACGGTGGTATTTAAGCCGTATTGCACGCGCAAGCGGTTTGTTAATGTGCCAGTAACCGCCTTGCGATAATGTGTATGTTATAACACTTTCATAGCTCATAAAAACTCCCCCTAAAAAAACAACCTCTTAAAATTCGTTTTAACGGCTTTTTATGCATTAGGACACATAAAGTGTCACCAATAATATAAAAGGCGTTAAAACGCGTTTTTACGCTCGTATATTGATATGCTATTTCTGACTTGCATTATATGTCATAATTTTTAATAATGCAATACTTCAAATGCAACTTTTTAAAAGTTGCTACCGATTTTTTTATTTACCGAAGCGGGTTTTTATCCCGCTTCGGTTTTAAAATTTCAAGCGGTTGTTGCTTCAATCTTGTCTGTTCCTTTGCTGTGTGCTTTTCCGCTCGTTCCGTACATCTCGCGAATTTCGTCAAATTCGTAATTCCTACGGCTTTTACGTCTGTAATTTTCGGGTTTTAAATACCACGCAAGTTTTTTGCTATGCCATTGAAATTTTAATTCTTTCAATTTCTCTTTATGTATCTTGGTGTTACCTGTTACCCATACGAAACAACCGATTATTTCGATTTCTATATCGTCCATTTTCATTAACTCGTTTATCAAGTCTTTGAATTGGTCGGCTGTTTCTGCTGATGTCTGTTTAGCTGTGTAGGTTTCGCCGTCTTTCGTCTGATGTACGTCTTTCAATTTTGAAAAAAGCGCGTCATATTCATTATTGACTGCTTTCATTTTTTCGGCGTCCCCGCCCTTGTCGGGGTGGTGCTGAAATACCAGTTTTCTGTACTGCTTTTTCAGTTCCTCCAGTGTTCTTGGTGTCGGGTTGAAATACTTA
Source organism: Clostridia bacterium (assembly GCA_030526535.1). Classification (GTDB taxonomy): domain Bacteria; phylum Bacillota; class Clostridia; order Oscillospirales; family Acutalibacteraceae; genus UMGS1491. The sequence goes on along the minus strand of JAUNCP010000062.1, from coordinate 617 downwards.
AAATTTTCTTTCATTTTACATTCCTCCAATAACTTTAAATTTTAAAATATTAAGTTGTCAATGTTCGTAATTATGCCAAAACACGGGCTATAAAAACCATGTCAACAGAAGCGTGGAATAACGGAGCAAAGCGAGTATATGCCGCGAAAGTCTGTTTACTTGGTTTTTGACCGTGTTAGCTTAAAATTACAACATGACAACAATGTTTAAAAAAAGCTATCGGGAATAAATGAGAAAAATATAAAAAGTCAAGACAAAAGCAGACGGACCTGTTTTCCGTCTGCTTTTTTGAAATTTATCGGTTTAACGCCGACAACCATAAAGGGTGTACCCTTATGCGACAACTTCTTCACATTCAAACATTTTTTCAAGTGCTTCGATTCTGAATGCTGTCTTGGGGTGTGATGACTGCAATTTTTCAAGTAATTTTTTCTTATCTGACATTTCTATATCGTATAACTTATAAAGTGCTGATAACAGAGCTTCGCCGTAGCCTAATTTATACGCAACCTTGTCTGCTTTAAATTCTTCCTTGCGGCTTGTGGACGATACAAGTATTGTAAGCAATGTTATTACATAATTACGTCCTGTTTCTACAATACTTCTTATAAATCCTA
>JAUNCP010000061.1 GCA_030526535.1 Clostridia bacterium | reverse complement strand
ATTGATTCTACAACTAATTCAAATGCTTTACAAATCCTTTTATAAAAATCAGTCAAACTTTCTCCGTTTGGAGGAGCTATTTCTCCTGATCGTTTTATCCACTGATGATATAAAGGATTATCGTTTAGTTCAGACGGTGTTTTACCTTCCCAATCGCCAAAATCACATTCTCTAAGGTCGTCTATAATATTACATTTCTGATTAGGATAAATTATCTCGGCAGTTTTTATGCATCTTATCAATGGACTTGAATATATTTCTTGAACATTTGGATATTTAAAACTACTTTTTAAGTCATTTAGTTTCTTTATACCTTCTTCGCATACAGGAATATCAAGAACACCTACGTATTGTCCGTTTACATTACCTTGTGTCATTCCATGACGAATAAAATGAATTATATATGATTGCATTGATTCTCACTCCATTATTTTTTATGTACGGATATTTTCTTTTCTTCTCCGTTTAAAAGTCTTGCAATGTTACTTTTGTGTTTATATAAAACCAGCGAACCGACTATAAAAGATACAATTGTCGGAAAAAGAAGACTATATAATTCTCTTGTTTTCAAGTAATCTGAAAAAAAGCAAATTAAAAATGTCGATATAGGATAAGAAATTGCGGCCATTACAGATGCCAACGATACGATTTTAGTTATTAATAGAGTTATTAAAAATACTGTTATCAATACTATTGCAACTCGCCAATCGATTAAAAACATTGTTGCCCAAGTTGTTAAAACGCCTTGTCCACCTTTAAATTTAAAGAAACAAGGATAAATATGACCTATTACACACATCATACCCGAAATGTATTTTGCAGATAATATCAAATTTTCATTATTCTGAAACGCTTGACTTGACATTACAATCATTGACGTAATCCAAACAGCTAAAATACCTTTTAAAAAATCTCCCAAAAACGTAAAAATAGCCATTTTTTTGCCCATTGTTCGTAAAACATTCGTAAATCCGGCATTTCCGCTTCCAACACTTCTAATATCGTTTCCTATTTTTAAAATTTTTGTAATAGCAAGAGAAGTATTTATACAACCTATAGCATACGAGATAGCTGATATTATAAAAATTAATATAAAATGGTTCCAAAAAATCATAATATTTTCCTTTCCGATATGATTTTATATTTTAGGTTCAAAATTTTTTTCTGATTTTTCTCTTACTATAAATCTTATGTGTGTACCCAAAAAATTAAAAATTTCTCTTAAATTATTTTCTATATAATGCTTATAAGAAAAATGAAATAACTCAGCCTTGTTTACAAAAAATACAAACGTTGGCGGACAGACACTTACTTGTGTCATATAGTATATTTTTAAACGTTTGCCTTTATGTGTTGGAGTAGGAGTTTTTACAATTAATTGTGATAAAACGTCGTTTAATGTACCGGTAGATATGCGCATATTACTGAATTTATAAACGTTGTTTATATTATCAAAAATTTCGTTTACTCTTTGTCCGGTTTTTACTGAAATAAATACGACAGGAGCATACGATATAAACAATAACTCTTTTTTTATTTTCTTTACATATTCATCCATTGTTTTAACGTCTTTTTCTATGCTGTCCCATTTATTAATTACAATAACGCTAGCTTTTCCGGCTTCGTGAGCAATTCCAGCAATTTTAGTATCTTGCTCTGTTACTCCCTCTTTTGCGTCTATCATTATAACGCAAACGTCCGAACGCTCTATTGCTAATTTAGCACGGATTATACTGTATTTTTCGATTTTATCAGTGATTTTATTTTTGCGACGTATTCCGGCAGTATCTATAAAATTATAATTTCCAAATTCATTCGAAATAGTTGTGTCTATAGTATCTCTTGTTGTTCCTGCAATGTCTGATACTATGCTGCGATTTATTCCTGAAATATAATTTATGAGCGAAGATTTCCCGACGTTAGGTTTTCCTATTACAGCAACAGAAATTTTATCATTTTCTTCTTCGCTATCGTTTTCAGAAATCGGTATATATTTAAATATTTCGTCTAATAGGTCGCCTGTTCCGTGTCCATGTACAGAAGAAACTTTTATTGGGTCTCCGAGACCCAAATTATAGAATTCGTAAAAATTACAATCATCTTTGCCTACCGAATCAGCTTTGTTAACACATAAAATTATTGGCTTCCCTGATTTTTTCAGTATATTGGCAATTTCTATATCGGAAGACACAATTCCGTCTTTGATATTCGTAACCAAAACTATTACATCGGCAAGGTCAATAGCCATTGTAGCTTGATTATAAATTTCGTTTAAAATCACATCGTGACTATCGCCGAATTCTATTCCTCCGGTGTCTATCAAAGAAAGTTTTTGATTACGCCACTCGCATTCCCCGTAAACACGATCTCTTGTAACACCTGGTGTATCGTCAACTATCGAAAGACGTTTTCCGATAAGTTTATTAAAAAGTGTAGATTTTCCGACATTTGGTCTTCCTACAAACGCAATAACTGGTTTAGACATTATATATTTCACATCCAATTTTTATTTTAATTCAAAATAGAGAAGGATTACTCCTCCTCTAACCATTAACAAATAATCAATTTAAAACTGTTTCACTACAACAGAAGAAAATTTTTTATCTAAGCTTCTTTTTTAACGACTTCTCTACCTTTGTAGTGTCCGCAAGCTTTACATACTCTGTGAATAAGCTTAAATCCGCCACATTTACTGCATTTGCTTAATGCAGGAGCTTCGAGTTTCCAAACGTTAGAACGTCTTTTATTTCTTCTTGCTTTAGAATGTTTTCTCTTGGGTACTATTGCCATTTTTGGCACCTCCTTATATATATAAAGCGAAATCTTGTACGCCTATAATCTACTGTTACAAATTATAATGCATTTTTTTGAATTTGTCAACATTAAATTACTTATCTTCTTCAACTTTTTCTGATTTTTCTAAATTATTGTTTGAATTATCTATAGAATTTTCATTTTCTTTTGCGACCTTTTTAATTAAGATGAACGGAGTAAGCTCATTCGACTGCCCTGCCGGGTTGTCTTTTATTAATAAAGACAGAAATTCGTTAGATAAACCTTCTAGGCTATTTGATTTTCCTAAAATTTCAACACCAAAATCATTAGCATCAACAATCATAGAATTAATTCCAAGTTCTTTTTGAATTTCGTCGCAAACTTTTCCAGGATTTTTTGGATTTAGCAAAGCGATATCGTGATATAAATCGAAAGAGGAATTCATATAAAATCCGTCTATTCCGTCTATTCCGTTTCCGGCGATTTTATAAAAAACACCTTTCATGCCGAAAAGCTTTGTAATTGCAGAGCAAAAGCACGCAAATAAAATTCTTGGAAGCCCCGCAAGATTTATTGCTAATTGCAATTTATAAGGTTCATCCATCGCAACACCTCTGTTGTTTGATGACGCAAATTTAGACAAAGTTTTTGCCCAAAATCCAAGCTTAACGTCTTTTTTATCGACGGTATTGTTTTGGCACATCGATATAACTTTTTCGCTTATGGATAAAATAT
>JAUNCP010000060.1:1165-3553 GCA_030526535.1 Clostridia bacterium | reverse complement strand
TTTATAAGCTCATTATTTGCACAGTATTTTTTATTTTCGAATTTCAGGCCTTTTAAAAGTGAATCTATATAAAGTCCTGTACCGCCTACCAATATAGGAATTTTTCCTTTTAAATAAATTCCTTTTATATGTTTTTCGGCCATATTTATAAAGTTGGAAACACTAAATTCTTCTGAAACACTTAAAAAATCAATTAAATAATGCTTAACTAAATTTAATTTTTCTTTTTCAGGCTTAGCGGACAATATATTGAATTCTTTATATATTTGCATAGAATCAGCGGAAATTATTTCGGTATCCAAATTTAAAGCTAAACTTAACGCTAAGTCGGTTTTACCCGAGGCTGTAGGGCCAATGATACTTATAACAGGTATCTTTAAATTTTCCATAATTCTATAATCTCCCGAATTTCTTTTCTATTGAATTTTTGGTAATTGAAACAAATATAGGTCTTCCATGTGGGCAATAACTTACATCAGGATTTAATATTAAATTTTTCACAAGCTCTAAAATTTCTTCTTTTGAACTTTCTTTTCCGGCTTTTATAGCACTTCTGCAAGCAATATTGTGATAAATCCAATCCAATTTTTTTGTTGCTATATCTTTTTTATTGTTCAGTATATAATTTGCTATTTCCGACATTATATCCGAAACTTCCGGTAAATTTACATACATCGGAATACTTCTGACCATAACTGTGCCATCACCGAAATCTTCAATTAAAAAGCCTGCATTCAAAATTAATTCTTGATTTTCAATTAATGCACCATATTCTTTCTTTTCCAATGTAACCATAATGGGTTTCAAAATGTTTTGCATACCCGAACATTTATCATTTTTCTTCAGCTTTTCAAACAATAATCTTTCGTGAGCCGCATGTTTATCAATCAGTATCATATCGCTCTTATATTCTACAATTATATAACAATCAAATATTTCGCCCACTATATTTATTTTTTCACTTTCAGCTTTATTAAAAAATGTTTCGTTTTTAATAATTTTTTCGGAATTTTCCGGAAATTTATTAATTGTGTGATTAGTTTTCAAATCATCATTAAATTCATTCATAATATTTATTTCTTTTTTATCATCGCATTCATTATCTATTCCAAAATCCACGTTTTTGACAAGTTTTTCATTAATATTTGTTTCTTCAGATTTATTTTTACGGATTTTTTTTGAATTATTTTCAAGGTTTAAATTTATTGTATTTGAATCCTCTTTATTAGTATCATGTTTAATTTGTTGTAAAACTCTAAACAAAGCTGTATCTTTAAATTTTGGCTTTGGAATATTCATATTAAAAATATCCCTTGATATATCATTTGCTTTTAAATTTTGAATATTAGTATCGCTTAAAGCATTTTTTTGCGACATAAGAGAAGACTTAACAGCATAGTATATAGTTTCAAATACGGATTTTTCGTTTGCAAATTTAATTTCTGTTTTAGTAGGGTGAACATTTACATCAATTAACTCCGGAGAGATTTTTAGATATAGTACGGCACCTGGAAATTTACCTACCATTATTGAGTTTTTAAAAGCCTCTTCCAGCGCTGTAGAAATAGATTTGTTTTTTATATATCTTCCGTTTACAAAAAAATATTGCATGCTGCGAGTTGACTTTGAAAAAACAGGTTTTGTTATAAAACCACAGACATTAATTCCGTTTAATTCATAATTTGTTTCAATTAAACTATTAAAAAAATCTTTTCCGCACACAGAATAAATTGCAGAACTCAATTTACCATTTCCGGATGTGCAAAGTGCATTTTTACCGTCTCTTATAAACTTAAATGAAATTTCGGGGTGCGAAAGTGCAAGTTTATCTATAAGTGCGGCACAAGAATTCGCTTCCGAAACATCTTTTTTTAAGAATTTCATCCTTGCAGGTGTATTAAAAAACAAATCTTTAACTATTATCGTTGTTCCGTCAGAACAGCCTATGTCTTCGAGCTTTCCCGAAACTCCACCTGTTATATAATAATGCGTTCCAATTTGTTCGTTTTTGGATTTAGTTATAACTTCAACTTTAGATACAGCACATATAGATGCTAGTGCCTCACCACGAAATCCTAGTGAATTTATATTTTTTAAATCTTCAGCCGAACGCAATTTGCTGGTGGCGTGACGCAAAAAAGCATTTCTTACATCATCTCTAAATATTCCGCTTCCGTTATCAGAGACTTTTATATATTTTATACCGCCGTTTTTTATTTCCAGTTCTATTCTGTTTGCACCGGAATCTATTGCGTTTTCGAGAAGTTCTTTAACAACCGATGCGGGATTTTCTACAACTTCACCCGCCGCAATAAGTTGAGCGGTTTGATTATTTAATACATTTATTTTTTTCATATATAAATCTCCCGATAAATTTTAAAAATTAAT
>JAUNCP010000060.1:0-1155 GCA_030526535.1 Clostridia bacterium | reverse complement strand
TACAATATTTAACTAATTCATATAAAATATTAATTGATTCAATGGGTGTTAAAACACTTACATCTATAGATTTTAATTTTTCCATTATTTTTTCTTCGTTTCCATAAGAATTAGATAGCTGCAATTGTACATTTGAGTTACTATTTTCTGTAATCTTAGGACTTTCTGTAAACTTATTTTCCGATTCGATTTCTTTGAGTATAACTTTTGCTCTTGAAATAATAGAATCTGGAATTCCGGACAATTTTGCAACCTCTATTCCGTAACTGTCGTCGGCAGCACCGGGAACTATTCTTCTTAAAAAAGTAATATCATCGCCATGCTTTTTTACAGCTATATTATAATTTTTTATATTACTGAAATCATTAACCATAGAAGTTAATTCGTGGTAATGTGTAGCAAAAAGAGTCTTTGCGCCTAGTCTTTTATTGTCAGATACATACTCAAGAACCGCTTTAGCTATACTCATACCGTCAAATGTAGACGTCCCTCTGCCTATTTCATCTAAAATAAGCAAGCTTTTTTTGGTTGCATTTTTTAAAATATCTGCAACTTCATTCATTTCAAGCATAAATGTGGACTGCCCGGAAGCTAAATCATCAGAAGCCCCTATCCTTGTAAAAATACTGTCCACAACTCCGATTTCAGCTTTATCGGCAGGGACGAAACTCCCAATTTGAGCCATTAAAACTATTATGGCGGTTTGACGCATATAAGTAGATTTTCCTGCCATATTTGGACCTGTTATTATAGAAACCATGTTTTCAGAATTATCCAAATTAGCATTGTTTGGAACGAATGGCACATTCTTTAGCAACAATTCAACAACAGGATGTCTTCCCTCTTTTATTAATATTTTATCACCGTTATTTATTTCCGGTTTAACATAATTGTTTTTAAATGCAACTTCCGCCAAAGACCTTATTATATCTAATTTTGCTATAGTATTAGCTGATTTTACAATTTTAGGTAATTCTTTAGCTACTTGCAAACGAACTCTTTCAAAAATTTGATATTCTACCTCTTGCACTCTATCTCTCGCATATAAAATTCTTGATTCTAAATTTTTTAATTCTTCTGTTATAAATCTCTCGCAATTTGTAAGTGTTTGTTTTCTTATATAATTTTGCGGGACTTTATTTTTGAATGAGTTTG
>JAUNCP010000059.1:895-3627 GCA_030526535.1 Clostridia bacterium | reverse complement strand
CCAGTAATTGTCACCGGATATTGAGGCACTGTTTTTGGAAATATCAGAAAGCTCATTTTCTTCATAATATTTCAAATTTTCGGATTTAATATCGGATTTACATTCCTCGCAGATATCATCGCATATTTTTTCAAATCTTATATGAAGAGGAAACATCAATACCGCATCTACAGGCTTAGAATATCCCGTATGAACCGGCGTATTTAAGTCTTCCATAAAATGTATTGCTCTTCCAAGCTCCTGTAATGCCATTATCTTATCCCCACATTTAAAATGTTTTATTGCTTCCGAAAAATGCTCATCACACTTGGAACTCGCCGACTTTTTTTCTCCCATAAAATTTTTTTCGTTGACGGGATTAAAAAAGTGGAATTTATATGCTCCCTCAATTTCGTCTTCATCGGGTTTTAGACTGTAATCTGATATAACGCTGCGTTCATATTCATTGAAACGAATATCTTGATTGATATTAGAAATAGTTTTTATACTTGTTTCCGTAACATATCTGTGAGTTGTACTGCTAAACGCTTTTGCGTTGCCAAAAGTAAATAATGTAAACGCACAGATACCCGAAAAAATTTTGCTACATCGCCTTAAAAATAATTTTTTTAATTTCATTTTTTCCCATCTCCTTAAAAAGTATTTTTTAAAATTCTCATCTTTTGTCATCTATACACAAAAGAATAAAATTTGTTCGCAAGTTATTATATCATATATACTAAAAAAGTAAAGCTCTTTATTTAAATTCAAAAATTCATATTAAACTAATACATATATTAAAAAAATATTCAATTTATAAATCAGCGATACTGATATAATTTTATTGATAAAAAGTTGATTAAGACGTATTATTTTAATGTATTTAAAAATAAGAATGATAGGAATGAGTAGTTATGAAAATAGGAATTGTAGGCTTGCCAAATGTTGGGAAAAGCACTCTTTTTAACGCTATAACGAATGCCGGTGCGATTTCGGCAAATTATCCTTTTTGTACTGTAGAACCGAATGTTGGCATCGTTGCTGTTCCGGATGAAAGATTAAAAAAATTAGCCGAAATATATAAGCCGGATAAAATCACACCTGCAACAATAGAATTTGTCGACATAGCCGGGCTCGTAAAAGGTGCTGCCAAAGGTGAAGGATTAGGAAATAAATTTTTATCAAACATAAGAGAAGTGGATGCGATTGTTCACGTAGTAAGATGTTTCGAAAATGAAAATATCGTTCACGTAAACGGAGAAGTAAACCCTAAAAACGATATTGAAATAATAAATTTAGAGCTCATTTTCTCTGATATGGAATCGATTGAAAAAAGAATACAGAAAATCGAAAAGCTGTTAAAATCTGATAAAAAGTATGAATTTGAATTAAAAATTTGTAAAAACATTTTGAATGTTTTGCAAAAAGGTTTACCTGCCAAATCCATAGATTTTACAGAAGAAGAAAAAGAATATGTAAACACTTTAGACCTGTTAACAACAAAACCAACAATATATGCCACAAACATGTCAGAGGAAGATTTTTCCGAAGATATTTCCAAAAATAAAAAATATAATCAAGTATTATCAATCGCTTCCGATGAAAACTCCATTGTTGTTCCGATATGTGCCGAATTAGAAGCTCAAATTTCTGAAATGAGCGAAAACGAAAAAATAGAATTTTTACAAGAAATAGGATTTAAAAAATCAGGATTAGATAGGCTTGTTTCAGCTTGCTACAGCCTTTTGGGTTTAATATCTTATTTAACAGCCGGAAAGCCCGAAGTAAGAGCGTGGACAATAAAAAAGGGCACGAAAGCTCCTCAAGCGGCAGGAAAAATTCATACTGACTTTGAGAGAGGATTTATACGTGCAGAAGTAGTTTCATTTGAAACGTTAATGGAATGCGGGTCTATTGCAAATGCAAAAGAGAAAGGTTTGGTACGCTCAGAAGGTAAAGAATATATAATGCAAGACGGCGATGTTGTATTATTCCGATTTAACGTGTAAAAAAGTTGGTGTCAAAAATAATGTTTAATTCTTGGGAAAGTTTAAAAAATAATTGTATTAATTGTACGAAATGCGATTTGTGCAAAACTAGGACAAATTTAGTTTTTGGATACGGAAATGAAAACGCCGAAGTAATGTTTATAGGAGAAGGGCCGGGCGAACAAGAAGATTTACAAGGAAAACCTTTCGTCGGAAGGTCCGGAAAACTTTTAGATTCCATGCTATCTGAAATAGGATTAAACCGAGAAAAAAATATATATATAGCGAATATTGTAAAGTGCCGTCCGCCGAAAAATCGAGATCCTTTGCCAATCGAACAAGAGTTATGTATCGATTGGCTACGGAATCAATTTAAGCTTTTGAGTCCGAAAATAGTAGTTGCTGTAGGAAGAATAGCCTCAATGAAGATAATCGATGAAAATATAAAGATAACAAGGGATCATGGTACTTTTTATAAGAAAAAAGGCATATGGTTCATGCCAACAATTCATCCTGCAGCAATTTTAAGAAATATGAATCAAAAGCCATCGGTTGAACAAGATTTCCAAAAATTAAAAAACAAAATTTTAGAAATATGCTCTAACACTTACTAGTTATTAATAAAATAAATTAGCGCTCCGATTGTTAGGCGGTTACACCTTTTTTTGCTATCGCTGAACTACGCGCTATTGCGTGGTTTCGGGCATATAAAAATCACTCTGAGAAATCAGAGCGATTTATTTTTTTAGTAAATAAGTTAATTAA
>JAUNCP010000059.1:564-885 GCA_030526535.1 Clostridia bacterium | reverse complement strand
TAGTGGTTTTAATTCTTTTAACTATCGGTTTTTTGTTTTGGCTTTTTCCGAATATATTTTTCACAAATATATTTAAAGTTTTATATCGCCGAGTTTTTGACTTTACACGCCGGTGTTTCTACTGTTTTTTTGTTTGAAAAAAGGCTTTTGATTTTATCCTTAAATACCACTATAGATGTAACAACCGCAAGAACTATTAATCCGGGAATACCTACACGTTTTAATGTTTTCCAGGTTTTATTTTCTATATTTTGTTTGGTGTTGTCTTTGTCGTTGCCGTTGTCTTTGTCGTTGTGTTCTTCTTCTTCTTTGTTTTCTTCT
>JAUNCP010000059.1:0-482 GCA_030526535.1 Clostridia bacterium | reverse complement strand
TTCTTCTTCGTATTCTTCTTCGCATTCCGTTTTTTGTTTGTCAAACAAATTCAATAAATAATCCTCTAAGCAGGTTTCAAGATTACGTTCTTCACCATCTTGATGGTTTATACCAGTATCATTTTTAGCACTTGTTTCAATTACCGTTTTGTTAATTTCTAGATTTTGATAGGTTTCTTCACTAATATTACTGAGATATTCTTCTACATCTTCCTTTTTAAATCTTCTCTCATCTTCATCTATATCGCTTTTTGTAATAACTACTTTCACAGGGTTTTCTTCATAAACAATTTCATTTACATATTCCAGACGATTATTAATGCTATTTTTCCAATCTGAATCATCATAAGCTACGGTTAAAATTATTACATCATTACCATATTTAATAAATGCTGTGCACAAAGATTCAATTCCTTCTTTACCAGGAGTATCCCAAATTCTAAAATTATATTGATTATCATTAAAATTATATTGTTTTATTA
>JAUNCP010000058.1 GCA_030526535.1 Clostridia bacterium | reverse complement strand
GAAATGCACTAATTAGTGCTTTATTTGTATCTCGGGAATAATGACCATCGCACGGGATTATTCCTGAATATCTACTGTATTCTCTATTCAAACCCCTTTGTATGTTACAAATAGTTTTATCTCCCCTATTTCTGCACACATATGCATCTGAGCTAAGTATGGCCTTCATCCACATCCCGTCTACAGTCGCATCCTTTGTGTCTGTAAAGCCGGCATCTTTTTTTAATTTTATAATCGCAGCAGATGTTTTTTCGCCAAAATTCCCGCTTACTTCTGTAGGATTATATCCCTTACAAAAAAGCCCATGCTGAAGTATCCTTATGTAAGGCTTGTCTGAGTCACGATTTCCAAATTTTAAACTTCCGCATACGGAATTGAATTTTTCTTCTGTTTTTGGACCAAAAATGCCCGTTGGATCAATACCCAACTCTATCTGAAGAGCAGACACCAACGCGCATGAAGTAATTGTTCCCGGATTTCCGTCAATATTTAAAGATTTATAACCTTTAGAATTTGAATATGTGTTGTTTAACCAGTTTTGTGCTTCTTCTACTTTTATATCTTTGGCTTCTACGCTAAAAACATTACCCGCAACAAATAAAACACTTACTACTGTACTTAAAAATTTTTTCATAAATAACCTTCAAAAAAGTTATATTTCTTTGTTGAAACAAATTAATTTACATATATTATACCATATTTATTTAGAAATCACAACTATTTAGCTGACTTTAAAATAAAATTAATTTTGTCGCTGCTATCAACCACTACATTTTCCACCATAGTATGCCACAGGGTTTCATCGAACTCGGATATAACGGTGCCAGTTTTTCTTAAGTTATTCATGAATAAAGATATTTTTCTCTGCGGACTTTTAAGCTTTGCTTTGTGTTTTTTTATTTTCAAGAGTTATTACATAATTTGACATTTTATGTGTTGTTTTGGTATAATGAGAAATAGTAGAAAAAGGAGGCTACTTATTTTTTAGTATACAACAATAAACAGAAGGTGGTAGAATTATGACTAAAGTATTTATTGGCAAGCTTATCAAACAAATTTCTTGTACGATGTTTTTGGTAGCTATGTTTAATACAATGAATGTTTTGGCGATGAACAATGGAATAAATGAACAATTTGATTATAGTATTTACACTGATAGCGTTGAATTTGGCGAAGAAGAGTTTGATAGTATGGATAATGCAGCTGTACATTTCGGAATAGATGTTTTTTCAAATCCTACTATATATCAAATTGATGAGTATGAGTATGGTTGCGGTATTTATAAAACTGAAAATGGAAAGTATCGTTATACTAAACCGTACACACAATGTAAAAGAAATGAGGTTAATCATAGTAACATTTTCAAATATAATAAGCAAAATCTTGCTGCTGTAGCTCATACACATGTTATGGGGTGCAGAGGGTATAAAAATTTTTCTAGTCCTGGAGATTGTGATTTTGTAGTTAAAAATTTTATGATTTTGTATCTTTCGTATAAAGAGATGCAACAAGGCGGCAAAATTAAATTAATAACTAAAAAATGTGAACCATGTGATGAGAAGAAAGTGAAAGAAAACATTAGAACCCATGGATTAGGAGAAACGTTACCCAAAGATTCCCAATTATATAATTTTTGCGCAGTGGATATTACAGAGGTAAATGAAATGTTTTTACAGCAATTTTTTGAAAAGAGTGATACATATGAAAAGAAATAATAAAAAAATAACATTAAAAGTATTTTTATTGATGACGATATATTATATGTTTTCACCATTTACACAGGCGCTTGTGATGAGTTCTGATTTTGTAAAATGTTCAGAACAACAGGTACTAAAACATCCGTTTGGCAAATACACAAAATTCAATATAGTTGTACATAATGATGTAGTAGCTGTCGCTGATTCTTGTGTGACTCATAGTCCTTTGGTAAGTAAATTGTCAATTGATAAGGGCGTTTTTGAGGGAATTGATTACGGTGAATGGGGAGGAATAGTAAGATTTTTACCGAATATCCCTAAAGATTATATTGGGATATCTAGAAATTGTCCTTTTTGCAAATCTAGCATCATAAAATGCAATTGTCCTTTTAGTAAATTACCGGTGAAAGAGAATGTACTAAAAGGTATTTTTGAAAATGTAGATAGTTTAGAATATGGAGGTATGTTTATGTATATATTTTTGCCTCCGCGAGATACATCAAGAATTGGTATTTTAAACGAAAATTGTCGCGGTTTCTTTAAAATAAAGGATAAGTGCTTTGTAATTACCGGTTCGGAACATTTTGGAGAAGGGAATGGTAAGATATGCGAACTTGTGACTACTCATAATAACTGTACAACCAATAAAATATCTAATATTATTGGTTACCCAAAGGCTTGTATTTCTTACGAAAATGTCGTGTATATTGCAACAAAAACATCGTTATTGCTTTTTGATGGCAAAGGGTTAAAGATACTTACTGATTTTAAATCTAATTTTGAACCGAATTCTATATTGTGTTATGACAGTTGTTTATTTACAGCGATGGGTGAAGGATTTGTACATAAATATGATTTAAATACAAAAGAAGTAGAATGGTACAAATATGTTGCAGCATAATAATGTGGGAGTTTTTAATATTAAAAAAGCTATTAACTGTGTTAGTAGCTTTATTTTAATCCAAATTTTTAAACCTAAACTCCATTTTTTTATTATCGTGAATTATGACATTTTCTACCATAGTGTGCCACAGGATTTCATTAAACTCAGATATAATAGAGCCAGTTTTTCTTAAGTTATCCATGAATAAAGATATTTTTTCTCTGCGAACTTTTAAGTTTTGCTTTTTCTCTTCTAATTTAGAAATTGCATTTTTAATTTTTTCGTGCTTCTCGGTATAAGAATCATATTTTTTATTGTATTCGTCTTGATTGATAGCTTTTCTTGAATTTTCATATATGAGATTTTTCATTAGGTTTATCAAAGCCTCATTTTCTTCTTGAAGTTTTGATATTTTGGCATCAATGTTTTCTGTATTTGTAAGTTCTAAAATAGCATTCTCGCAGTCCTTAATAATTTCATCTTTGTTCGCAATCAGCCGATTAAATTCTTTTACAAACTCCTCTTTTATCTGTTCTTCGGTTAAATTAGGAGTTTTGCATTTTTCTTTGTTTTTGAATTTATTATTGCACTGCCAAATTGTTTTTCTGTATTTATCAGTAGAATGCCACACTTTTGGCCCATAAAATCCGCCACATTCCCAGCAAATAATTTTGCTTGAAAAAATACTTCTGCAGCTGTGATTCGCCTTCGTTTTTCTTTGTCTTTTTTGTTAAAAAATCAATCGTATAGCATTTCTGAAGAAGAGCGTCACCTTTGTATTTTTCGTTAGTTAAAATGCTTCGCACTGTGGTTGTATACCACTTTTCTTTTCCGACCGGAGTTGGTATTTTGTTATCAGTAAGATGCTTGGTTATTGCAGATATTGTTTTCCCTTCAAGAAATAATCTGTATATTAATCTTACGATCTTAGCTTCTTTCTCTATTATTTTAGGAACGTCATCTTTGCCTTTTTCGTATCCTAAAAAATTTTTGTAGGGAAGAGATACTTTCCCGTCAGCAAATCTTTTTCTTTGTCCCCAGGTTACATTTTCACTTATTG